>NZ_JAPCZO010000026.1:0-109083 GCF_025941625.1 Rhizobium acaciae
CTTGCGAGCGCACTGCATCGGCGAGCGGGTGAAGCTCTTCTGACGGCAACGATCCAACCAGGCTGTAGCCCATGCCGTTCTTTGCCCAGCTCCAGCCGCGGATATCGTCCTTGCCGCTTTTGACCATCGGCTTGTCCTGATCCACCGTCATGTGGCGCGCGAGCATGACGATCCGGCTGCCCTTGTCGTTGTCATACATCAGCATGAAGCCAGGACCATGCGCCGTCGGGATCACGCGACCGCCCATGAGGCGATAGCCCGACTTGCTGAGATCTGGGATAGCGGCAGAGCGCCCTAGCGTCGCGGCGGCAAACTGCTGCAGATTCTCGCTGCCGTCAAACCTGACTTCAACGGGGCGAAGCCGGTCGGGGGCGAAGACGCTGTAGCTCGCGGAAGCTTCCTGCGCGAGCGCAGCAACACCTTCCATCGATGGGATCGTGTAGCCTCTGGTGATCCAGCCGCCCGTCGCGCCGACGGCAAGCATAAGGACAGCAGCGGCAGCAAGCCGGAACCATTGCGGTCTACGGGAAATGGGGCGCGCTGCCATGATAGTCTTGAGGTTGAGCCTCGACGGCACAGGCTCGCGCGCCACAAGGTCCATTGTCGAGCGCAACGCCGCGGCTTGGGTCCGGTAGGAGGAGACACGTGCGGCAGCCTCGGGGTTCGCCAGCAGATATTCGGACACGTCGCGACGCCGCTCAGCATCGAGCGCATTGTCGACAAAGGCCTGGAGGTCGTCTTCGATAATTGGTCTCATGGTCATTTTACCCTCCAGATATACGGACGGCCGGCTGAGCCACCCGACGGCTTGGTTTCCAGTATCGTCCTCAACTGCTCCCGCGCTCGCGAAAGCCTTGACATCACCGTGCCGAGAGGAATTTCCAGTACCTTCGCCGCCTCCGCGTAAGTCAGATCTTCGACCGAGATCAGGAGCAGAATGCTGCGCTGATCCGGCGGCAGGCGTTCGATCGCCGCCATCACCTCATGGCCATAGACCGTATCCTCCTGCGTTGCCGCCCGCGCGCCCGTAGCCTCGGGAACGTCCTCGATTGGCACGGAGCCGCCACGCCGGGCATCCTGCCTGAGCCTATTCACTGCCAGGTTGTGCAGAATGGCGAACACCCACGAACGCGGATTGTCGTCGCGCCGGCGGCTCCAGTTGAGAACCACCCTCTCCAGGCAGTCCTGAACGATATCATCAGCAGCTTCGATGTCCCGCACAAGACCTCTGGCGTAACGCCTCAAGGCAGGGATCATCGGCTCTACCTGTAGAAGCAAGTCATCCATATCCTGACCTCCAGACAGACGGCCCGCTGTTCCGCGGGCCGTCGGTTCGCTTTACTCCGCAGTTTGTACCTGCAGGACGTTGCCCGACTTGCCGTCTTCAACCGAGGCAATCACGAGGTAACGCCGCTCGTCCTGGTGCTTGGCTTCCACGATCTGCCGGATCGGCCCGACAGCGTTGACGATCGCCGAGCCGGCTGGGTTGGTCATAAAGTTTGAGAGGCCCTGGAGTGGTCCGCTGCCATCTGCCTTTTCGGAAAGTGCCAAAACATACATCTTCTTCGGCTCCAGTCCAGTGACGGATGCCTGCAGAACTTGGGTCAGACCCTGATCGAACAGGGACACGCTCGTCGGTGCCTTGTTTACCTTGTCGCCCTTCATTTCGAGCTTCAGGTGAGCGGCGACGCCCGCGGTCCCGAGTGGTTGCAGGTTCTGCAGGCCATCGCCCTCCGGTACCGCGTTCGGGACATAATTGACAGCCTGCGCTGCTTGGCCGATCGGTATCGTGGCGATAACCTTGTTCGTCAGCGTGTCGATCGCAGCCATGGCGTCGGCGTTTTCCAGGCCGACATAGACGCGGGTCCCATCACCCGACGGCCAGATTCCGTGCGGCAGATTGCCGACCGGGATCGTCGCGACCTGCTCGAAATTGTCGGTCCGGAAGACCTTGACCTCGTTCAATCCGCCGACTGTCACGTAAGCGAAGCTGCCATTCTTGTTGGTGACGAGGTTGACGTGGTTGGTGATTGGTCCGGTATCGATCGTTTTGATCAGGTCGAATGGCGCCTGAGCATTGAACACCTGGGCCTTGCCGATGTCCTTCAGCGTGAACCAGACTTGCTTGCCATCCGGCGAGGCAGCGATATTCGGGCAGAACGGGCTCGCCTGCTTCACGTGGCCGACGATCTGATGGTCGGCGACGGTGACCACGACCGTCTCGGGGTTGAACGACGAGCAGATATAGCCGTACTTTCCGTCCGGCGAGAAGATCTGCATGCCAGGACCCGCAGGCACCTTGATCTGGGTCTTCTCCTCGAACGTGTTGGCGTCGATGACGGAAATGTAATCCTCACCCCGGACGGTGATCCAGACTTCCTTGCCGTCCGGGGTATAGAAGGCTTCATGCGGCGAGCGACCGACGTAGGTCGTATGCTTCACCGTGTTGGTCGCAGTGTCGATGAAGGTGACGGAGTTCGAGCCGATGGAGACGACCGCGATCGTCTTCTTGTCGGGCGAAAAGCCCATACCATGGACCAGAACCTGCCCCTTGTAGAGCGGCGAGAGGTTGCCGGGCTGAGGATCGCCAAGCTTGATCACGCCAAGAAGCTGGTTGGTCGCCGGATCGGTGACCGAGACCGTATTCGAAAACTGCTCGGCGGCGTAGACGCGGTCCTTACTGCTCACCGGAATATCCGGGGCGGAATCTGCGAAGGGCGCTTGGCCGGCGAAGGCAGAAAAAGGCAATAGCATGCTGCCCGCCAGCAAGCTGGCGGCGAAAGATGTCCGAATGTTCATGGGTAACGACCTTTGGGTTACATCTTCATTCCTGGATCCATGCCCTGCATGGATTCGGCGGGGGTAGTCTCCGGTGCGACCTGTGTCGGGGCGGCGTCGGATGGGGGAAGCGGATCGCCGATCGCAAGCTTCATTGCCGCAATCTCCTGCTGCTGATCCACGATGATCTCTTGCGCGATGCGCTTAAGCTGTTCGTTCTTGCCGTATTTCAGGACGGCGAGTGCCATATCGATCGCGCCCTGGTGATGCGGCGTCATCATCGCCACGAAATCACGATCGACATCGCCGGTCGGCTTGACCTCCATGTCCGCCATCATCTTGTCCATGGCCGTATTGTTCTCGGCGAGAAAGGCAGCCTCTGTAGAGTCGGCCACCAGCTTGGCCGGATGTGTGTGCTGCACCGGGTCATGCGCGAATGCCGCACATGTTCCGGCTGTGGCCAGGATCGCGGCCGCAAGGACCGTTGACGTACGGTGGGACCAGATGTTCATCGACTTCTTCCTTCTTGTTATATCCGGGGTAGACACCTGAGGGCGGTGTCTATTCCCGAAGAGAGCGTCTTTTTTTATGCCGTCGGGTCTTCGAGTCCGAAGGACGCGACAAGAGCGAAGGCGAGCAGACCGAGTGCGATCTCGAGGCCTGCACCGACCATCAGGACGTTTCTTGATGTCTCGGGATGATTTCGGTTGAGCGGCACGATCAAGTAACGGTTCGCGATTGCCAGGCATGCCATGGCCAGTGCGACACAGATTCGGTAGCCGGCTCTCCGTAAGATCGGGTATCAAATGTCCGTCACGACATCCGCAAGCACCGAGCGGACCTTGCCTGCCAGACTGGTCAGCATTTCGTTGTCGATCGCTCGCATAGGCGCGACCGGATCGATGGCGCTCACCATGACATTGCCGCCACCGACTGCGCGGATTGCAGGCTCCGAGGATGAGGTAGTCGTCGATGTCGGCGTCGAGATCCGCACGATCTCGGTCAGGTCTTCACCACGCGATAGATGGCCGGAATGACTAACACCGTCAGCAAGGTCGACGAGGCCAGGCCGAACAGTAGGGAGATTGCCAGCCCCTGGAAGATCGGATCGCTGAGGATGACGACCGCCCCGATCATCGCCGCAACAGCGGTGAGCAGAATGGGCTTCGAACGGATCGCGCCGGCCTCGATCAGGATTTCGGACAGTGGCTGGTTTGGCGCCTCGTTGTGGCGAATGAAGTCGACCAACAGGATGGAGTTACGGACAATAATGCCTGCGAGCGCGATAAAGCCGATCATCGACGTCGCCGAGAAGGGCGCGCCGAACAGCCAGTGCCCGCCGAGGATGCCGATGAAGGTCAACGGGATCGGCGTCAGAATAACCAGCGGCACCTTGAACGAACCGAACTGCGCGACGACCAGGATATAGATGCCGAGGAGAGCCACCATGAAGGCGGCGCCCATGTCGCGGAACGTTACCCAGGTGACCTCCCATTCGCCATCCCAGAGCAGCGTCGAGACGCTCTCGTCATCAGGCTGGCCATGCAGCGATATGCGTGGCTTGGAAAGGCCGGTCCAGTCTTCGGCATCGAGCGCCCTCTGGACGGCGATCATCCCGTAGAGAGGTGCCTCATAGGCGCCGGCGAGTTCGGCCGTCACCATTTCAGCGGCGCGGCCGTTGTGGCGGAAGATGGGAAAGGATGCCTTTTCCTCGGCGGTATGAAGGACATCACCAAGTTCGACGACACCGCGATCTCCCGGAAGAACATTTGCCGGGATCGGCGTAGTGAGAAACCGTTCGTTCAGCACGCGATCGCTTTTCGGCAACTCCAGCCGGATCGGGATCGGCTGCCTGCCACCGCCTCTATGCGAATAGCCGACGGTCTCACCGTTGTTGAGGATCGAGATGGTATCGAAGACATCGCTGTCCTCGACATGGAAAAATTCCGCGTCATCGGTCGAGATGGTCGCACGCAGACGCCGGGCCGGGGTTCCGTAGGAATTATCCGCATCGACGATGAATGGAACGGAACGGAAGGCTGTTTCGACCTTCCCGGCGACCTTTCTGCGGGTATCCCCGTCCGGACCATAGATCTCGGCAAGAAGCGTCGCGATCACCGGCGGCCCCGGGGGAGGCTCGACCACCTTCAGGCTGGTGTCAGCCGGAATCGGGATCTCGCCGAGGCGGTTCCGTATGGCGACGGCCAACTCATGGCTGGTTCGGGAGCGCTCGGCCTTCGACAGCAACTCGATGGCGACCTCCCCCTGTTCGGGACTGGCCCGCAGGTAATAGTGACGCACGAGGCCATTGAAATTGAAGGGCGCTGCACTGCCGGCATAGGTCTGTGCGGACTTCACCTCGGGGAATTGCATCACCAGCCGCGCGATCGATTGCGCCATCGCATCCGTCGCCTCAACGGAAGAGCCTTCAGGCAGGTCGACCATCACCGACAGTTCCGACTTGTTGTCGAAGGGCAACAGCTTGACCGTGACGTCCTCGGTATAGAAGAGGGCAAGCGAGCCGAGTGTCAGCAAGCCGACGACGACGAGGAATATCCAGCTCGACGTCTTCGAGGCAAGCAGCGGGCGCGCGACCAGCGTATAGAGACGACCGATCATGCCGCCCCGGGCATGGGACGACTGCCTTTCGTGAGCCTTGTCGCCCCTGCCAGCGATCTTCAGCATCAGCCAGGGCGTTACCGTTACCGCTATGAAGAAGGAAAAGATCATGGCGGCCGAGGCATTTGCCGGGATCGGGCTCATATAGGGGCCCATCATGCCGGAAACGAAGAGCATCGGCAGCAATGCCGTGACGACCGTCAGGGTGGCGATGATCGTCGGGTTTCCCACTTCCGCGACCGCGTCGATCGCAGCTTGCCGGCGGCTACGGTCATCTCCCATGCTCCAATGGCGGGCGATGTTCTCGATGATGACGATGGCATCGTCAACGAGAATGCCGATCGAAAATATCAATGCAAACAGCGAGACGCGGTTGAGCGTATAGCCCATCAGCTTCGAGGCAAAGAGCGTCAGCAGGATTGTCACCGGGATAACGACGGCAACCACCGATGCTTCACGCCAGCCGATCGAGACGCCAACGAGCACGATGATCGACACGGTTGCAAGGCCAAGATGAAGCAGCAGCTCGTTGGCCTTGTCATTGGCCGTCTCACCGTAATTGCGCGTGACGTCAATGCTCATCTCGGCGGGAATCAGTGTTCCCCTGAGAGCTTCGACGCGTGCCAGGACCGATTGCGCCACGGTGACGGCATTTGCCCCCGGCCTCTTGGCGATTGCCACGGTGACGGCGGGCAGCCGGACCACGCCCTTTTCGCCGTGCACGAGGCTTGCTGACACCGTCTCGTTGGAAGCGGTCGCCAGGCCAATGTTTGCGACATCACGCACATAGACCGGGCGGCCGTCGCGCGCGGTCAGGAGCAGATTGCCGATGTCGGTGGGGGACGCCAGCGTCTCGCCGGCGACGAGACCGATCTGCTCGCCCTTGTCACGGATCTGCCCCGCGGGAAAGGCGCGGTTCGCGCCGGAAACCTTGGCTGCCAATTGCTGGAGCGTCACGCCGTAGAGCGCCAGCCTGGCCGGATCGGGCGCGACGCGCATGACTTCGTCGGACTCGCCTACAAGATAGGTCAGTCCGACATTCTCCACCTTTGAAAGTTCGGTTTTCAGCTCGCGAGCGACACGGGTCAGGTCATTGCCCTTGGTGCGGCCGGCCGCGTCAATGGTCGGCGTCAGCGTCAGCGACAGGATGGCGACGTCGTCTATGCCCCGGCCGACGATTAGCGGCGCCGGAATCCCGACCGGGATCCTGTCCATATTGGCCTGGACCTTCTCGTGGACCCGCAAGACGGCGGAGTCGGATGAGGTCCCGACGAGAAATCGCGCCGTGACGAGAACCTGATCGTCGTAGGTCTGGGAATAGACGTGCTCGACGCCGTCTATCCCCTTGACGATGGTCTCCAGCGGCTCCGTAATCAGCTTGACGGCATCCTCCGCCTTCAATCCGTCGGCACGCACATGGATATCGACCATCGGAACCGAAATCTGCGGCTCTTCCTCACGGGGCAGCGTCATGAGCGCGATGACGCCGAAGGCCAGGGCGGCGAGCAGAAGCAATGGCGTCAGCGGCGAGACGATGAAGGTGCGGGTCAGACGGCCCGCAATGCCAAGGCTGGATTCATCCTGTCTCATGGAACGACGACCTCGTCGCCAGCGGCAAGGCCGGTCAGTATCTCGACAAAGCGGCCGTCCGGCCGGACGATGTGCTCGCCAGGGATGACGGTCCGTTCGACCTCGGTCGCGCCGTCGTTCACCTTGACGAAATCCAGTCCGGAACGGGTGAAGACTGCATCCTCCGGCACCAGCAGAGCCGCCCTTTGGCTCACCGGCACCTCGACCAGAACGCGAGCCTCGACAAAGGGGGTGTCGAGTTGATCCGCCTCCACGTCGGCGATCACCCGGCCGTTGTCGATCTGTGGATAGATCTTGACCAACTGTCCGGACAATTGCCTGCCATTGGCGCTGATCCTTATGGTCGCGCCCTGCTTCAGGAATGCCGCATGGCGCTCCGGAATGGCCAAGCGCAGGAACAGGCCGCCGCCACCGACGGTCGACACCGTTTCACCCGCCAAGATGACGGCGCCCCTAGTGATCGGCACTGTGAGAACCTTGCCATCCGTCGGAGCGTCGACCTCGCCTTCGGACTGTTGCTGCAAGACAACAGAACGCTGGGCATGGGTCGCAGAGATCTGGTTTTGAGTGACAACGACCTGCGTGCGCAATGCGTCAGACTGCTGAACGGTAACTGCGCCCCTTGCAACGAGAGTTTCCGCGCGGGCTAGATCCGCCTGCGCAGTCGACAATTGCGATTGAAGCGCGTTGATCTGAGCATCCAGGGCGGCAATTTGAAAGGCAAGCTTCTCATCCCGGACAAGAGCGATCTTCTGCCCCGACTTGACCGTATCGCCTTCGGTGACGTTCAGTTCGACGATCGTGCCGCCAATGCGGGCACGAGCTGCGACGGTGTTTCGCGCCTCTATGGTTCCGTAGACGGCTTTCCATTCGGTTATAGTGGTCGGTTGCAGCGTCATCGTCGCGGCCGAGGCCGAGCAGGCCAAGGCCAGCCCGGCCATCAGTAAGATCAGGCGCATGGGGCAGCATCCTAGAAAGCCGTGCCGGGCTTGATGCCCAGCTTACGAAAAACGATTGCCGCTGGGCAGAAACCGGTGAATGCGGACTGCAGCATGTTGGCGCCGACGAACACCGTCAGCCACACGAAATAGGCTGACACCCAGAAGGTCAGCGTCACTGATAGCAGCACCATGATACCCGCAAAGGCGAGAACGGATCGATCCAATGTCATTTCCCAAAACTCCGTTTGGAGGACCGTCCCGCTATTGCGGGGCGGATGCCTCAGTCTCTTCAATCTTGATGTCCTTGAGCTTCTCTATTCCGAGCGCATGAAGCGCCAGCCGCTCGTAGATCGGCTCGGCCGTGCCAGAGCGCATCTTGTGCAGGTAGTACTTCTCAAAGCCGACCTTGGCCGCATGAACCCAGGCACCACTGGAAGACCAGTTGACGTTCCGGGGCGGTATTTGCGGCTGGGCGACGAAGGCCACCCCGGAATCGCCGAAGTCGGCCAGGCAGACGGCATTCCAGGTCGCCTCGGCATCCGGGAGTTCATTCCTCAGCAATCGTTTGATGTTCCTGACCGTCGCGGTGACCATCGATTCGATCATGAAACCTGTCTTCGGTACGCCCACTGCCACCGGAGTGGTAGCCATGGGAGGAATTGCGACGCAGACGCCAACGGCAAAAATCTCGGGGAATGCCGGATTGCGCTGACGCTTGTCGATCAGGACGAAGCCGCGGGGATTGGTAAGCCCCGTTATTCCCCGGATGGCCTCGACACCGCGAAAAGCCGGCAACAGCATGGTGAAACTGCTGGCAAGCTCATGTACACGAATGACGGGGCCATCTTCGGCGAGTTCTGAAACAGAAATCTTGCCGCTCTCGATCTTTTCGACCTTTGCGTTACAGATCCATTTGATGTGCTTCTGCCGCAACTCGCTTTCGAGAAGCCCTTTCGTATCGCCGACACCATCGATGCCCAGATGGCCGATGTAGGGTTCGGAGGTCACGAAAGTCATTGGTACGCGATCACGAACCTTCGCATCGCGCAGCGCCTTATCGAGAATGAAAGCGAATTCGTAGGCCGGACCGAAACAGGAGGCTCCCTGGACCGCGCCGACCACCACGGGGCCCGGATGCCGAATGAGCCTCTCGACGGCCTCCTTAGTTTGCACGGCATGGTCGGCCCGGCAGATCGAATACGTGCCAGCGTCGGGGCCTAATCCCTCGATCTCATCGAATGCGAGATCCGGGCCTGTCGCGATAACGAGGTAATCATAAGAGACGGATGCGCCATCCATCAGCTCGATCCGCCGTTCGGCAGCGTCCAGACGGCGCGCACCCTGGGAATAGAAGCCGATCTTACGTCGTTTGAAGACTGGGACGAGATTGACTTCGATGGAGGACCGATCCCGCCAGCCAACCGCCACCCACGGGTTGGATGGGACGAAGCTGAAACGCTCACCCCAGCCAACCACGGAAACGTTGTGCTCCGCGCCAAGCTCGTCACGAAGCTGATAGGCTGCGATCGTCCCGCCCAAACCCGCGCCTATGACAACAATGTGCGCCATGTCTTCCTCCAACCATCTTTTCCTTCACGTTCTCCAGCAGACTAGCGCAACGTTGGTGCCCGCCATTGATGTCGATCAAGATCGGCAGAATCTTACGCCTATGCCGCTTCACTAAACTGGTCGTAGGCGCGAAGCGCATCCGCTGCGTACATCAGCGCCGGGCCTCCGCCCATGTAGACGCACGTCGCCATGATCTCAGCGATCTCTTCGCGGGTTGCACCGAGGTCCTTCAATGCCTTGGCATGGAAGGCGATGCAGCCATCGCAGTGCTGGATGACCCCGATTGCGAGCGCGACCAGTTCCTTGGTCTTGCGATCGACGCTACCACCCGCGCCCGCCGCTTTCGAAAGAGCATGGAAGCCTTGCATGGCGTCCGGGGTAAGCTTGCGCATTTCGGCCGTGTAAGCCGATATATCCCGTGCTATTTCCCGATAATCTTTTGGCATTTGATGTCGTCCTTGATCTGGCCCTCAATTCACGATATGCTAATATCATAGAAATATGAATTGTAAAGATGGCAATATGAACTTCGCACAAGCAATGGAGAAGAAAGCTGGTGATGCAGCCGACTTCGTCAGCGGTCTGGCCAATGAGCACCGTCTCTTGGTGTTATGCCAGTTGCTTGACGGGGAACGAAACGTCACCGCATTGATTGAAGCGACCAATATTCCGCAGACGTCGATGTCGCAGCATCTTGCGAAGCTCAAGAAGGAAGGGATCGTGGATTTTCGGCGGGAACACCGGACACTCTACTATTACATCAGGGATCCCGCGGTCATCGAGATCATGAAGATACTCTACGAGCGCTTCTGCCGGTGAATATATTGTCTCGACCTGCGCCTGGCGGAGCGGAGGCCGGAACGGCCTATCTTGCTTATTTCTTGACGTTCGCCGGCGACGGCATGCCCGAATAAGGAGGTGAAGGCATGGGTGAAGCTTCAAAACGCGAGGACCTTCCGCGTTGGAACAACGGTTTTCCAATGAGGTTTATCTCTTCTTGCTGAGCCTGCGCTGACAGAGCGTATTTTTCGGGCATATGCCTCACCGTTGCACCGGGTGGACTGCCGCTTCTCCATGGCCACGGGCCCCATGGAGGACCAAGTCACAGTAGCATGGCGGCTCTTGTCGATCCGGTCACCCGGATACCGGGGGAGGCTTCGTTCCCATGGGGCAGACATCCACTTGAAACGACTCCGCAAGATCGCTTCCTCGACGCTTTTGTGGCTCAACATCGTGCCTGCACCGAAATCAGCTCGGGATCGCGATGGGTCATTGCTGACGAAGGCTGCCGGAGAGAAGGGACTGTCCCACGACGTTGGCGAGCGGTTGCCGATTCCGCGGTGAGGAGGTCAATAATCGGCTGGTGACAAGATCAATCTGATGCCCGAACTCCCGATCTTTTTGGCAGGAAGGGCGCCATTCGCTTCGATAGCCGCTGCCGTCAGTTTTTGAAACGTCGCACGATGGATGATTGAGAACCTTCGGGGTAGAACTTGAAGCGTGCTGGTGCGAATTTTGAAAGGCGGAGCGATGGCAACCTTTTTGAGTGGGGAGCCGGAAGAGCATGGGATATTTCTGGATGCCGAAATAGAGGCAGAAAGGACGCTTGCCTTCCTCAGACTCCTCTCGGCATTCACTCTGTCCATTCCGCACTTTTCGGCGCTGTCCCTCAGTCCAACGGACATAGCTTTTGGAGTGCAGTTGCCCTCCATGCTTGCTCTGGCAACTTTTTTCCTGACCGGAACGTGCGCGCTGTTTTTGATCAGGTACGGACAGTTCCGCTTGTGGATGCGATATGTGTTCGCAGTCGTTGATGCAATCATGGTCGCTTCGGTCTGCTATTTATCGCTCAAACTGAAC
Source organism: Rhizobium acaciae (assembly GCF_025941625.1). NCBI lineage: Bacteria > Pseudomonadati > Pseudomonadota > Alphaproteobacteria > Hyphomicrobiales > Rhizobiaceae > Rhizobium > Rhizobium acaciae. Next base: position 11,358 of record NZ_JAPCZO010000026.1, read on the forward strand.
AGTCTTTCGGGCGCATGGCTTTTTGCGGCCCCGGTAACTTGGTCGATCCCACTGCTTTTGACGGTTGGTGCGCTTCGCTATCGGCCAGCTATTCAGATCTGGTCCACTCTTCTATTCGTTTTTGCTCTGGCTTTCGTATTCATCAGTCTCCCGCCGGTCTCCAATAACCAGTTCACCTCCTCGCCAGGCGTCCAACGACTTTTCTCTTTGCTGCCTTCGGTCTCGCGTTTGTGCCTCATTATGTTGACCGGTCTGGCCTCGATTGTAGTGATGTACCGCGCACGGTCATTGCTGATCCGGGCAGAGGAGCAGGCCTACGCCACTGCTGCACTGGCTAGGTTTCTGCCACCCGAAATCGTTCCTCTTGTTGCTAAAGGCGATGAATGGATTCATGGCCGACGTCAGGTTGTCACTGTGCTCTTTGTCGATATCAGGAATTCAACGCAAATTGCCGAAGGACTCGATCCAAAGGCACTGTCACAACTCATCTCATCCTTTCGAAGGATTGTTCAGCAGGCCGCCAAGGAAAACGGCGGCGTGATAGATAAATTCATCGGCGACGGGGCCATGATCTTGTTCGGAGTGCCCGATCCGACGACCGACGACGCAAGACGAGGGTTGAACTGCGCGCGCGATATTCTCCGACTCATCGCGGAGTGGCATATCGATTCGCTCGCTTCGCACCAACTCACAGTTGGCCTAGGTGTCCACCGAGGAAAGGTTTATTGCGGTATCGTTGGAGACGAGAACCGGCGCGAATTCACGGTCATTGGCGATGCGGTAAATGTGGCTTCCCGTATTGAGCAGGCAACGAAGCAATTTCGAGTTCCGTTTCTCGCCTCCCGGGAGGTTGTGATCGCTGCAAACGAAGATAGTAGATGGGATCTTATCAGTTCAGAACCGCTTCGTGGAAAACAAAATTCCGTATCTCTGATGGCGCCGAAGATTTAATATGCCATTTCTCGAACATACTTTAAATATCAAGCTGGGAATACCGAGAAACGACTACGATTCTTCCAGACGAGGCGACCGCCGCCATAGTGTCAATACAAAAAGAAGTGTCGGGAGGCGGTCCGAAGCCATCGCCCGTGGCTTTGCCTCATCAAGGTGGATGACGTTTCACCAGGCAATCGAGCTCGGCGGCGCCGTTCGCAAGGGCGAAACCGGCACAACCGTCATCTTCGCCAGTTCGTTCATCCGCACCGAGGCGACCGAGACGGTCACCGAGATCGAACAGGACATTCCGTTCCTCAAAGCCTACACGGTGTTCAACACCGATCAGATCGCCGGTTTCCTCAGTTGATGAAATGCCTGCATGACCGGACCGCTCCGCGGGCCTTCCAAGCCCTCTTGGTGAAAACCAACGCGCCGCTCCGCAGCCTGATCATGCCACCGCCGAGATCCTTGCCCAGACCGAACGATGAAGCGGCGCCAACTGCCTGCAGCACGTTCTCGCATATTGTTCATGAGCCCCAGACCACTGACTGCTCGTGCCGCTTGATCAGGTGCTTGAGGTTATCGAAGCTCGTGCAGATGTGGCGGGCGAAGTGATCGGCGGCGGGCGTGCGGGGAGCGTCCGAACGCTTCAGCAAACCGAGCGCGCGCTCCGAATGGGGGATGGGGACTGGCAGGGCGGTGATGGATTTTTCGTTGCGCAATGCGAAGACGACGCTGTGCGGCATGATCGTCAGCGCATCAGCCGCTTTCATGTAGTGGACGACGCTCATGAGGGAGCCGCCCGAATAGCGAATCTTGACTTCGGTTGCGCCGAAAGACAGCAGCATGCTGCGCAGATCGGTGAGTAGCGGGCTGCCTGGCGGGGGCGCCACCCAAGGAAAATCGAGAAGGTGCGCCGGCTGAGGTCGCCGCTTCAACAGCAAAGGATGGGTGACCCGGCAGGCGACGACGTTGCGGCCGGGCAGGATCTGCTGAAATTCAAGGCCGGAGCCCTCGTCGAGAATATCGATCGGACAGATGGCAAGGTCGATCTGGTCGGCATTGAGCGCGGCCCGGAGGTCTGGAAAATAACCATAGGTCTGGTCGATGCGCACGTCTGGATGCAGGTTCTGGAACTCGGCGATCATCCCCGCGATCAAAGCATCCATGAAAAAAGGCGTACCACCGACGCGCACCACGCCGCTTCGGCCGGCCTGAAAGCTTTCGACGACATCAGAGGCCTTGCGCGATGCCGACAGCATGGTCTGACCGTGATCGGCCAGCGCTCGTCCCAATGGCGTTGGCTGCAGCGGCCGTCGCCCTTTGAGGAACAGTGGTTCGCCGATGCGAGCCTCGAGCATCGAGAGCGTGCGCGAAACAGCCGGCTGCGATAGGCCGAGCAGGGCAGCTCCCTCGGTGACCCCGCCGGTTTTAACGACTGCCGCAAGTTGGACAAGGTGGCGTTCGTCTATCTTCATAACGATATGATATATTAATCGCGAATAAAATCATTACTGTCATGTAGCGATTGGATTAAATTTGTCTCCACCAGCCATTGCCTTGGAGGAGACGCATGACGCCGGGTCCGATGGCGCTGAATTTCAGCGAGGCCACCTCGCATGACATGTTCGCGCAACGACTACCGCCATCAAGGGACAACAGCCTACCGCAGGTTCTCGCGGCAGCGGTGACGCATCTTCATGCCCTGATCCGCGAACTGCGGCCCACCCAGGCGGAATGGCGCCAAGTCATCGAATTCTTGACCGATGTCGGCCATGCCAGCGACGAGCGGCGCCAGGAGTGGGTGCTGCTGTCGGATCTGCTCGGCGCTTCCGCACTGGTCGAGGAGATCAATTCGCGCCGTCCGAAGACGGCCACCCCCAACACCGTGCGCGGACCTTTCTTCCGCGCCGACGTTCCGCAACTGCCACTCGGCGGCAATATTTCGCTCGACGGGATCGGCGAGACGCTTGATGTTTCCGGCCGCGTGCAGGATCTCGATGGCGATCCCATCGCAAATGCCGAGATCATCACCTGGCAGGCCAATGCTCAAGGATTTTACGAAAACCAGCAGCCGGATCTGCAGCCGGAATTCAACCTGCGCGGCGGCTTCCGCACCGATGCGGACGGACGTTTCCACTATCGGACCATCAAGCCATGCGGCTATGGCGTGCCGGACGACGGGCCGGTGGGAAAACTTCTGCGGCAGGCGGGCTATCCGCTGCGCCGCCCCGCGCATCTTCATTTCATGATCAAGGCCCCGGGCTTCGAGACGATCACCACGCATATCTATGACGGCAGCGATCCGCATCTGGCCGAAGACGCGATCTTCGCCGTCAAGCCGGAGCTGGTGCGAACCTTCGAGCCGCGGGGCAAGGGGTGGCTGTTGGATCTGACCTTCGTCATGGTCCGCGCCAGGCAAGGAGCCGAGATATGAGCCGCGATTTCATCTATAGCGGCAGCCCCGCCCATATCGTCTTCGGCGAAGGCAAGAGCGCTGCCGCCGGCGAGTGGGTGGAAAAGCTCGGATGCGCCAATGCGCTCGTCCTCTCTACGCCGCATCAGAAGGCCGATGCCGAAGCGCTGGCCGCGCGGCTGGGTTCTCTCGCTGTCGGCGTCTTTGCGGGCGCCGTCATGCACACACCTGTTGATGTCACCGAAGAGGCGAGGGAGGTCGTTCTCCGAACGCAGGCCGACTGCGTCGTTTCGCTCGGCGGCGGCTCGACCACCGGGCTTGGCAAGGCAATCGCCTATCGCACGGATCTGCCGCAGATCGTCATTCCGACGACCTATGCCGGATCGGAAGTGACGCCTATCCTCGGCCAGACGGAGGGTGGGCGCAAGACGACCGTGCGCCATGCGAGCATCCTGCCTGAGGTGGTGATCTACGACCCGGCGCTGACGCTTGGCCTGCCGGTCGGCATGAGCGTCACCTCAGGGCTGAATGCCATGGCCCATGCGGTCGAGGCGCTCTATGCCCGGGATCGCAACCCGATTTCGACACTGATGGCGGCCGAGGGGCTGCGGGCCTTCAAGACCAGTCTGCCTGACATCGTCGCCGTGCCGCGGGCTGCCGATGTCCGCGCCGATGCGCTCTACGGCGCCTGGCTCTGCGGCACCGTGCTCGGCACGGTCGGCATGGCCCTGCACCACAAGATCTGCCACACGCTGGGCGGCACCTTCGATACGCCGCATGCCGATACGCATGCGATCATGCTGCCGCACACCGCCGCCTACAATGCCGCAGCCGTGCCGGAGCTTCTGGCGCCGGTCGCCGATATCTTCGGCGGTTCGGTCGGCGGCGGGCTTTGGGATTTCGCGAGACAAATCGGTTCACCGCTGGCGCTGAAGGATCTCGGCCTCAGCGAAGCCGATCTCGATCGCGCAGCCGAGATCGCCACCGAAAATCCCTACTGGAATCCAAGGCCGATCGACCGGCAATCCATTCGCGCCCTGCTGCAGGATGCCTGGGAGGGCACGCGGCCGGCATAGGTTGACGACAGACATCACGCTCTCTGGGAGGAGAGAAAAAATGGGAGGAGGAAACATGTTTACCAGACGCGATTTTCTGAAGACGACGGCCGCCACCGGTGCATTGGCGGTGACCTCAGGGCTCGCCGCACCTGCGATCGCGCAGGATGCCGCGATCAAGCTAGGTTATGTCAGCCCGCAGACGGGGCCGCTAGCTGCCTTCGGCGAGGCCGACAAGTTCGTCATCGACAGTTTTCTGGCGACCACCAAGTCGATGGGTCTCAACTATGAGGTTGTCGTCAAGGACAGCCAGTCCAATCCGAACCGGGCGGCTGAGGTCGCCAAGGAACTGATCGTCACCGATGAGGTGAACCTGATCCTCGTCGCCTCGACGCCGGAGACCACCAATCCGGTGGCGACCACCTGCGAGGCCGAGGAAATGCCCTGCATCTCGACGGTGGCGCCCTGGCAGCCATGGTTCATCGGCCAGCAGGGCAATCCCGGCGACCCCACGTCCTGGAAGCCGTTCAACTACGCCTATCACTTCTTCTGGGGTCTCGAAGACGTCATCTCGGTCTTCACCAACATGTGGGCGCAGATCGAAACCAACAAGAAGGTCGGCGGCCTGTTCCCCAACGATGGCGACGGCAATGCCTGGGGCGACAAGGTCGTCGGCTTCCCGCCGGTGCTGGAAAAGATGGGCTATGGCCTGATCGACCCCGGCCGCTACCAGAACATGACGGATGATTTCTCGGCGCAGATCAATGCCTTCAAATCGGGCCAGTGCGAAATCATCACCGGCGTCGTCATTCCGCCTGACTTCACCACCTTCTGGAACCAGGCCAAGCAGCAGGGTTTCGCGCCGAAGATCGCCTCGATCGGCAAGGCGCTGCTCTTCCCGCAGACGGTGGAGGCGCTCGGCAATGCCGGCCACAATCTGTCGTCGGAAGTCTGGTGGACGCCGAGCCACCCGTTCAAGTCGTCCTTGACGGGGGAAAGTACAGCACAGGTGGCAGACGCCTTTACCAAGGCGACCAACAGGCCCTGGACGCAGCCGATCGGTTTCGCCCATGCGCTGTTCGAGCTGGCGGTGGATGCGATGAAGCGGGCCGGAGATCCGACAGACGGGGATGCCGTCGCGCAGGCGATTGCCGCCACCAAGCTCGATACGCTGGTCGGTCCGATCGCCTGGGACGGCAAGGGCCTGCCGCCGTTTGCGGCCAAGAACATCGCCAAGACACCGCTCGTCGGCGGCCAGTGGCGGTTGAAGGACGGCGGCGGCTACGACCTCGTCATCACCGACAACAAGACGGCGCCGAACATTCCGGTCGGCGGCACGATGGAAGCAATCGCCTGATTTTGGGCGCCTGATTTTTGGCGCGGGGCCTGCTAGAGGCCCCGCCTGTTCTGGGAGGAATGGGTTTGGCAATTCTCGAACTCGATGGTGTCTCGAAGAAATTCGGTGCATTGACCGTCGCCGAGCAGATTTCCTTTGCCGTCGGCGAAGGCGAGGCGCTGGGCATTATCGGGCCGAACGGCGCCGGCAAGTCGACGCTGTTCAATCTGATCACCGGCAATATCCCCGCCGATAGCGGCAGCATCCGCTTTCTCGGCAGCGACGTGACCCGCACGCCGCCGATGGCGCGCTGCCTGTCGGGCATGGGCCGCACCTTCCAGATCCCGCAGCCGTTCGAGAAGCTGACGGTCTTCGAAAACCTCCTGGTCGCCGGCGCTTTCGGCTCGCGGCGGCGCGAGGCCGAGGTGTCGGACTGCTGCGCCGAAATCCTGGTGGACACAGGGCTGATCGACAAGGCGAATGTGCTGGCCGGAAGCCTGTCGCTGCTGCAGCGCAAGCGGCTGGAACTGGCGCGAGCGCTGGCGACGGAGCCGAAGCTGCTGCTGCTCGATGAAATCGCTGGCGGACTGACCGAGGGCGAGTGCCGGTCGCTGGTCGCCACCATCCGCGCCATTCATGCGCGCGGCGTTGCCGTCATCTGGATCGAGCACGTGCTGCATGCGCTGAATTCCGTCGTCGAGCGGCTGCTGGTGCTGCATTTCGGCAGGGTCATCGGTATCGGCAAGCCGGAGGACATTATGGCGTCGCGCGATGTGCGTGAAATCTATCTGGGGATCGAGATCTGATGGCGCTGCTCGAAACCAGAGGCTTGACCGCTTCCTACGGCGACTTCCAGGCGCTGTTCGGCGTCGATATCATGGTCGGCACCGGCGAGACCATCGCCATCATCGGCGCCAATGGGGCCGGCAAGACGACGCTGATGCGCTCGATCTCCGGCGTGCTCGCCAATGCGCCGGCATCGATCCTTTACCGCGATGAGCCGATCGGGGCGCTGCCGGCGCCGGACATTCTGGCGCGCGGCATTGCCATGGTGCCGGAAGGGCGAAAACTCTTTCCGTCGCTGAGTGTCGAGGAAAACCTGCTGATCGGCAATTATAGCCGCAAGGTCGATGGCCCGTGGACGCTCGAAAGCATCTTCGCGCTGTTCCCGATCCTGAAGGAGCGGCGCAACAACCCGGCCACAGCACTTTCCGGCGGGCAGCAGCAGATGGTGGCGATCGGCCGCGGGCTGATGTCCAATCCGGCGCTACTGCTCTGCGACGAGATCAGCCTTGGCCTTGCGCCGGTCGTGGTCCGCGATATCTACGCCGCCTTCCCGCGCATCCGCGAGACCGGCGCTTCGATCGTCATCGTCGAGCAGGATATCGCCCAGGCGCTGAAGGTGGCCGACCGCGTCTACTGCATGATGGAAGGGCGGGTGACGCTCTCCGGCCGCGCCGCCGACCTCAGCCGCGACGACATCCACAGGGCCTATTTCGGGACGGATCACCATGAACTGGCTTGATACCATTCTCCAGGGCGTGCTGCTCGGCGGGCTCTACGCGCTGTTTGCGGCGGGCTTGAGCCTCGTCTTCGGCATCATGCGGCTGGTCAACCTCGCCCATGGCGATCTGATCGTGCTTGCCGCCTTCCTGATCCTGGTCCTGGTGACGACACTTGGGCTCAATCCGTTCGTAGCTGCCGCGATCGCGATGCCGTTGATGTTCGCCATCGGCTGGGGCCTGCAATATTTCCTGCTCAACCGCACGCTCGGCAAGGATATCCTGCCGCCGCTGCTTGTCACCTTCGGCCTGTCGATCGTCATCCAGAACGGCCTGCTCGAAGGATTTTCGGCCGATAGCCGCCGCGTCTTTGCCGGCAGCCTAGAAAGCGCCTCCGTCAATCTAGGTCCTGTCACCGCCGGCATCATGCCGCTGATGACCTTCTTTTCCGCCGTCGCCGTCATCGTCTGTCTCAACCAGCTCATCTACCGCACCTCCGTCGGCCGCGCCTTCCGGGCAACCTCGGACGATCCGGTGACGGCAGGGCTGATGGGCATTCGGCCGCAGCGCATCTTCGCGATGGCGACGGGGCTCGCCATGATCGTGGTGACGATCGCTGCCCTCTATCTCGGGACACGCGCCAATTTCGATCCAACGTCAGGGCCGGCGCGGCTGATCTACGCCTTCGAAGCGGTGATCATCGGCGGCCTCGGCTCGCTCTGGGGCACGCTCGCCGGCGGCATCATCCTCGGCGTTGCCCAGACTGTGGGTGCCGCGATCAATCCGGAATGGCAGATCCTTGCCGGCCACCTGGCATTCCTCGCCGTTCTCCTGTTCAAGCCGCGCGGCCTTTTCCCGCGCGCGGTGGATTGAGGTGCATCGATGACCATGGCCATTCCATCCTTCACCGTCGAGACGCGTACCAGGGCATCGACATTGTCCGCCGTCGCGGTCGTTGCCCTTCTGTTGCTTGCCTTTGCCGCACCCTTCATCGCCTCCCGTGGCGTCATCCAGGACCTGTTCTTCATCCTCACCATGCTGGTGCTGGCGCAGAACTGGAACCTGCTTGCCGGTTATGCCGGGCTGATCTCGGTCGGCCAGCAGGTGTTCGTCGGCTTTGGCGCCTATACGATGTTCGGCTGCGTCATCCTTTTCGGCGTCGATCCTGTTGTGGCCATCCTGATTGCCGGCGTATTTTCCGTCGCCCTTGCCGTTCCGACGGCCTTCTTCACGTTCCGGCTCTACGGTCCCTATTTCGCCATCGGCACCTGGGTGGTGGCCGAGGTCGTGCGGCTGCTGCTGGCCCAGTGGAAGGCGCTCGGCGGCGGCACCGGCACCTCGCTGCCGCGCGATGCTACGCGTGACATGATGGGTGTCGGCGTGATGCGCGACCTGTTCGGCATGAAGGCTTCTGAGGCGGGCGATGCGTTGACTTACTGGCTGGCGCTGATCCTCGTGGTCGCCACAATCGGCTTCATCTATGGACTGCTGCGCAGCAAGCAGGGTCTCGGTCTCGCGGCCGTTCGTGACAACGAACAGGCCGCCCGCGCCGTCGGCGTCGATGCGCGGCGGATGAAGACGCTGGTCTATCTCGCCACCGCCTTCATGACAGGCATCGCTGGGGCGCTGATCTACGTGCAGAAGGCGCGCATCTCGCCGGACGCCGCCTTCTCGGTCACCGACTGGACGGCCTATGTCATCTTCATCGTCGTGATCGGCGGCATCGGTACGATCGAGGGACCGATCCTCGGCGTCATCATCTTCTTTCTCTTACAGAACCTCTTGGCCGACTACGGCTCCTGGTACCTGCTGATGCTCGGTCTTCTCGGCATCGCCATCATGCTTCTCGCGCCGCGCGGCCTCTGGGGATTGTTCTCCGAGCGCACCGGCATCCAGCTTTTCCCGGTTCGCCGCGTCCTGAAGGGCGGGCCGCTCAATCTCACGCATAGGGGAGGGCCTCATGGCTGACATTACCACCGACGTACTCATCATCGGCACCGGCCCAGCAGGCTCCGCCACCGCTGCCCTGCTCTCGTCCTACGGGGTCGAGAACCTGGTGATCAACCGCTACCGCTGGCTCGCCAGCACGCCGCGCGCCCACATCACCAACCAGCGTACCATGGAAGTGCTGCGCGATCTTGGCCGCGACGTGGAGGACGAGGCCTATATGTTCGCGGCCGAGCAGGACCTGATGGGTGAGAACGTGTTTTGCACCTCGCTCACCGGCGAAGAGATCGGCCGGATGAAGAGCTGGGGCAAACATCCGCTGTCGCGCGCCGAGCACCAGTTGTCGTCGCCGACCCATATGAACGACCTCCCGCAGACCTTCATGGAGCCGCTGCTCTTCAAGACGGCTTGTTCGCGCGGCAGCCAGTCGCGCATGTCGACGGAATATCTGGGCCATGCGCAGGACGAAGACGGGGTCACGACGACCTGTCTCGACCGGCTGACCGGCAAGGAATTTACCGTCCGCTCGAAATATCTGGTCGGCGCCGATGGCGGCAATTCCAAGGTTGCGGAACATGCCGGCCTGACATTCGAAGGCAAGATGGGCGTTGCCGGCTCGATGAACATTCTGTTCAAGGCCGATCTGTCGCGGCTGGTCGCCCATCGTCCATCGGTGCTTTACTGGGTGCTGCAGCCGGGTGCCGATGTCGGCGGCATCGGCATGGGGCTGGTGCGCATGGTCAGGCCTTGGAACGAATGGCTGATCGTCTGGGGTTACGACATCAACCAGCCGGCGCCTGAGGTGGACGAAGCGCATGCGAAGAAGGTCGTGCGCGACCTGGTCGGCGATCCCGATCTCGAGATGACCATCAAGTCGGTCTCGACCTGGACCGTCAACAATATGTACGCTACGTCAATTTCGAATGGCCGCGTCTTCTGCATGGGCGACGCCACCCACCGCCATCCGCCGTCAAACGGGCTCGGCTCGAACACCTCGATCCAGGATGCATTCAACCTCGCATGGAAGCTGGCTTTCGTCCTCAAGGGCACCGCTGACCCGAAACTTCTCGATAGCTATCAGGATGAGCGAGCGCCTGTCGCCAAGCAGATCGTCACCCGCGCAAATAAGTCGATCGAAGAATTCGGGCCGATCTTCAAGGCGCTGGGACTGCTTGATTCGATCGACCCGGTGAAGATGCAGCAGAACATGGATGCCCGCTGCAACAACACGGTTGCTGCTGAAGAACAACGCGCCGCCATCCGCAAGGCGATCGCCGACAAGGTCTACGAGTTCGATTGCCATGGCGTCGAGATGAACCAGCGCTACCGCTCCGGTGCTGCGATATCAGATGGACAGGCCGAGCCCGCCTTTACCAAGGACCCGGAACTGCATTGCCAGCAGACGAGCTGGCCCGGCGCGCGGCTGCCGCATGCCTGGCTCTTCTCTGCGACCGGCGAGAAGGTTTCGACGCTCGACCTCACCGGCCGTGGCAAATTGACCGTGCTGACCGGCATCGGCGGGCAGGGCTGGGTCGAGGCGGCCCGCAGTCTCGGCAAGGAATTCGGCATTGAGATCGTTGCCCGGGTCATCGGGCCCCGCCAGCCGTGGCAGGATTTTACCGGCGACTGGGCCAATATCCGCGAAATACGCGACAGCGGCATCCTGCTGGTTCGTCCCGACCACCACGTCGCCTGGCGGCGCGAGGCGATGGTCGACGATCCGACGACTGAACTGCGCCGCGCGCTGACAGCAATTCTTGGAAAGTGAGGCCGTGATGGACGCGCATGAGAAAGGCTTCTTCACCGAAGAGAACTCCGTCGAAGTCGTCACCGGCCGCAACAAGAATGCCAAGGACGAGCGGCTGAAGCAGATCATGGAAGTGATCACCCGCAAGCTGCATGAGGCGGTGAAGGAGATCGAACCGACCCAGGACGAATGGATGCAGGCGATCCTGTTTCTGACGCGCACCGGCCAGATGTGCAACGAATGGCGGCAAGAGTTCATCCTGCTGTCGGACGTTCTCGGCGTCTCGATGCTGGTGGATGCGATCAACAACCGCAAGCCGTCGGGCGCATCCGAAAGCACGGTGCTCGGTCCCTTCCATGTCGAGGGTGCGCCGGAACTGGCGATGGGCGCCAATATCTGCCTCGATGCCAAGGGCGAGGACATGGTGATCGGCGGGCGGATCCTCGATACGGCCGGGCAACCCATCAAGGATGCGGTTATCGACGTCTGGCAGGCCAATGACGAGGGCTTCTACGACGTGCAGCAGCAGGGGATCCAACCAGACTTCAACCTTCGCGGCGTTTTCCGCACCGGCGCCGACGGCCGCTATTGGTTTCGAGCGGTCAAGCCCAAGTATTACCCGATCCCGGACGACGGACCCGTTGGAAAGCTGCTCGGCGCGCTCGGTCGCCATCCCTACAGGCCCGCCCACCTGCACTATATCATCAAGGCCGACGGCTTCGAGACGCTCACGACACACATCTTCGATCCGGACGACCCGTACATCCAATCTGACGCAGTCTTCGGCGTGAAGGAGAGCTTGCTTGCCAAGTTCCAGCACGTTGAGGATTCGGTACGCGCTAACGAGCTCGGTTTCTCTGGCAAGTTCTGGCAGATAGAGCACGATTTCGTGCTGGCTCGGCCCGAGGAGTAGCATGCTCGCCAGCCGGCGTTCTAACGAAGAAGGCCGTGATAGCCGATGCAATGGAGATGATCGCGCCGCAAAGGAACGCGGCTCGAATTCCGTCAGTCATAGCCGCAGCGGCATCGGCGCCAGCCAACGCGGCATTTGAGCCGGTCTTTGCTGTGGCAAGCGCCCAAACAATATGCAAGCCAATATACCCACACATAGTTCCATAACGTTGATTACGCCACAATATTTTGTAGCCGCAAAGTTGAAGTGTCCTGTTTCTGCAAAGTTGGAATGTCACACTCCCCGGGTTTGATGACGGTGGAGATTGCGGATGGGACTGATAGCGATGAGCGAGCGCGACCTGCAGCGGATCGAGATTTTGTCGAAAGTGATGGCCGGCCGGATGACGATGGTGTCGGCGGCGCATGTGCTTGATCTGAGCACGCGCCAGGTGCGTCGTCTGTTGGATCGGATAAGCACTGGCGGCGCGGCGTCGATCCGGCACTCGGGCGGCATCGCTCGAAGATAGCTGCGCCTGAAGCGATATATCTCCTATTATCCGACTATGACGTGCGGTACGAAACGCGACAAGTTGGCGGTTATGCGCGAGCGGTCCTCGCGGACCGCAAGACCGCAGGCGCGATCACCGACGATCCAGCTGCCGAGCACGGCGAAGCCGCCATCGCTTTCGAAAAGCGGGGCATAGGCCTGGACGATAAAACCTTCGTCACCATAATCGCCGGGGGCGGAAATCAATTCCCGGCCATCGCGGAATATCGTGACGTTCTCGCCTTCTCGCGACAGCAGTGGTTTGCGCACATAATCGCTCAAACTCGACGCCGCCGGGTCGTCTGCGAAATAGCTAGCCAGCAGGTTGGGATGATTGGGGTGCCGCTGCCAGAGCAGAGGCAGAAGCCCTTTGTTGGAGAGCACGGCCTTCCAGGCGGGCTCGACGAAAACATCGCCCGAGCGCACGAGGTTGCGAGCGAACGGCTCGCGCAGCATGAATTCCCACGGATACAGCTTGAAGCAACGGTCGATCACCCGATCCTGGAGGTCGGTGTAACGGCCCTGCGCATCGATGCCGATCTCGCGGATGTCCAGAAGCTCGACACGATGGCCGGCTTGCACTGCACAGTCCATCAGATAGACCGTCGTGCCGCGATCCTCCTCATTGTCGGTCATCGCCGCGAAGTGGAAGATCGGCTCCTTGGAAAATTGCTCGAACGCCTCAACGAGGCTTTCCTGCAAGGAATTATACTGGTCCGCGTCCTTGGGCAGGATACCCAAAGCCACCTGGTCGGTCAGCCAGTTGAACTGGAAATAGGCTGTCTCGAACACCGAAGTGGGAGTATCGGCGTTATATTCGAGCAACTTAACCGGGCCAGTACCGTCGTAAGCAAGATCGAACCGGCCGTAGAGGTGCCGGTCGCGGCGCTGCCAGGAGCGCTGCACCACATCGCGCAGGTCCTCCGGAATGGCTAGCCTGTCGAGCGACTCTTCGCTTCTGACGATATCATCGACCAGATCCATGCACATGTCGTGCAGTTCCTGGCTCGGTTCTTCAATCTGCATCTCGATCTCATCGAGCGTGAATGTATAGGCGGCATCGTCGAGCCAGTAGGGTTCGCCATACATGACGTGAAACCCGAAGCCGACAGCGCGCGCCTTGTCAAGCCAATCAGGACGCGCCGGAAGGGTGATGCGTTTCATATCAGCCGCCGAAACTGAACGACGAACGGCCCCCGAAGCCTTGACGGGCAACGGTGCGGGTGTTGACGTTGACCGGCTTGACAGTCTGACGCGAGGGCGCGATCGCGGTGCCGTTGCCGCCCGAGCGAACAGTCGTTGTCACCGTTTGTCCCGAGCGATTGCGATAGATCGGTGTCGAGCCGTAGGAGCCACTCTCCTCCTGGCGCCGGCGATAATTGTAATAGTCGCCGATGTTGTTCAGTGCGGAAGACAGCACGTAGCCTGTCAGGAACGGCACGAAAAAGCTGCCGCCTCCCCCGCTATTGTTGGGGACGGCACTGGCCGACTGTTCCGTGCACTGGCCCGAGCCGTATTCGGCCTCGCAGGCGGCCATGCCGTTGAAACGCGGCGCGGCGGCGAGATGCGCCCGCATGGCATCCTGATAGCCGGCCTGGCAGACCTGCCGGTCCATGCCGGAAGTCACGCATTGGTCGACGGAGGTGAACATTGCCTCCGAGGGAGTCTGATCGCCGCAACCGGACAGCGCCAGGGTCGAGGCAGCGATGGTGCCGAGGGCCAGGAAAGGTCGTTTGTGCCCGCTCTTACGTCTGCGCATCGTGCCCTCCCCTCAATAGGTCATGCAGGCGGCGTTGAGAATACCGATGACCAGCGCGATGCCGCCGCCCCATATGCCAGCGGCGATATCGCCGGCAGTGATCTTTTCATGCAGATCCGTCATGGTGAAATTGGCAATATAGTAAGCTAGGATCTGCGCCAGAATGCCGACCACCGCCCATATGATGTAGTCGACGATGCTGACCGAATTGGCTGCGGCCGAAGCCAGAGGCAGGCTGAAACCGACAAGCGCGCCCAAGAATGCCGTGACGGCGGCAAGATTGCCTGCGCGAATGAGTTGGACTTCCTTCTGCGGCGTCAGGAATGTGTAGATCACCGCGAAAACGCCGTAGGCGGCAAGACCAACGGCGAAATAGCCGAGGAAGGCAGGCAGACCCGCCACGTAATCGAGCATTGAAAAATTCCTCCGTTGAAATTGATAGGATCCCCTCAGACGCGGCGAACATCGGCCGGAGCGAGTCCGTAGCCGATCAGAAATTCCACCGAGCTGCCTGCCTGGCTCTGTCCGAGATCGAGGTCGCGCTCGACATTGATCAAAAGCATTTCGCGCGTCGAGCCAAGCGGGCGATAATACAGCATGCAGGTCTGGTGAATGGAGCGCTGCGCCTCACCGTCGTCGACCTTCTCGACAAACTCCGCCAATGGGGTGCGTTCCGGGCCCTCGCCCCAGAAGCGGCTATAGAGGATGCCGTCGGCATCGTAGCTTGGCTGGCCGATCAGGCCGTCGGGCCCGGTCCAGCGGTTCCATTCGCCCTGCCCGGCAGGCACGACGCTGTCCCAGGGCTGATAAAAGCTGATGTCGTCGACATCCCCCGGCTGGCCCGACGTCGACATCACCTGCACCATCCGATGGTCTTCATCGTAGTAGCGCGACAGAACGGTCGCGGCATCGAGCGAAACCTCACCGTAGGCGGCAATGATGAACGGGCCGCTCCGTGGCAGCGGCATCGCCGGCTGGCCGGCCAAAGCCTCGGCTTCGAGGGAGAGGAAATCGATCTCCAACGCCCCGCCGATGGCGGCGCTCAACGGGCCAAGTTCTTTGGGTAAGGGCCTTTCGTTCTTGTCTCTGCCGAACCAGCCGATCATGATACCTCTCCCATTCGAGCCCAAGCGATGGCAGCGGGATCTAGCCGCATTCCGCTGATGTAGTAAAGAGTCTCGCCGCCCCGAAGCGGCGCCTCGTCTCCGCAATTGAGGTCGGTCACGCCCTGGCTCAGCATGCCCACCAGCGTCACATTGTGCTGACGCTTGAGGCTTAAAAACACGTCTCCATAGAGCAGCGGTGTCTGCAGAGGCGGTACCGGCAGGGAAAAGGCCGTGTCGGTGGAGGCGGCCGACAGCAGCCGTGCGGCGATTTCCGAAGAGCCCGGATCACGGGCGGAACGCGACAGCAGCTCCTCGGCGAGCGAGCCCACCGCCTCGACGCGCGGCCGGCGTTGTTTGACCATCTGTGCCGTGCGGTCGTCGGCGAAATAGGCCACGATATGGACATTAGGCGCATGGTCTTCGGCAATCAGCACCGCGGCCAGCGTCTCGTCGTCATTTGCTCCGCGCGCGATGATCGCGCGCGCCTTCGCCACTCCGGCCCGCACCAGAGCGTCGGCATCACCAAGCCGCTCGGTTCTGATATAGTCGGCGTAATTGCTGGCGGGATTTTCCGGCAGGTCCTTGGCAACCAGAACACTCATCGGTTCGTTGGCCTGTCGTTCGGCATGCAGCAGCCGCAGCGTCTGGTATGTCTGCCCCTCTTGCCAGCCCAGGACAATGATATGGCCGGCGCGCTCGCTGTAATCACCCAATCCACGCATGCGGTTCCTCCAGATCGTACCGATAGTTGTCAACAACTTGCCAAGAACAGCGGTGAAGATGGCAATGCCGCCGGGAAGAACGAACAGGACGGCAATTAATCGGCCAGGCCCCGATTTTGGAGAAAGATCGCCATAGCCGACAGTCGTTGCCGTCACCATGTAGTAATAAAGAAAATCGACCGGATTGCCGACGAGATCGCCTTCGCCGGCCAACAGGAAGAGCAGGTAAGAAGCGACCAGGTGGATCACGAGGATAACAAAAAGGGCTGACCAGGCCAATTCGCTGAGCGAGAGATATACACGCCGCAGCAATGAAGCGATAAATGGCAAGCGATTCGCCCCCGTTCCCAACGCGTACCCTAGCGAAATTTATTTAGCGCACCAGATCTTTACGTTGCAAACCGATTACCCAAATATTTTGACGTTCCAACCGATGGAGGACTTTTTGGAGACCTGGAACCTCACCACTTTAACGCGCCTGTTCGCCGCCGATCCCGACGCACTGGGCGATGTGGATGTAGCCGTACCCGAACAGGGCGACGTCATATGCGTGACTCTTAAGGAAAAAGGCGATCTCGACGTCTTCGTCGCGGTGAGCGGGGAGCGCGACATCCTTGTCAGCGCTGTTCTGGTGCCGTGCAAGGACGTGCCCAATCGAGAAGCCTTCGAACGGATGGTGCTGAAGACCCACAAGTTCGTGCCGCTTTCCAGCTTCGGCATCACCACGATCGACGGTGAGGAATGGTATGAATTGTTCGGCTCGCTGTCAGCACGCTCGCCGGCCGAGACGGTGGTCGAGGAGGTCGCGATTCTGGCTGCCAATGCCGTCGATGCGGCCCACATGATTGAAGAATGGAAAAGCGGGGAGATTGCAGCGTGAGCACCTGGGGCAAGATTTTCACCGCCATTCGCGGCGGCATTAACGAGGCAGCGGAAGCGGCCGCCGACAGTCAGTCCATGCGTGTCCTTGATCAAGAAATCCGCGATGCTGAACAGTCGTTGCGCGGGGCGCGATCCGATCTGGCCGGCATCATGGCGTCCAACAAGAGCGTCATGCGCCGACTTGAAGAAAACCGCGCCAAGGAGACCAAGGATACCGACAGCGCTCGCGCTGCGATCTCCGCGGGCCGCACGGATCTCGCTCAGGGTCTCGCTCAGCGCATTGCCGGTACCCGAGCCGAAGTGCAGCGCGACCAGGAAGAGCTCGACCGGCTGCTGCCCCGCCAGCAGCAGATGCTGCGCACGATCCAGGAGACCGAAGCGCGCATTGCTCAGATGAAGCGTGAGGTGGAGAATGTCAAAGCCAATGAGTCGCTGCTGCGCGCTCAGTCGGCGATCGCCCATAGCCAGTCGGGCATCAATACCCGCCTCGGTAGCGCCGTCGAAAGTCTCGAGCGTATCAAAAAACGCCAGGAAATCACTGCCGGCCGCATCGAAGCCGGTGCTGAACTGGCCGCGCTGGAAAACGGCAGCGACCTCGATCGTCAGCTGCGCGAGGCCGGCATTGGCAGTTCGAGCCACTCGGCCGACGACATTCTTGCACAGCTGATGGCACCGAAACATTCGGTCGAGCCCATCTTGTTGCCAGCGCCGACCAGCCAAAAAGACTGACAATCCCGGGAGCGGCAGCCCTGCCTGCCATCCGCGCGCTTATGGAATTGGAGCGCCGCAACCCAGCCTCTTAAAGCAGTGGGGATCGCGGCATTTCAATCCGCTGCAAGCTGCCCTTGGCAGGCGGTGCCATCGCCGCCTGCCCGCTTGTTTGGCGCCGGCAGCGAGAAAGGCACGGTTCCGCGGCCGATACGCGGGATACGCCCGTCAGATCTTGAAATTTGTCGCGACACATGACATATAAAAAGCGACAGATGACGCAGGAGAAAGATCATGGCCGTCGCAGCAAAAGCACCTTCTTCAGCGGCAGGCGGTGGTGAACTGCAAAAAATAGAAGCACTGCTCGGCGGTTCGCGCATTCTGTCGCGTAGCCTGACCAATGCCCTCGACGCCCATGAGCTGCTCCTGCACGGCCTGCCTGCAACGGCACTGGATCATCTTGTCGGCACTCTCGTCGTCCTCGGCAAGAACGAGTCCCTCGAAAAGGCGGTGGGCATGAGCTTGCGCACCTGGCAGCGGCGGAAGGACACGCCTTCCAAGCCGCTCAGCCAGGAACAGAGCGGCCGAGCGTGGAAATTCGCCGAGATCCTCGCAAAGGCAACGGATATCTTCGGATCGCAGGCAGAAGCCGAACTATGGCTGGAGCGTCCGGCGGTCGGACTTGAGCAGCGCCGCCCGATCGATCTTCTCGGGACGCCTGCCGGCGTCGAGCTTGTCGAGGATCATCTCGATCGCCTGGAATACGGCGTCTATGCATGACCCTTTTGCCGATCGCGCTCGGCGGGACCGAGCTGGTCGCGTGGCGGCTCGATCAGGCCGTCCATGCGCCGACTTGGGATAGCGGAGAAGGCGCCTATCGGGTTGGCGGCCGCTGGAACAGCAAGGGGGTTCGCGCGGTCTATTGCTCTCTCGATCCCGCGACGGCGATCCTTGAAGTCGCGGTCCACAAGGGGTTCCGGGCGCTCGACACCGTGGCGCACAGGATGACGGCAGCTGTCATTGCCGATTCTGGCGATGTCCATGTTGTCGATCCGGGAAACGTGCCCAATCCCAACTGGTTGCGCCCGGGCATTCCGAGCGCCGGACAGCAGGCCTTCGGAGACGATTTGCTCCGACAGCATCGTTTCGTTGCGATCCCGAGCGCGGTCTCGCGGCATAGCTGGAACCTGATTTTTCTGGCAGGCGGTGCGACGGGCGCCTATGCACTGAAGTTCCAGGAGGCCTTTGCCCTCGATACACGGCTGCATCCGCCCACGTCATGAACGTCTCGGAGCCACGGGGATATTTGGAAGGGACCGAATCTCAATGTCAAATATTGACATCGCGACCCGGATGCAGAACAATTTCAGGAATTTGATAAGGAGGGTGCTACATGACCAGCAGCCTGCATGTGAGCTTGCCCGATGAAATGCGCGCCTTCGTCGATATGCGCGCCAACGGGAAGAGCCAGTACACGACGCCGAGCGAATATGTACGCGCCCTTATTCGCGAAGATATGGCACGCGAAGAAGATCGCCGCTATGCCATCCGCTCGCTGCTGCGGGCGGAAGAGGAATTCCGGCGCGGAGAGATGCTGCCCCTTTCCGCTCTGGATGCTATCGACGCGGAGCTGGATGAAGAACTGCGCTAGTGGCTCCTCGCGTTCTGATCCTGCCGACCGCCTTTGATAACTACCGTCTGGCAGTCCGCGAAACGGCGCGAAAATGGTCCACCGAACAGGCCAAAGCATATGGCCGCTTGCTGCGGGCGGGATTTGAAGGCATCCCCGAAGCCTATGCCCGCGTAGGGATAAAGAAAGACGAGCGCGCCGGGAATTCGCTCTTCCGGCTCCACAAGATAGAACACCATTACGCCGTATACATCGTCGTTGACGACTCAACCTTCGTCATTGCCGCGGTCTTGCATGAGCGGATGGATATTCCCGCACAGCTGAGGACAATCGAACGATTGACCGACAGAGAGTATGCAGCGTTGATGGGACATCCTCGGCCGAAGTCCTGAGGACGGTCGGCCGCGATCACCGGCGGCGCCGATATTGTCACTGCCTCTCAGTTGACACCGAGAAATTGCTTCAACTCCGCTGTCTGCGGCTTGGCGAAGACTTCCTCCGGCGGGCCTGCTTCATGGACCCGGCCCTGATGCATGAAGATCACGCGGTTGCAGACGTCGCGGGCGAACTTCATCTCGTGCGTTACCATCAGCAGTGTCATTCCCTCTGCGGCGAGTTCGCGCACGACGGCCAGAACTTCGGCGACCAGTTCCGGATCGAGCGCCGAGGTGATCTCGTCGCAAAGAAGTGCAGTCGGCTGCATGGCCAGTGCACGGGCGATGGCGACACGCTGCTGCTGGCCGCCCGAGAGCTCGTCCGGATAGGCGTCGAACCTGTGGCCCAACCCTACCCGCTCCAACATCTTGCGGGCGGTCGCCTCGGCTTCGGCTTTCGGGGTCTTCTTGACCACGGTCTGCGACAGCATGACGTTGCCGCCGACGGTCAGGTGCGGGAAGAGGTTGAACTGCTGAAAGATCATGCCGACCTTGAGGCGCAGTGCCTTCAGATGCACTTCGTCATCAACGAGCTGCGCGCCGGCCACGGAGATGGAGCCGTCGGTGATGGTCTCCAGGCCGTTGATGCAGCGAAGCAGGGTCGATTTGCCTGAACCGCTCTTGCCGATAATGGCGATAACTTCGCCGGCCTCCACATCGAGATTGATGCCTTTCAGCACCTCGGTGGTGCCAAAGCTCTTGCGGACTTCAGTGATTTCGATGAGCGACATTGAGCTTCCTTTCCAGGATCTGGCTGCTTTTCGACAAAGGCCAGCAAAGGGCGAAGTAGATGAGGGCGACGAGCCCGTAGACGGTGAAGGGCTGGAAAGTGGCATTGGTGACCACCGTGCCGGCTTTCGACAATTCGACGAAACCGATGATCGAGGTCAGCGCCGTTCCCTTGACGATTTGAACGGAGAAACCGACCGTCGGCGGTATGGCGACCCTCAGTGCCTGGGGCAAGATGACATAACGCATCTGCTGCAACCGACCCATGCCGAGGCTGGCGGAGGCTTCCCACTGACCCTTCACGACCGCTTCGACGCAGCCTCGCCAGATTTCGGCGAGAAAGGCGGCGCTCCATAGGGTGAGTGCCAATCCTGCAGCAAGCCAGGCCGGTACGTCTATCCCGAAGAGGCCGAGACCGAAAAATGCGATGAAGAGCTGCATCAGCAGCGGCGTGCCCTGGAAGAGCTCGATGTAATATTTTGCGACTACCCTGAACGCCTTGCGCTTGCTGATGCGCAGGAACAGCAGCCCCAGTCCGACCGCGCCGCCGCCGATGAACGAGACGAGCGAAAGCAGGATCGTCCAGCGGGTGGCGAGCAGCAGGTTGCGCAGGATGTCCCAGAGTGTGAACTCGATCATCGTGCTGCTCTCCTCGGGAAAATGAACCCGCCGACCACCGCCAGCACCTGCCGGAGCAGGATCGCCAGCACAAGATAGATGGCTGTCGAGACGATGTAGGCTTCGAAGGCGCGGAAGGTTCGCGATTGTATGAAGTTCGCGGCAAAGGTCAGATCCTCGGCGGCGATCTGCGAGACGACCGATGAGCCGAGCATGACGATGACGACTTGCGACGACAGCGCCGGCCAGATGCGCTGCAGGGATGGTACGAGAACGACATGCCGGAAGGTTTCGAAGCGCGTCATGGCAAGGCTCTCGCCTGCCTCGAACTGGCCCTTCGGGGTTGCCTGGATGCCCGCGCGGATAATTTCGCAGCTATAGGCGCCGAGATTGACGACCATCGCGAGATTGGCGGCCGTCAGTTCGGAAAGCTGGAGGCCGAGCGACGGAAGGCCGAAGAAGATGAAAAAGAGCTGGATGAGGAACGGCGTGTTGCGGATCAGCTCGACATAGGTCGCCACGACAGGCTTCAGCCAGGTCGGGCCGAGTGCACGCACCCAGGCGCAGAAGATGCCGAGCGATATGCCGAGCACGCCGCCGATGGCGATAAGCTCCAGTGTGATCAGTATGCCCTTGATGATCTCAGGATAATATTCAAGCAGCCAGCCGAATTCGAAATGGTAACTCAAGGAATTGTCCCCTCTTGTGGCGACGGAGCGTCATGTCATCCCGCGCGGGCGCGGGATGACATCCGTGAGACCGGCCCTTAGAGATCCGACGGAAGATCGGCGCCAAGCCACTTCTGCGATATGGCGTTCAGCGTGCCATCGGTTTTTGCGGCGGCGATAATGCCGTTCACTTTCTCCAGAAGAGCTGCCTGTTCCTTGTTGAGACCGATGTAGCAGGGTGAGTTCTTGATAAGGAACTTCATCTCAGGGCGCTTGGGAGGATTTTTGGCGAGGATCGCAGCAGCTACGACGTTGCCGGTCGCGATGGTGTCGACCTGGCCAGACAGAAAGGCCGAGATAGTGCCGTTATTGTCTTCGTAGCGCTTGATCGTCGCGTCGGCCGGCGCGATCTTCGTCAGCTCGAGATCTTCGACAGCGCCGCGCGTGACGCCGATGCTCTTGCCCGCGAGGTCTTCCACCTTGGCGATCGAAACATCGGCAGGCGCGAACACACCGTTGAAGAAGGGTGCGTAGGCCGTGGTGAAATCGATCACCTTTTCGCGCTCCGCATTCTTGCCGAGGCTTGATATGACCAGATCGACCTTATTCGTCTGCAGATAGGGAACGCGGTTGGCGCTGGTGACCGGCACGAGTTCGGTCTTGACGCCCAGCTTCTCGGCAATGAGATTGGCTACATCGATATCGTAGCCCATCGGCGCCATATCGGTACCGACGCTGCCGAAGGGCGGGAAATCCTGCGGAACGGCGACACGCAGCGTACCGCGCGCCGTGATGTCGGCAAGAGCATCGGCGTAAGACGCGGAGCCGAAGCCGAAGGTTGCAGCCAGGGTCGCGATTGCGAAGAAGACTCGTCTTGTCAGCATGGTTTAATTGCTCCTTTGAAGTTGGGGGTTTTTGGTTCTGACAGTTGGGAGACCGTGGGCATAGTCTTGGGAGGAAGCGACAGGGAACTGCGCAGTTCCGAGAGCGGATCGGGGCGCGTGGTGAGGTCGAGGCCCATTTCCACTTCGTCCAGATGTTCGATAGAGAGCTCGGCAGCTCTGGCGAAATCGCCCGCTTGCATGGCCTCGAAGATGCGGCAATGCCCGTCATGAGACTGTGCTGCGTGAAATTCAGACTGATAGAGCATCGAAATGAGGATCGTCCTCGCGGTGAGATCGCGGAGGATATCGACGATGATGGCGTTCCCGCTCAATTCTGCGATGCGGATGTGGAAATCGCCCATCAAATAGGTCAGGCGCTGGCGGTCGCCCGCAGCCATTGCGGTCTTTTCCTCTTTCAAATGCACGTCGAGAGCTTTGCTTCCCTCGTCCGTCAATACGCGCATGCTGCGCAGCAATCCGGCCTCGATGACGCGCCGTGCCTCATAGACCGCGATCGCCTCTTCAGCGGACGGCTCGACGACAAACCAGCCTCGTCTCGGACTGACATGCACGATACCGCGTGTTTCCAATCGCATCATGGCTTCACGGACGCGGGTTCGAGACACGCTGAAAAGCGTTGCCAGCTGGTTTTCACTGAGACGCGTCCCAGGCCGAATTTTGGCTGAAAGAATCCCGGAGACGATCGTCTCCTCGATGGTCTTCTGCGTGCTCTCAGATGTGTGGCTATCTTGCATACAAGACAGGAAAGCAAAGCTCGTGCCAAAATCCTGTATTCAGGATTTCCAAGATGTCTCGGATCCCTCCCCCTGGAATTTGCACGCTGAGAATGCAGACTGAGCGCAAATTGAGCGAGTCCCCGCAATTCCTTGCAAACTCCTCAGCGTCGGCCGCCGAAAGCCGGCAAAGCCCCTTCCCTGCCGAAAAGTTGCTTGCGGCTAGACCGTTTCGGCTTATATAGTCATGTTAGTCACTATAGTCAGGATGTAGCGAATGCAGCCATCACGACCAGAGGATAAAAGTTGGACCGTCGCCAGTGCGAAGGCCAAGCTGTCTGAGGTTATCGAACGCGCGCAAGCAACGCCGCAAACGATCATGCGCAACGGTAAACCGAGCGTCGTTGTCGTTTCGGCCGAGGAATGGCAGCGAAAGACCGCGCGCAAGGGCACCCTCGCAGAGTTTCTGATGCAATCGCCGCTGCGTGGCGCCGATCTGGACCTCGAACGGCAGCGCGACGAACCGCGTGATCTCCAGCTGTGAGACTTCTGCTGGACACCAATGTGCTTTCCGAGGTGACAAGGCCGCGTCCCGATGCACATGTCCTACAATGGCTGGACGATCTCGACGAGGATCGCTCATTCATCAGCACCGTATCGATCGCGGAGATCCGGCGTGGTGTTGCATTGATGGAAAGCGGTCGGAAGCGCGACGCGCTGGCTGAATGGCTTGCCCAGGACCTGCCGCAGCGCTTCGAGCAGCGTGTCATCCCTGTAGACCAGGCGGTTGCGATAACCTGGGGAGACTTGATGGGGCTCGCAAAGCGAAGCGGACGCGGCTTGTCGTCAATGGACGGCCTGATTGCCGCCACCGCGATTGCTCACGATCTCACCCTCGCCACGCGCAATATAAAGGATTTCGAGGGCTTGGGGATCGAGCTTGTCGATCCTTGGACTGAGCGCCCATGACGATCCGCAGAGCGGACCGTCACGGGATCTTTCTTTAAGTTTTTGTTTATGCAAATCGTTATCCCAAAACCGCTGCGCACTTTTGGGCGACATGCATTAGTTGAAACTCGAGGTCTTGAGGAATTCCGCCAGCCGTTCGGTCTTCGGATGCACGAACATGTCCTTCGGATCGCCCTCCTCGCAGATGACGCCCTGGTTCATGAAGATGACCCGTGACGAAACGTCGTAGGCAAAGCGCATCTCGTGCGTGACGAGCAGCATGGTCATGCCGTCGGCGGCAAGTCCCTTGATGACCTGGAGCACTTCGCCCACCAGTTCCGGGTCGAGCGCGGAAGTCACTTCGTCGAACAGCATCAGCCTCGGCGACATGGCGATGGCGCGGGCGATCGCGACGCGCTGCTGCTGACCGCCGGAAAGCTGTCCGGGATAATGGTTCGAGCGGGCGGAAAGGCCGACACGATCGAGCCATTTTTCCGCGATGGCGCGGGCATCCGGCTTGGTCATTTTCTTCACCTTGACGAGGCCGAGCATGACGTTTTCAGCGGCACTCATATGCGGAAAAAGATTGAACTGCTGAAACGCCATGCCGGTCAGCGCGCGCTGGCGCGCAATCTCTTTCTCGCTCTTGCGGCGCCGCGTCGCGCCTTCGGCGCGGTATCCGATCTCCTCGCCGTCGAGGCTGATCGTGCCGCCCTGGAACTCTTCGAGCATGTTGATGCAGCGCAGCAAGGTGGTCTTTCCGGAGCCGGACGAGCCGATGATGGAAATGACTTCGCCCTCCTCAACGGTGCAATCGACGCCCTTGAGGACTTCGTGGATGCCGTAAGTCTTGCGCAGACCCTGGATGTCGAGAATGGTCTTGGCCATCGGAAAGTCTCCTCAGGACGGCAGGGCGGTCTTGCGCTCGACATATTTGCCGAAGTGCTCGATGCCATAGTTGATGATGAAATAGAGACCGCCAGCCAGGAAATAGAACTGGAGGCTCATGAAATTGCGGGAGATGATCTCCTGCGTGCGTAGGAGAAGCTCGGCGACGCCGATGACGGAGAGCAGTGTCGAGGCTTTCACCATCTCGGCCGCCGTATTCACCCAGGCCGGCAGGCACTGGCGCATGGCCTGTGGCCACAGCACCGAGGTGAAGGTCTGGGTAAAGGTCAGGCCGATCGCCTTGGCAGCTTCGGTCTGCCCCTTCGGGATTGCCTGAAGCGCCCCGCGCACGATTTCGCCGACATGGGAGGAGCAGAAGATGGCAAGGGCGAGCACGCCGGCCGAAAACGGCCCGAGATCGAGGCCGACGGCGGCCGAGACATAGTAGCTCGCCAGCACGAGCACGAGCACCGGCGTGCCGCGGATGATGTCCGTATAGGCGCGCACGGCCAGACGCAAAACAATGCCGCCATAGACGAGCGCCAAGCCGACGAAAACACCGAGTACGGAACCCGCGAGGATGGCCAGCAGGGAGATCGACACGGTCACGCCGATGCCGTTCATAATGACGTAGCGGGCGATCCAGAGTTGTTCGAGAAAGGTGTGGGACATCGGCTTATCTCGGCAGGGCCAGACGGCGCTCGACGAAGCGCATCACGGCGGCGATGAGGAAACAGGTCGCGACATAAAGCGCCGATGTCACCATCCAGGTCTCAATGACGCGAAAGCTCTCGACATTGATCTTGCGGGCAGCAAACGTCAGTTCCGGCACGGCGATGGCGGCGGCAAGCGAGGTGTCCTTGAAGAGCGAGATGATCGTCGAGGACAGCGATGGCAGCACGTTGCGCAGCATCAGCGGAGCGATGATGGAACTGCGGATCTGCATCCCCGTCAGGCCGATGGCAAGACCCGCTTCCGTCAATCCTCTCGGGATTGACAGCAGCCCGGCGCGGAACACCTCGGCCAGATAGGCGCCGGAGTAAAGCGATAGGACCAGGACGAAGCTCTTTATCTTGTCGAGGCGCAGCCCCATCTGCGGCAGCGCGAAAAAGGCAAAAAGCACCAGGACGAGAATTGGCAGGTTGCGGATGACCGTGACATAGACTCGCGCCGGCACGACCGCAAAGCGGCTTTTGGACGTCAGCGCGAAGGCCACCACAAGGCCGATCGCGGCTCCGATCAGGATCGAGATCACCGCAAGGCCGAGACTGAGTGCGAGCCCGCTCAAAAGAAAATCGAAATTGCGCCAGACGGCAGCGAAATTCAACGTGTAACCCATACGGGCCGCCCTTTCAGACCAGAGCATGATGCCGAAAAGTCTGAGCGATTTTCGGACGACGTCATGCTCTCACTCTTTGAATGCGGAGCGGGAAACATGTCCCGCTCCGCATGGCTGTTACTTGAATTCGACCGGGAAGCCGATCTGCGGCGGCGTCAGATCTTTGCCGAACCAGGTCTTGAAGGACTTGGCGTAAAAGTCGAATTCGACGCCGGTCATGGCTTCGTGCAGGGCGGTGTTGACGAAGTTCAGCCAATCCTGATCGCCGCGCTTGACGGCGCAGGCGTAGGTCTGCGGGTTCCAGCCGTAGCCGGCATCTTTATAGCGACCCGGATTCTGCGTCATGTACCAGGCAAGCGACGACTGGTCAGTGGCGACAGCATCGGCGCGTCCCGATTCCAGTGCCTGATAGATCAGGTCGACGGAATCGTACTGGTCGACGGTCGCCTCCGGTAATGCCGCATGCACCATCGCCTCGGCGTAGACGTTCTGGAGAACCGAGATGGTAACGGAGGAACCGGCCGCCTTGAGGGCGGCGTAGTCGGCATATTTGCCATCCGCCTTGAGCATCAGGCCGACACCCTCGCGATAATAAGGAATGGTGAAGGCAACCTGCTGGGCGCGCTCGCCGGTAACGGTCATGAACTGGCAGGTGATGTCGACTTTGTCGGTGGTGATGTTCGGGATGCGCGCGTCGGAGGACTGGTTCACATACTCGATCTTTTCAGGATCGCCGAAGAGCGCCTTGGCGATGATGTGGCCCATGTCGACGTCGAATCCCTGAAGCTTGTCGTCGGCGCTCTTGAAGTGCCAAGGCGCATTGGTGCTGCCCGTGCCGAGGACGAGATGGCCGCGGGCCAGCACTTCATCGAGCTTGCTGCCTTCGGCCAGCGCAGGCGTGGACAACAGAGCGGCGACTGCCAGCGACATCACGCCGGTGCGAAAGGAAATGGTCATGGCGTTCCCCTTATGGATGATTCCTATTGTTCCAGTATAATGGACGCATGTCTGTTTTACTGGAACAATGTTATGAAGTGCCATCAAGGATGAATTGTCAATGGGTCATGCTGAAAAAACGCGCAGCGGCGCGCGTGGTGATTTTTTCGGCAGTGCAGCATTGTTTTGTTGTTTAGAGGCTCAACATCGTGCTCTTCCCGCTCAGCGACCTCAGGCCATGCCGAAAGCGAAAGATGCGGTCTTCAGAGCGAGCGCCTCACGCGTTTGCGTTTGCGGTCGCAGCGCGGATCAGTGAACCAGCCGCCTCGCCTGCCGCTTCCATGTAGGTCGGATCGCGATGCAACAGAACGACGGCGAACGAGCCATCGAGCAGCAGGACGATCTGCCGGGCGAGTTGCGGCGCTTCCGCCTTGATTCCGGCCGCCTCGAACGTCACGCGTAACCAGGCCTCGACCCTCTTTTTGTGTTCAATCCCGACTTTCATGGCTGGATGGCCGGGCATATTGGCGAGTTCCGCAGAGGTGCGCAGGAAGCCACAGCCCTTCCACTTCGGATGGCGGGCCGCGCGGGCGAGATTGCGAAAGATGCCTTGCACCTTATCCGCCGGTTCGCCCGTCGTTTCCGCGTACCAGCGTTTGAACAGAGCGAGGTTGGGCTGGTCGCGCGCCTCCAGATAGGCTCCGATGAGGTCGTCCTTGCTGGCGAAATGGTAGTAAAGGGTGCGTTTCGTGACGCCGGCCTCTTCAGCCACCGCATCGACGCTGACGCTCCTGATGCCCTCGTTGTAAAACAGCTTGGCGGCGGCCGAGATAATGCGTTCGCGCGTTGGAATTGCAGGTGAGATCATGCCGTTATGTATACCGACTAGTGAATATACACAAGCATCGACCGGCGGCATACTTCTCCTGACGCAGCATACGGGAAAGGAAAACCGAATGGCCGACACTGTTTTGATCGACAGCCGCGACGGAATCGCCACGCTCACTCTCAATCGCCCGGAAAAGCTCAATGTGCTGAATTACGCCTTGATAGACCGCTTTCTCGCGATCCTCGACGCCATCGAAACCGACAGTTCAATCCGGGTGATCATCCTCACCGGCGCAGGCGAGCGGGCATTCTCGGCGGGCGGCGATATCTACGAATTCTCGGAAAGCCTGGCGCAGGGCGCCGATGTCGCCATGCGCGATTTCGTCGCGCGCGGACAGCGATTAACTGCGCGGCTAGAAGCCTTCCGAAAACCCGTCATCGCCGCCGTCAACGGCCTTGCCTTTGGCGGAGGCTGCGAGATCACCGAGGCTGTGCCCCTCGCCATCGCCAGCGAACGCGCCCTGTTCGCCAAGCCCGAGATCAATCTCGCAATGCCGCCGACCTTTGGCGGAACGCAGCGTTTGCCGAGGTTGGCCGGGCGCAAGCGCGCCCTCGAACTGCTGTTGACGGGCGACGCATTCTCCCCGCAGCGCGCCCTCGAACTCGGCCTTGTCAACCAAGTTGTCCCGCATGACGCTCTCATGCCGGCCGCCCACGACCTCGCGCGGCGCATTCTGGGTCATTCACCGCTGGCGGCGGCGAGCATTCTGACGGCGGTGACGCGCGGCATCAACCAGAGCATCGCGGAGGGGCTGTTGATCGAAGGCGAACAATTCGCCCGGATGGCGCCAACCGCCGATTTGCGCGAAGGGCTCGACGCGTGGATCGAGCGTCGCAAGCCGAACTATCCCGGCTCGTGGTCGCTCGATTGATTGCCGCCAATACTGCCGAGAATGGCTCAGTCAGCGTAATCAGAACTCTTCCCAGTCGGACTTCAGCGCGGCGGAGGCCGACCCGTGCTGGACGGATGCGAGGGGCGAATTACGAACGACTTTCAAAGCCGTCGGTGCGGCAGGATGACGATCCGCCTGCGCAAACGAAGACCTGGATCTCGGCGCATCGTGGAAACGGAACTGTTCAAGAAGCTCGAACAGCGCGGCAGCCTCTCGGGCAAGGCCGTGGCTCGCGGCCGTCTGTTCCTCGACCATTGCGGCATTCTGCTGCGTTCCCTGGTCGACGGTGTTGATGGACTGGCTGATCTCGCCGAGCGCGGTCGATTGCTCGCGCGCCGCCTCCACGATCGCTGTGACGTTGGTATTGATTTCGTGAACCTGACTGGCGATTTCCTGGAGCGCGGATCCGGCATTCGTCACGAGGGCGACGCCGTTTGCGACATGGGAACCGGACGCTGTGATCAGGCTCTTTATCTCCTTGGCAGCTTTCGCCGACCGCTGCGCCAGCTCACGGACCTCCTGGGCAACGACCGCAAAACCCTTGCCCGCCTCCCCTGCTCGTGCCGCCTCTACGCCGGCATTGAGCGCCAAAAGGTTCGTCTGGAAGGCAATCTCATCGATAACACCGATGATATTGGAAATTTCGCGTGACGAGTTTTCGATCTGGTCCATCGCCCCGATGGCGTCACGCACCACCTGGCCGGAATGCTCGGCGTGACTTCTGGCGCGCCCCACGAGTTGACCGGCCTCCTCCGCGCGGCGGCTCGAATCCTTGACCGTCGTCGTGATTTCCTCAAGGGCGGCGGCCGTCTCTTCGACGGATGCAGCTTGCTGCTCGGTACGCTTTGCCAGGTCGTCGGCCGCTGTGCGAATTTCGTTGGAACCGGCTGATATCGCCTTGGCATTTTCGGCAACCGTCGTCATTGCGCCCTTCAACTTCCCCGAGGCGCTGTTGAAGTCGGCACGCAGCCTTTCCAGCGAAGGAATGAAAGGCTTCTGGATCATCTGCGACAGGTCGCCGTCCGCAAGATTCGTCAGGCAACGGGCAAGTTGTTCGACATTTTCGACGCGCGCCGTGACATCGGTTGCGAATTTCACGACTTTGAACACTTTGCCGTTCAGGTCGAAAATCGGATTGTAGGAAGCCTGGATATAGACCTTCCGTCCGCCCTTGCCCACGCGCATGAATTCGTCGGCAACCAGCTGGCCGCTCGCTAGTTTCCGCCAGAATTCCTTGTAAGCCTCCGATCTCGAGTAGTCGGCTTCACAGAACATCGAGTGATGTTTGCCCTGGATTTCGGCAAGCGAATAACCAAGCGTCGACAGGAAATTGTCGTTCGCGGTCAGGATTTCGCCGGCCGGCGTGAACTCGATGATCGCCTGAGCCCGGGACAATGCATCGATCTTGCCCGAATCCTCAGCAGACCTCAGCTTCTGCGCAGTGATATCAGTTGCAATCTTGATGACCTTGACCGGCTTCCCGCGTCGGAACACGGGATTGTAGGATGCTTCGATCCAGACCTCGCGCCCGCCTTTTCCGAGACGCTTATATTGCTGCTGGTCGAATTTCCCGGCTGCGAGCTTCGTCCAGAAAGCCTTGTATTCCGTTGAGGATGCATAAGCAGGCTCGACAAACATGCTGTGATGTTTTCCGACAATCTCCCTCAGCTCGTAGCCGAGCGCCCGGCAGAAGTTTTCGTTTGCGGTGAGGATCCTGCCCGATAGATCAAACTCGATCATGGCTTGCGAATTCGATAAAGCGGCAAGAGCCGCGACAGCATTTGCACCACGATCAAGAATACTCACGCGCAATCCCCCTAGATTTCATTGCTGTTGGTCCAGCCATGTCACGAATATTCGCTTATGCTTATTAACGGGGATTTAATTATGAATATAACGTGCAGGATATTTTGCTTTCAACCAGCGCTGCGTCCATCAGCCACATCCGGGCAAAGGCAGCCGGCCCCCTGCCCTGCCATGGGCAGCGATGCAGGCTCTCCGGGAACGGGGGGCCTGCAGGCCGCTCAACCGCTTTTCAATTGCGCCATCGCAAGCAGCGTATCGGCGCTTATCGTCGCCGAGCCGGTCAGGATCGACAGCGCCGTCGACGTGGTGCCTGTGCCGTTGGCCATATCATACATGGCAGTAAAGCGTTTGATCAGATCATCGACTTTGTCAGGATCCGACAGATCCTCGATGTCGATAAAATTGTCGATCATCTCGGCTTGTTTATCGACGTCCATGTTCGAGACGTAACTGGACAGGTTGAAGCTGGTCGTGAAAAACTCGAAGAGCGCGCTGTCGCCCAGAATGTCGTAGGCGCTCGAGATCTCCGGCGCCTTGCGCTGGAAGTAGAGGGCAAGGCGCACGCCGGTGTTGCTGTCGCCCTGATCATCCTCCAGCGTCAGCCTGACATAGGCGTCGATCGTCTCCAGCACGTCGCCGCGCTGCTGCACCGTCCCGGTCGGATCGGCCGAAATATTGCCGTCCTGATCGAAATTGAACGCGCCGACGAGTTCGGCGAAACGATTGTCGTCCAGCTTGTTGACGTAACTGTCTTCGTCGTCGAGATCGGAAGAAAACATCTCTTCCAACGCGTCCGACGTGACATCATCAGGATCGAGCCCCTTTGCCTCGAGCACGAAGGAAACCAGACGATCATCGGCCAGGAATTCGCTGGCCGTGGTGATCGTCGCCATCTGCTCGCGAAAATAGGTGATCTCCTCGTCCGCCGCGTCGGTCGCTTCCGTCAGCTCGTCGCTTTCGAGGTATCGGATCTTGTTCTGCTTGTAATAGGCAGCATAGTCGTCGACGACGGATTCCGACATGGCCTGCAGCGGAACGGTCACGTCGCCATTATCGTCGAAGTTGAAGGCTTTGCGAAAGGCGACGAACCGGTCGTCGTCGAGGCTGTTGACATAGCTTTTCGAGTCCGAGGGATCGCTTTCGAGAATTTTCCGGACCTCGCTTCTCGAAACGCTGTCCGGGTCTATGTCATACGCTCGCAACGCCATTTCCCACAGTTCCGGGAGATCGTCGTTGTCGTCATCGTCGTCGTCATCATTCGACACCAGGAAATCATCGATCGAGGTGACGCTGGCGATGCGCGTCGTATAGTTGTCGACGGCGTCTTCAGTGTCGGTGTTGGCGATCAGCACTTCATAATTTTCATCGAAGGCCGCCGTGGTGGCGGCGGTCTGTTCCGATGTCTGGGCCGTGTCGCCATCGGCAAGCGCGCCGTCTTCATCGAAATTGAAGGCATCGTGCAGCTCGGACAAGCCGATCGCGTCGGCGATGTCGGCGCTTTTCAGCGCCGCAGAAATGAAGTTATCCGTTTCGCTATCGGTAAGCCCATAGGCAGTTCTCAGATAGGAAACCAGTTTGACGTCGCTCATCAACTCATCGACGGAGGTGATGTTGCCGATTTGCGCCGCGAAATAAGTGTCATAGGCCTCCCCGGTTTCCGAGGAAGCGATCGTTGCCGAGGCTACCGCATAAGCGCTTGTGACCAGCGAAGTCTGATCTTCCGACATCACGTCGCCGTCGGTCGAGCCATCCTCGTTGAAGTTGAAGGCCTTCGCCAGGTTGACATAGACCTCGTCGTCAAGCTGGTTGACGAAACTATCGGCATCGTCGAGATCGCTCGTCAAAACACTCTTCAGGAAGCTGGTCGAGGTATATTCGGTGCTGAGCCCGAAAGCCGTCAGCACATAGTTCTTCAGCTTCGAACTCGACAGAAGATCGTCGACCGAGGTGATCGACGAGATATTCTCTTCAAAATAGTCCGTCGCGTCGGCGATATCTTCCGCCTCGGTGTCGAAGGACTCCTCATAAGCATCGAGCAGATTGTCCCGCTGCACGTCCGATTGCGCCGTCTTCGTCTCGCCAGCGAATTTGAAGGCGGCAGCGAACTCGGCATAACGGGTGTCGCTCAAGCTGTTGGCGAAGCTCGATGAATCGCTGAGATCGCTCTCCAGCACCTTCTTCATGAAGGCCTTGGCATATGTCATGTCTTCAAGGCCGTAGGCCTTCATGGCATAGGAATAAAGCTTGTAATCGCTCATGAATTCATCGGCGGTCGTGACCTTGTCGATGTTTTCCTTGTAGTAGGCGCTGTCGCGGGCAACCGTTGCCTGTGAAGCCACGTTCGAGAGGCTGGCGTTCAGATTTCGCGCGACCGTGAGATAGCTTACATAGGTGGAAACCAACGTCTGTCCCTTTCATAGGCACGGCGGTGCCGCGCGAAAGCCTGTCGGCAGTCACGGGTGAACATTTTCATCTCTGCGGGAATGTCATCGCCGGTCATGGCGAAGCGCAGCCACGTACATGTGACCGAATCAACTTAATAGAACTCTATGGTTCTATAATTAATCCAATGCGGAATTGGAAGCGAAAGTCAAGGGATCTTGTTCTGCCGGGCGAAAGCGCGAGGAGCGAATCTGAGCGCTTTAGGTGGCGCCGACGCCTGCGGCAAAGATGGCAATGCAGCGGCGAAGATGGGCAAACAGTTGAGCCCGATCGGGCCAGGCCTGAGCGCGCCCTTCCGGCGGACCCATGCCGCCGAGGATCATATCCATCAGCATCCGGGCTCCGCTCGCCGTATCGTCCAGCGTCAATCTGCCTTCCGACCGGCGTTCGCTCAGCCAGTCGGCGAGATGCTGGCGGCTGGCAAGCATGCCTTCGCGCTGCAGGATATCGACAAGTTCGGGAAATTGCGCCGCTTCGCGAAAGACGAGTTGCAGGAATCCGGTGCGATCCGCATCCTTGTCCTCATCCATATCGATCATGAAAATGCGCTCGAGGCTCGCGGCAATCGAGATATCTTCGGCAGGCCTGGGCAGATCGAGCATCAGGCGTCGATGCGCACCGACCACGGCAGCAAACAACTCTTCCTTGCTCTGAAACAGCTTATAGAGCGTCTGCTTCGAAACGCCCGCCTCGGAGGCGACGATCGCGGTCGTGCTTCCGGCATAACCGTATTTGACGAAAACGCGGCCGGCGACTTCGACGATATGCGCCCGCTTATCCTCGTCGCTGGAAACTTTCGGTCGACCGCGTTTGCGCGGCTCGTCCGCAGGTTCGTCGATAATATCCATGGCGGTCTAGACCACCCTGCCGAAACGCGTGCCGACGACCTGAGAACGTAGACTACGATTTCTGAGGGGCAATTTTTTCGGTTGTGGCATTAGTGATTTCGATTTAGAGAACTTATCAGTTCTGTAATGCGTTGCATCCTCACCCTCCTAGCGATGGAGCGCTTATGACGACCATTTCCGCTGCAACATCAGTCTCTTCCTATTCCTATAGCAAGTACCCGACATCCGCGTCCGAGGAGATCCTATCCTCTAATACGGTTTCGTCGGCAAAAGCAACCAAAAGCGGGCAGCTCGATGAAGACGCGTCCAGCAGCGCCGACAAACTCCTGTCCCAACTGATGACGCTGTCGATGAACCGCTTCTCCGATCAGTCGGTATCCGGCGAGGATGAGGATGGCGGCGAAGGCATGGATGTTGCCCAATTGGACAGCGATGGCGACGGCTACGTGACTAAGGCCGAGTTCGTCGCGGCCCGGCCGTCCGACGTGACGGAGGACCAGGCCACCACGCTTTTCGACAGCTTCGACAGCGAAAGCACTGGCTCGCTATCGGTCGATGTGCTCGCCGAGGCCATGTCCGCTCAGCAGTCGCAACGCCCCGGCGGCGACGATCTTGCATCCCTGCTCTCCGATCTCGATACCGATGGCGACGGCTCCATCAGCAAGGACGAGTTCGTCGCAGGCCGGCCGTCCGATGTGACGGACGACCAGGCCGGCACGCTTTTTGACAGCTTCGACAGCGAAGGAGCGGGTTCGCTATCGGTCGATGCGCTGACAGAGGCCATGTCGGCCGAGCAGTCGCAACGTTCTGAAGGACCGCCACCGCCGCCGCCCGCAGAAGACGACCAGTCTCAATCCCTGCTCTCCGATCTCGATACGAATGGAGACGGGCTCGTGACATTGGACGAGTTCATGGCAAGCAAGCCCGAGGACGTCACCGAAAGCCAGGCGAGCCAGCTCTTTAGTCTGCTCGACACATCCGACACCGGTTCATTGTCCGTACAGTCTGCGGGCTGACGGCGGATACGGAGCGTCGCCATTGCAGTTGCTGGAGAAGCTGCAATGAGACGATCTGAAAGTGGCCCGGCCGTGGAGCTGGCAGAGCCTTCAGCCGGGCCGCTCCTGAAATGCTGAAACGTTGGTGCGCCGCCACAGGCGCACGATACTAGCGCGCGGATGAGCCGAAGCGCCTATCGCCATCACGGGGTCAGTCCAGACAATCAGATCATCGACCGGTGTCGGCCTTTGCCCGGCGCCAGCGATGTCGTGCGCCCGCAATCCGGGCCCTGGAAGCCCCTCGTCACATGGCATGTTCCCAAACCTTAAAGGATCGAGCCATGAGCATTTTTGGAAGCATGAAAACCGCCGTCTCCGGCATGAGCGCCCAGGCAAACCGGCTGAGCACGGTTTCCGACAATATCGCCAACGCGAACACCACCGGCTACAAAGCCGTTTCCACGTCCTTTTCGTCATTGGTTCTGCCGTCTTCCTCGGGCAATTATAATTCAGGCGGCGTTCAGACCTCAGTGCGTCAGGCGATTTCCCAACAGGGCGACATTTCCTATACGACCTCGGCCTACGACCTGGCGATCTCGGGAGACGGGTTCTTCATCGTGGAAAGCGCCGACGGCACGCCTGTGCTCACCCGGGCCGGCGACTTCTCGGTCGACAGCGACGGCAATCTCGTCAACGGCGCCGGTTTCACGCTGATGGGATATTCCTATGATTCCGGCGTGCCGGCGGTGGTCGTCAACGGCTTCGACGGCCTGGTGCCGGTCAACGTATCCCAATCGGGGTTGAGCGCCGTCGCTTCCAGCAGCGCCTATTTCAGCGGCAACCTGAACTCCGAAGCGACCGTCGTCACGGATACGACGACGCTGCCGAGCGCCAACACGGCAAGCGTCACCGACGACACGCAGAAGATGTCGCTGGTTGCCTATGACAGCCTCGGCGGCACCGTCCAGTACGACTACTACTTCACCAAGACCGGCGTCACGACGGATGCGAGCGGCGCGGTCACCGGCAGCACCTGGGAGGTCGCGGTTTACCGCAATGCCGATGCAGCCACCGGCAGCACGACGTCCTTTCCCTACTCTTCCGATGCCGTGAGCGTTGCAACGCTCTCCTTCGACGCCGATGGCCAGCTGACCACCGCAACCGACACCGACATCGTCGATCCGGTAACGGCAAAGACGGTCACCATGGACTATTCCGACTTCACCCAGCTTGCCTCCGACTTCTCGGCGACGGGATCCGCAGACGGCCAGGCCGCAAGTGCGGTGAGCTCGGTGTCTATCGGCGCGGACGGCGTGGTGTCGGTGTCCTATGCGAACGGCGCGACAAAGGCTCTCTATCAGATCCCTCTCGCGACAGTCGCCAGCCCCGACAATCTGACGCTGCTCAGCGGCAACGTCTACAGTGCCAACGGATTGTCCGGCGTCACGGTCACCGGCTTCCCGCAGACGAACGGGCTTGGCTCCATCCAGTCCGGCGCTCTCGAAAGCTCGAACGTCGATCTCGCCGGCGAACTGACGGAGATGATCGAGGCGCAGCGCAGCTATACCGCCAATTCCAAGGTGTTTCAGACCGGCTCCGATATCATGGATGTCCTCGTCAATCTGAAACGATAGGGAGGGCGCCGGCATGTCGCTCACCTCCGCCTTGAACAGCGTGCAAAGTATTTTCAACACTACGGGCCAGCAAAGCAGCGTCATCTCGACGAATATCGCCAATGTCGGAAATTCCGACTATGTGAGACGGGAGGCGTCGGTTACGACGTCTCTTTCCGGCGCCCAGGTCGTCAGCATCAGCCGGGCGCAGGAAACTGCGCTGCTTGCCCAGTATCTGCAAACGAATGCCAAGGACAGCGCCCAGCAGACGCTGGTGACCGGTCTCGAAAGCCTGAAGTCGCTGGTGGGCGGCAATGACTATGAAACCTCGCCGAGTACCTATCTCACGGCATTCCAGCAGGCGCTCCAGACATTCGGCACGTCGCCAAGCAGCACGACCGCGGCGCAATCGGCCGTGACCGCCGCGCGGGATCTCGCCAATTCGCTAAATACCGCAAGCGGCGGCGTCCAGTCGATCAGAGCCGAGGCGGATGCGGAGATCGCCACACAGGTCTCCACCCTGAATACGCTGCTGTCTGAGTTCGAGGCGGCCAACAATGCGGTCAAGCTGGCGACATCGACCGGCACCGATACATCCTCGGCGCTCGACGAGCGTGAAAAGCTCCTGAAGCAGATCTCCTCGATCGTCGGCGTCACCTCCACCGTGCGCGACAATAACGATATGGCGCTCTACACCTCTGATGGCACCGTGCTGTTCGAGACCATACCCCGCACCGTCACCTTCGCGCCGACAGCGACTTACGTCGCGGGAACGGAAGGCAATTCCATCTATATCGACGGCGTTGCGCTCGACGCCGGCGAGGGATCGACGACGAGTGCCTCGGGCAGCCTGCAGGCACTGCTGCAGCTTCGCGACGAGATCGCCCCGACATTCCAGGCTCAACTCGACGAGATCGCCAAATCGCTCGTCCAGATCTTCTCGGAAACAGACGGCAGCACGAGCGCGCCGGGACTTTTCGTCTGGACGACGGCGTCAGGCGCAACCGGGGCAACACCTGCTGCTTCCGACGATACGACAGGGATCGCCTCCACCATCTCGGTCAATCTGGCCGTTGTCACCAGCGAGGGCGGCGATGCGACAAAGCTGCGCGATGGCTCCATCAGCGGGATCACCGATCTCAACACCTCGGGAGACAGCGGCTTCTCGGACAATCTCGACGCCCTGTATGAGGCGCTGACGGAACAGCGCTCGTTCTCTTCCGACGCCGGTCTCTCGACGTCGCAAAGCCTGACGGACTACGCCAGCGCCTCCATCGGCTGGCTCGAGCAATATCGAAGCGACGCCACCTCGGCCTCCGAAACCACGGCTGCCGCCTTGTCGCGCTCCGACGAGGCCTATTCCAACGAAACCGGCGTCAACCTCGACGAGGAACTGACACTGCTTCTCGACATCGAACAATCCTACAAAGCGGCGACAAAGATCCTGAACGTCATCGACGAGATGTTCCAGTCGCTCCTCGACATAGCGAGCTAGTCATGAAAGCATCTTTTGTCTCATCATCGGCGATGCAGAATGTTTTGCGGCTCACCATCAGCCAGTCCCAAAACAAGCTGCAGCAGGCCTCGACGGAAGCGACCACAGGAACCTACGCCGATATCGGCGTATCCCTCGGCGCCGGCGCTGCAAAGTCGATCAATCTCACCAGTGCTATCGCGCAGGCCGCCTCTTTCAAGATGAGTAATGCCGTCGTCGAATTGCGCATGAACGCATCGCAAACCGCCCTTTCGAGCCTCAAGGATGCCGGCGACAGTCTGGTCTCGAACCTGACCGCACTCCAGGCGAGCCAGGATACGACGAGCATCGCCGTTGCCTTGCAGACGGCGAGCGCCACGATTTCGCAGCTAGTCTCGACGGCAAACACGTCGGTCAATGGCGAATTCCTGTTCGGCGGAACGAACCTCGACAGCCAGCCTCTGAGCGATCAATCCTCGGCGGTCTCGGATACGATCGTTTCGGCTCTGAACGATTATGCAACCGGTCTCGGAAAAGACGTCAACGAGTTGACAGGCGAGGAAATCGGCAGCTTCATCACCGACACGGTCGAGCCGATGTTCTCCGAGAGCGCCTGGACGGACACTTCCGACGGCTGGTCGAGCGCTTCCAGCACCGACATGACGAGCCGGATCAGCGGATCGGAAACCATCACCTCGTCGACCAACGCCAATTCCGAAGGCATGCGTTATCTCGCGCTGGCATCCGTCGTCGTCTCCGCCCTCTTCGGCCAGGATCTCAGCTCCGACGCGCAGAGCACCGTCGCATCCAAGGCGATCGCCTATGCGGCGCAGGCGACCTCCGGGATCGTGACGCAGCAAAGCGAACTCGGCCTCGCCCAGGAACGGCTCGAAAAGGCAAATGACGCGCTCGACGCTCAATCCACTCTGCTTCAGGGAAACCTCGTCGATCTCCAGGGCGTGGATACCTATGAAGCCTCGACGCTCGTCAACCAGCTGCAGACGCAATTGGAAACGGCCTACACGCTCGTTTCGAAACTCCAGAGCCTGAGCCTGGTCAACTATCTCTGACGGATTGAAAAATGCGGGAATTCAAGCAGTTGCAAATACCGGCTCTCACGAAGGAGCCCAACACGACGTGTTCCGAAATCGTGGCGGAGGCGGCCTTCGCGCTTGCCTCCGGCATCATCGATACGATCCCCTTCGTCGGCAGCAAACTCGACGAGCAACAGACGCGGGCATGGCCGCGATCGGGTGTCTTCACGGATGACGGCGTCGAGATGACCGCTACGCCCCCTGAAATATTCGAGCTTTGCGAGTTGCTGGCAGCCCACATCGAGAAAGGTACGTCATTCGACGTTTTCGAGGTTTTCCACAAGATTGCGCGCATCGACCGGCTGATCGACTGGCGCCACGGCGCAGTGCTGTCACCCGAGCCGCATCCGGTAACGCATTGACAGAAGACGCAAAATGCTTTCCCAATGGTGGCGCGATCACGGCCGCGCCGCCAGCAATCATGGCATAGGCTGGTCTTGCCTAGGGCTTGTCCGTTGCGGCAGTCTGGACTTTCCCATAGGGGAGACTGGGGACGATTGCCGAAGGTCTGCCGGCAATGGTCTTTCAGAGACCGAGTGTGTTCTTGATGTCGAAGCCGCGCGCGAAGCTACCCTTCTCCGAAGAGACCTTGCAGGCCATGCTGATCCGCGTGCTTCGCCCGCTGGTCAAGCTCGCACTCGCCTCCGGCTTCAACTTCATCGCTTTTTCGACCGTTCTTCGCCGCCTTTATATCGAGGTCGCAGAGAAGGAATTCGCGCTGCCGAACAAGAGCCAGACGGATAGCCGCATCTCGCTCCTGACCGGCATTCACCGCAAGGACGTCAACCGGCTGCGCGGACAGGTGCTTGCGGCATCCTTCCTGACCACCGGCGTTTCGCAGACGAGCCGCATTCTCGCCAGATGGCTTGCCGATCCGTTTTATTGCGATGCGGAGGATCGGCCGAGTGCCCTGCCCCGGACCTCCAGCGACGGCGGTCCGTCATTCGAGAGCCTGGTGAGCGACATCACCAAGGACGTCCACCCCCGCTCCATCCTGGACGACTGGCTGGACAAAGGCATCGTCGTTGTCGATCAGAACGGCTGGATCCAGCTCGATCTCTCATCGATCGTCCCCAATGCCGGCGACGAGGCCCGCCGGCATTATTTTACCCGCAACCTCCGTGACCATGTGCAGGCGTCGGTCATGAACCTGATGAACGAGCCTCCTCCGAACTTCGAACGCGCCGTCCATTATGACGGGATATCGCCCGTTCTGGCGGCCCGGCTCGACGAGATCGCGCGCGCGGAAGGAATGGCGCTGCTCCTGAAACTCAACAAGATCGCCCATCAGGCCATCAAGGACGACCCCGGCGGCAACAGCCGCTGGATCACCGGGCTCTATCTCATGACCGAGGAGGGCGAGGCCGATCGTCAGGCAGACACCGCATCCAAGACGGAGACGGACGAATGACCCCGTCGGCGATCTCGAGAAGGCAATTTCTGCTGGCCGGAATAGCGCTTCAGGTTCTGGGGCCCAAGATTGCCGCCGCGCAGCCGACGGGCACCAGCGATCATGGCATCGGCGGATCCGGACTTTCCATCAAGGGCGGCGGAGAGAACGAAGATCACGGCATCGGCGGGACAGGCATCGTCGGAACCATCCAGGGTTTTGGAAGCATCATCGTCAACAACATCCACATCCCGTTCAGTGCGACGACACCGATCGAAATCGACGGCCGACGCGTTCGCGCGAGCGCGATGAAGGTGGGCCATGTCGCCCGGGTGCTGCTGACGGGCAAGCTTGCCGCCCGCATCACCATCGCCAGCGAAGTCCAGGGCCGCATCGACCGGATGAACAAGACCGGCATGACCATACTGGGGCAAACGATCGACACGACGGGTGTCACGACGAAGGGCCTGCGCAAGGGCAAGCGGGTCGCCGTGTTTGGCATCCGCAAACCTGACGGTACGATCATTGCCCGGCGCATCGAGCCCCGCTCCGTTTCCGAAGGCGCCCATGTTCGAGGCATCCCCGTCAAGAGCAGCAATCGCGTCCTGATCGGCGGTCTTTCGCTTGGAAGCACGCATGGATACCTGGCCGGCAAGCAAACGCTCGTGCGTCTCAAGGCCGTCGCCGATCGATTGATCATCACGCGCATTCAGGCTGAACCCCTGGTGCCGGGCTTGAAACACGGCATCGTCAACGTCGAGACCTTCCGGCCGACCGATAAGGACCGGCCGGGCGCGGGACCCGGAGGGTCCGCGCCTTTCGGCTCGACGCCGCCATCTCCTGATGGTCATGGCTTCGTCGATGTCGGCGTGCGGGACTCAAGCAGAATGACCGGCTTTCCCGACGGGCGTGTTCCGGACGGCTTCGGTCCGCGACGTCCAGGTGGGCCTTCGGATCGACCGCCGCCCGATCGTTCGCCCTTCGGCAGAGGCGGGCCGGACCGAGATTTTTCCGCTCCGGATAGAGGGGGGCGGCCAACGCAGGACGGCCCGCCGCCTGGGCCGCCGCCCCCAGGCCCGGGTCCGGGTCCGGGTCCGCACTGAAAGCGCTGTCGCCCCATGTTGACAAATGGGAAATTTTCCCATTTATAGTTCATGCGAATTCTGCTTCGGGTGATTCCAGGGAGGGTTTGCCGATTGGCTAACGTGTCCGCCCCACACCCGCTAGCCAATCGTTTGATTTTCAATCGTTCCGAGACTGTCAAAACCATGTTCCTGAGTCATCGCAGTAATGGCCCATCCCATAGGCTGGATGGCGCCATCCGAACCAATCCGTCACCGCCCAAGAGGAGTCAGGAATTGTTTTTGCTGGAACGCGAACCGGACATGTCGGTGAAGATGGACGAACCGACCATCGTTGCAACCTGGGAAAACCGCGCTCAAATCATCGAAATTATGAGCAGCGCACGCACCATGAGCCAGGAATTTCAAGATCTTTGGAACAGCAGCGGTGGAACGGGCCGGCTCAGCCAGGAAAACACGGACAGATTGGTCGAACTCCTGCGCGAGATCGGCGCCCTGAACGAAAAGCTCATGCGCTTGGCTTGAACGGCCTCTCAGCTACGAGCGCCAAGCATGTTTCGGGAATTCAAAATTGCCATGGTGAAATCAACTCAAGGCCTGTGGTCGCAAAGTCCCCCAGGTTTCGCGTCGCAAGTCGACCGCCATTAACCCGCGCAATGGCGGCTATCATGCCATCCGGAGCCGACATTCCACGCCCTTGACGAGCAGCAAGGCCCATAATGTCGCCATAAGCAAGAGTTGCCTCTTCGGTCAGACCGAAAATCCGGTCCGCGAAGCGACGGCGCCAGTCGGACAGCCCTTGTTCGAGGCGTTCGGCTCGCTGATCGGGTCGGATCTTCTGGATTCCAAGAGCTATTTCCGCAATTGTCACCGTCGGTAACGCCAATTCTGCATCATGACGGATCAGCCATGCAATCACGGCCTCGTCGGGCGACTTTTTTAGGGTTTCCGATATGACGTTGGTATCGAGAAAGATCAAAGTTCGATGCCCATGTGTGCGTGCCTGTCCTCT
Source organism: Rhizobium acaciae (assembly GCF_025941625.1). Lineage (NCBI taxonomy): Bacteria > Pseudomonadati > Pseudomonadota > Alphaproteobacteria > Hyphomicrobiales > Rhizobiaceae > Rhizobium > Rhizobium acaciae. The sequence continues at coordinate 54,260 of NZ_JAPCZO010000026.1, forward strand.
TTGATAACTGATTCAAGGTCGATATCCGTGCCACTTTGCTGCAAAAGACGAGCATAGAAGGTCGTGGCTGCCTCGCGGCCGGCATCCCGTATTTCATACGATTCCAGAGCCCGCTCAACGATGTCAGCTATTGAGCGATTTTCGCGCCGGGCAAGCCGATGCGCAAGTTCGCGTGCCTTCGCGCTGCGCACGGAAAGTTGAGGTTCAGCCATGTCGGTCTCGGTCTCCTTTCATCTGTATATAAACATCAGCCTGCTAGCCACCAAGATGGCAACTGATGGCTGGATACCACAAGTATTCACGACCCCTACTATGTTCCGATGCCAAAAGAATTAACCATATCTCAGTATTCTTGCGAAATAATGCCATAGGTAGATCAGGCATCTCGAAGCAGAGAGGCCAAAAGTTATTTGGAGACAGTCTTGGCATTTACCATTGCTCGTAGTTTGGTGGCGTTTGGTGTCGCCGTTTCAGCCGGCCTTTTCATGTCGATCGGTTTGCAGCAATCGGCGCTCGAACGGCTGAAAGTCAACGGTCCGGTTTACGAGCAGGTCGTCTACGGCAAGGATTTGATCGCCGATATTCTGCCGCCGCCGCTGTTTGTGGTCGAATCCTACATGCTGTCCTTCGAGGCGAGCAAATTTCCCGAGCTCACAGAAACCAATCTTGCCAAGATCGCAAATCTCAAGGCCGCCTACGACGACCGCCGCGCCTATTGGAAAACCACTCGGCTGCCGCAGGCGTTGAAGGACGAGCTTGAAAACGATGTCATCGCCAAGGGCGACGCATTCTGGGGGGTGATGAACCGTGAGATCATCCCGGCCCTGAATGCCAGGGATGAAGACAAGGCATATGGTGCGATCGAGCAGCTGCGCGTCGCCTTTCATTCACATCAGGACGCGGTCGAGAAACTCGTCGCCAATTCCGACGCTTTCCTGAAGGGCGAGGAACGCAATGCGGCCTCGGAGATCGTCACCTGGACGATCTATGCGGGTGCTGCGGGCTTCGGATCGTTCGGGCTATTGCTGGTGGGGCTCTATCTTCTGCGACGCCGGGCGATCGTGCCGCTCGATGGCATGAAGGCCTATATGGGCAATCTTGCTGAAGGCGATTTTTCGACTGACGTTCCCTACGCCAACCGTTCCGACGAGATCGGAGCCATGTCCAAGGCCGTGGCGGTATTCCGCCGCAACGCGCTCGAGCGGCAGGACGCGCAGAGGCGCGAGACCGCACTTCGCGATGCGGAATTCGAGCGTGAACGCAGCCAGCTGGCCGAAAAGGCCGCCGAGGAGCAGATCCGCGAAACGGTGATCGATCAGCTGACATACGGACTGGAACAGCTATCGACCGGCAATCTCGATTGCCGAATCAAGACACCCTTCGCCGCTGCCTACGAGACTTTGCGCGCGAAGTTCAACGACAGTATGGACGCGCTTTGTGCGTCGATGGCGGAGATTGCCCAGACCTCCAAGCAAGTGGGCAGCTCCTCGGCCGGCATCACCGATGCCGCCGACAGCCTTGCGTCGCGCACGGAACAGCAGGCCGCGATGCTCGAAGAGGCGACAGCCGCGCTCGATGAAATGAATATCAAAGCCAAAGATGCCTCCGACCATGCCGGCAGAGCGACAGGCATGATGGCTCAGACCCGCACCAGCGCCGAACATTCGGCGGCCGTCGTTCGCGAAGCAATCGCCGCCATGGAAAGGATCGAAGGTTCGTCCTCCCAGATCGGCGAGATCGTGAATGTCATCGATGAAATCGCCTTCCAGACCAATCTTCTGGCGCTCAATGCCGGGGTTGAAGCAGCGCGGGCGGGCGAAGCAGGCAAGGGTTTTGCCGTCGTGGCGCAGGAAGTGCGTGAACTTGCCATGCGCTCGGCCAACGCCGCCAAGGAGATCAGAGCTCTGATCTCCACCTCCTCGGCCCAGGTCTCCACCGGTGTGGAGCTCGTCAACCGAACCGGCAAGGCGCTCCTGGAAATCGAAGGGCAAGTCGAGCAGGTTGCCGGCCTGATCGCCCGCATCGTTTCGGTGTCCTCCGAACAGGCGGTGGCGATCGGCGAGATCAACGCCTCGGTCAACGCGCTCGATCAGGTAACGCAACGCAACGCAGCCATGGCCGTCGAAACCGCCTCAGCCTGCCGCGCGCTCGGCAGCCAGACACAGACGCTGGAGGGGGTCGTCAACCGCTTTCAGGTCGATGCGGGAGCCAGCACGTCCAGACCACAGAAAGCTGCTTGAGGTGTGATCAGCAGTTTGATCCCGCCTCTGCCTGTCCGACCACCTCAGCCCGTAACGATCGCCACAACGGCAACGCAGTCTCCAGCCTTGACCAGCCCCGAGAAATGCCGGGCGCAAAGAATGCCGTTCATGCTGGCGCGGATCTCGCGGGGCGCCACCCCGGTCCGCCCAGTCGGGTAGATGCGAGCGATGACGGCATCGGCTGTGACGGCTTCACCGAGATCAATGACAGGTTCGATCAGCCCGCCCTCCTCTGCGAAGGAGAAGCAGCGGCCGTCCGGCATGTCGAGCCAGGTCGTCGGACCGGTATCGACGGCACCGGCGACGATCCCTGCGTGGCGTAGCACGTTCATGGTGCCGCGCTTGGCAATCGCAGCACTTTTGGCCGTAGCAGTGCCGCCGCCGCCGAGTTCCGTGGTGATGAAGATCTTGCCCATCTCCTCGGCCGCGGTGTCGTACATGCCGACCGCATCGATCTCCAGCATCTTCATCGAATAGGGAGCGGCAAAGGCCGTCACGAATTCGAAGGCTTTTTCCTGCTGTTGCTTGTTCGGCAGGATGTGGGCCGCGCAGAATGGCAGAAAATCGAGCGTCTTGCCGCCGGAATGGAAGTCGAGGACGAGATCGGCCATCGGCAGAAGCACACGGCTGAAATAGTCGGCGATCTTCTCCGTCACCGTGCCGTCCGGCCGGCCCGGAAAGCTGCGGTTCATGTTGCCCCTGTCGATCGGCGAGGTCCTGGTTCCTGCCAGGAATGCCGGATAATTCATGGCCGGCACGATGATGACAGTGCCCCTCACCTCTTCCGCCTTCAGCGAACGGGCAAGTTCGAAAAGCGCGATCGGTCCCTCATACTCGTCGCCGTGATTGCCGCCGGTCAAAAGGGCCGTTGGCCCCTTGCCGTTCCGGACGACCGTTATCGGCACCATCACCGATCCCCAAGCGGAATCGTCGCGGCTGTAAGGCAGGCGCAGAAAGCCGTGCTGGACGCCCTCGGCGGCAAAATTGACCGTCGCGCTGATCGGCGACGGCCGCAAGCAAATCTCTGTCATGACAGCCTCAATCCTTGACCATCAGTCTGCGCGGCACGTTCGCGAAGCACTCGACACCGCTGTCGGTGATGAGGATGCTCTCGGTCGTCTCGAAGCCCATGTCTTCGAGCCAGAGGCCGGTCATGAAATGGAAGGTCATGCCGGGCTTCAGCTCCGTCCGGTCGCCCGGCCGCAGGCTCATGGTGCGCTCGCCCCAGTCCGGCGGATAGGAAAGGCCGATCGGGTAACCCGTGCGGTTGTCCTTGACGATGCCGTATTTCTTCAGCACCGCGAAGAAGGCGTTGGCGATATCCTCACAGCTATTGCCGGGTCTGGCGACCGCAAGACCGGCTTCCATGCCCTCCAGCGTCGCTTTTTCGGCATCGAGAAAGGCCTGCGTCGGCTTGCCGAGGAAGACGGTTCGCGACAGCGGCAGGTGATAGCGGTTGTAGCAGCCGGCGATCTCGAAGAAGGTGCCCTCGCCCTTCTTCATCGGCCGGTCGTCCCAGGTCAGATGCGGTGCGGACGCTTCGACGCCGGACGGCAGCAGCGGCACGATCGCCGGATAATCGCCGCCGATGCCGTCGACGCCGCGGGTGCCGGCATCGTAAATTTCCGCGACCAGATCGCACTTGCGCATGCCGACCTCGATCTTGTCGAAGATGCGGGCGTGCATCGCCTCGACGATACGGGCGGCATTGCGCATGTAGCCGATCTCGGTCTCGCTCTTGACGGCTCGCTGCCAGTTGACGAGCGCGGTCGCGTCGACGAAACGCGCATTCGGCAAGTGCTTCTGCAGCGCCGCAAAGGCCGCCGCCGAAAACCAGTAATTGTCCATCTCGACGCCGATCGTCAGCTTGCCGAAGCCGCGCTCGGTCAGGATGCCCGAGAGGTAGTCCATGGGGTGGCGCTCGGTCGACTGCACATAGTGATCGGGATAGCCGACGATGTTGTCGTGTTTCAGATAGGCGGTGAACTTGGCGCCATTGGCATCCTGGCCGCGGCCGAACCAGATCGGCTCGCCCTGCGGCGGCACGATCACCGCCTGGTGCACATAGAAGGACCAGCCGTCATAGCCGGTCAGCCAGGCCATGTTCGACGGGTCGCTGACAACAAGCAGGTCAACACCCTTCGTCTCCATGGCACGCCGTGTCTTTTCCAGCCGCGCGGCATATTCGCCGAGCGAGAATTTGAGCTTGGACTGGGTCATGTTTCTTCCCTTCTCTTCCGGCGCCGCGCCGGTCAGCTTTCGAACGTGGTCCCGGCTTTCGCCGCGCCGGCGCGGGCAAAGGCGAGCGTGGCGATGGCGGTGTCCTGGATGCCGGTCCCGGTCAGGTCCGCAATGGTGATCTGGTCGTTACGCGTCCGTCCCGGCGTCCGGCCGGCAACGATCTGACCGAGCTCGGCAAAGACCGCATCGCCTGCGACCAGCCCGGCATCGATTGCGTGATGCAATTCGCCGAGACGCCGCGTCTGCTTCAAGCTGTCGGCAACGTAAAGGTCGGCCCCCGCGATGGCGGCCGGATCGATCTCATTCTTGTGCTCCGCATCCGAGCCCATGGCCGTCAGATGCTGTCCGGGTCCCAGCCATCCGGCCACGATGATCGGCGTTTCCGACGGCGTGGTGGTGACGATGAGATCAGCGTCGGTCATTGCGCCTCTGGCGTCCGGTGTCGCGGTGACGGGGAAGCCGAGCTTTGCCCCCAATTCCGCTGCCACGCTTTGCGCCTTGGCGGCATCGCGCGCCCATATCCTGGCCTCGCGGATCGGACGGACCAGAGTCAGTGCTTCAAGCTGCAGCCGCGCCTGCATACCTGCACCGAAGATCGCGGCCACGGACGCATTTTCCCGCGACAGATGTTTCGCCGCCACAGCGCCGGCTGCTGCGGTGCGCACGTCGGTGAGATAGCCGTTGTCCAGCAGCAGCGCCTGCACCAGTCCGGTTCGGCTCGACAGCAGCACCATCATGCCGTTGGTGCTCGGCAGGCCGATTTTGGGATTGTCGAAGAAGCCGGGGCTGATCTTGATTGCGAAGCCCTCGATGCCGGGCACATAGGCGGTCTTCACGTCGACTTCGCCGCGATTTTCCGGAATGTCGAGCCGCAGGATCGGCGGCATGGCGACAGCCTTGGTCGCAAGGGCTGCGAAAGCGGCCTCGACGCAGGCGACCGTATCTCGGTCAAGCCCGATGACTTTCCTCAGTTCCGCTTCCGTCAGAATGAGCATCCGGCTCATGGTCTCTCCTCGCCGTAGAGCGGCAGCGTAGCGCTGATCACCCGCCGATGCTGCTCCATGTCGACATTCGCCCCGGACAGGATCGCGACGATGGGACCTCCGCCCCTGATTTTTCCGGCAAGCAGTGCGGCGATGCCGACCGCGCCAGCGCCTTCGACGACCTGGCGTTCGCAGGCATAGGCATGGCGCATGCCCACGGCGATTTCCGCCTCGGTCAGCAAGATGACGTCGTCGAGAAGGTCGCGACACATGGCAAAGGTGACGCGATTGCCGAGGCCAATGCCGCCGCCGAGCGAGTCGGCAAGGCTCGGCACTTCCTCGACCTGCACCGGCCGCCCGGCATCGAGGCTTGCCTTCATCGCAGCACCCTTCTCCATCGTCAGGCCGATCACCTTGGTGTTCGGACTGATGCCTTTGACAGCGGCGGCAACGCCGGCCGCAAGGCCGCCGCCCGAGAGCGGCACCAGCACGATTGCCGCCTCCGGCACGGTGTCGATGATTTCGAGCCCCAGCGTCCCCTGCCCGGCCACGACATCAGGATGGTCGAAGGGCGGGACCATCACCAGCCCCTCCTCGCGAACCAGCCGGTCGACCTCCTGCTGCGCCTCGTCCTGCGATACGCCGACGATGCGGACATGGGCTCCGAGGCGGCGGATCTCCGAAACCTTGTTCTCCGGCACCAGCCGCGACATGCAGATGGTCGCGACGGCGCCTTCCGCCTTTGCCGCATAGGCAAGCGCACGGCCGTGATTTCCGGTCGAGGCCGCGACGACGCCGCGCGAGCGCTCTGCCGGCGACAAGGAGAGCACCGCATTGGTTGCCCCACGCAGTTTGAAGCTGCCGGTCGTCTGGTGATGCTCGAGCTTGAGATGGACAGGCACGTCGGCCAATTCGCCAAGGGAAGCGGACTGCACCATCGGCGTGCCGATCACGCGGCCGGCAATCCGGCGCGCCGCAGCGCGGAAATCCTCCAGCGAAACGGGCAAGGCGCTCACCATGATCTCAGCCTTCCCGATAGGGCTTGGCCATCAATTGACCGAGTTCGGGCCGCGCCCGATCATCGCCGCAAAGCCGCAGGCAAGCCCAGGCGGTCGCGAGATTGCTGGTGACCACCGGCTTGCCGATTTCAGCCTCGATCCGGGCCGCGACCTCTGCTGCCCGCACCGCCGTACAGGAGATAAACAGCGCGTCCGACTGCGGCGCCAGCGCCTGGTGCGCGAAGGCAAGGATCTCGTCCGGCGCGATCCGCGCCATCTCGCGGTCATCGGTCAGGCCGAGACAGGTGAAGCGGTCGATCGCAAAGCCGAGATCCGAAAAATAGTCCGCCATCGGCCGGCTGGTCGCGATCGTATAGGGCGTCAGCACCGAAATCCGTCTGGCGCCCAGCGCCTTCAGGCCGGTCACGGCGGCAGCCGTCGGCGTCACGACGGGAACGCCGGGCTTGGCCGCATGGATCGCCCCCTCGATGTTCCGGTCGCCGATCACCACCGAGGCGGAGGTGCAGGAATAGACGATGGCATCGAGCGCCTCGTCCGGCAGGATCAGTGCCGCGCCTCCGGTCAGCGACGGCTGCATCCTCAAGAGGTTTTCCGGCGTGACCGGATTGGCATAATGGATGCGGCTGACATAGACGCCGAGGCGATCGCTGGCGACCATGCGCTGGAAGTCGACTTCCGTCGTGTGGTCGGTCGCGAGGATGACCAGGCCGATGCGCTTTTCCAGCGGCCGGTCCTCCATCCGCGGTGGCCGGCCGGCTGCGATGATCTCAATCTCTACGGTCATGATCAGTCGTCCATCCTGGCGTAGCGTTCCTCGAGCCAGCGTAACCCCACCACCGAGATCAGGCTGATGACGAGGAAGAAGATGCCGACCAGCGTCATCGGCTCGATGTAGCGGTAATTGCTGTTGGCGATGCTCTTTGCCTGGTTCATGAGTTCGAGCACGGTGATCGCCGAAAGCAGCGGCGTCTCCTTGAACATGGCGATAAAATAATTGGCGAGCGCCGGAATCATCGGCGGGATTGCCTGCGGCAGGATCACGTGGATCCAGGCCTGGCGCGTCGTCAGATTGGTGGCCTTGGCCGCCTCCCATTGTCCGCGCGGCACGTTCTCGATGCCGGCGCGATAGACTTCGGCGGTATAGGTCGCATAGTGAATGCCCATGCCGATGACGCCGGCGACCAGCGGCGCCAGCCGGATGCCGATATCCGGCAGCACGTAGAAGATAAAGTAGAGCTGCACCAGCAATGGCGTACCGCGGATGAATTCCGAGACGAAAGCGACGGTCCTGGAAATGCCGGCGACCGGTGATCGCCGCGCAATGGCGAGCCCCAGGCCGACGATCATGGCGACGGCAGCGCCGAGGATGGTCGCGAGAAGAGTGATCTTGAACCCTTCGAGAAGGGTAGGCATGATCTGCCAGACGAAGTCCCAATCCCATTCCATCCGATCAGGTCCTTATGCCGTCGAGGCTGCGCGCCATCCGCCGCTCCAGCCAGCGCATCGTCGCGGAGATCGCCGAGGCCATGAGAAAATAGAGGATGAGGATCGTCGCGAAGGGCACCAGCGTATTGCCGGTCTGAGCCCGCACCACCTGCGCCTGGAACGTCATATCCGTCAGCGAGATCAGCGACACGACAGCCGTGCCCTTCAGGAGTTCGATCGCATTGTTGCAGAAGGTCGGCAGCATCAGCGGCAGCGCCTGCGGCAGGATGACGTGGCGCATGCGCTGGTATCGCGAAAGGTTGAGCGCGATGCAGGCTTCCGACTGTTCGCGCCCGACGGCCTTCACGGCGCCGCGCACCACTTCCGCCGCATAGGCTCCGACATTCAGCCCGAGCGCCAGCACGCCTGCCTGCAGCGGCGTCAGGGTCAAGCCCGCAAACGGCAACACGAAATAGACCCAGAAGAGCTGGACGAAGATCGAGGTGCCGCGGAAGAACTCGATATAGGCCGTCGCCAGAGCCCGCACGGCGAAGAAGCGCGACAGACGGCCGAGGCCCGCCAGGAAGGCCATCACCAGCGCCAGTGCAGACCCCATGATCGTCAATTCGAGCGTCACCAGGGCGCCCTCAAGGATCAGTGTCAGATAGCCGGACCATACCGACATCGGCAGCTCACTTCTCTGGAGATAGGACGATCCGGCCATGCCTGGGGCATGGCCGGCTGCTTACCCTTTGTTACTTCGCCGCAGCGCAGAGCTTTTCGCGGCTCGTCGACATCGCCGCCTTGGCCGAGAAACCGTAGGGCTCGATGATCTTGGCGAATTCGCCGGATTCCTTCAGCTTCTTCAGCTCGACATCGAAGGCGTCGCGGAGCGCAACGTCCTGCTTGCGGAAGGCAGCGCCATCGCAATAGACCGGCGCATTGACGACGGGAGCGACGGTTTCAAGGTTCGGATCGTTTGCCTTGGCCATCAGGTCATGGATCGAAAGGACCGGCAGCGAGTAGACGTCGATGCGGCCGTCCTGCAGCATCTTGATGCCGCTCTGGCCATCCGGAACGACGATGACGCGATCGCGCGGCACGCCGGCCTCGAGCGCCAGCTTCTCCTCGGTGCCGCCGCCCGGCGCGCCGATCTTGGCGTCCGGATTGTCGGCGATGTCCTTGTAGCTCGTCAGCTTGAGCGGGTTGCCCTTCTTGAGAGCGAAAGCTTCGGCGTCGCAAAGGATCGGCTCGGAATAGGCGACGGCGTTGCAGCGCTCTGGCTTCATGAATAGGCCCGCGGTGATCGCGTCATGACGGCCGGCCTGCAGGCCGGGGATCATCGCGCCATATTCCGAGATCGAGGCGACCACTTCCTTGACACCCAGCTTTTCGAAGATTGCGCGGGCCACATCGGGTGCAGCGCCGGACACCTTGCCGTCGGCGCCGACGGCGGTGAACGGCGGCTCGTTGGCGATGGCGATACGCGCAAAGCCTTGCTCCTTCAGCTGCTCGAGCTTCTCATCGGCGGCGGAGGCAGGCGAAGCCGCCGTGATCAGAAGCACCGACAGGCTGGCGGCGCTCAAAAGATATCCTGTTTTCATCGTTCCCAACTCCTCTGATTTTCCTTGAGTTTTGTTCTTGCGGGCAATGTCTGAGGTCAGACGCGGTGCCCCGCCGCAATGATCTTGCGCAGGAAGGTCTGCGTCCTCTCCTGCGTCGGATTGCGAAAGATGTCGCCCGGCTTGCCTTCCTCGACGATCTTGCCGCGATCGAAGAAGAGCACACGGTCGGCGAAATCATGGGCAAAGCCCATTTCATGCGTGACGAGAAGCATGGTCATGTCGGTCTCGGAGGCGAGCCGCCGCATGACGTTCAGCACCTCCTCGACCAGTTCCGGGTCAAGCGCCGAGGTCACCTCGTCGAACAGCATGATCTTCGGTGACAGCGCCAGCGCCCTAGCAATGGCGACGCGCTGCTTCTGCCCGCCGGAAAGTTGCGCCGGGACACTTTTAGCCTTGTCGGCCAGGCCGACCATATCGAGAAGCTCCATCGCCCGCTTTTCGGCCACGGGCCTCTTGATGCCCTTGGTCAGCATCGGCGCCAGCGTCACGTTGTCGAGCACGCATTTATGCGGGAACAGATTGAAATGCTGAAAGACCATGCCGATCTTTTCGCGCATGCGATGCAGATGCCGTTCATCGGCCGGCACCAGCCCGCCGCCATTTGGCATATGGTAGAGCTGTTCGCCGTCGACCTCGATATGGCCGCCGCTGATCGTCTCCAGAGTCATCAGAATGCGCAGGATCGTCGTCTTGCCGGAGCCGGACGGCCCGATCAGCGCCAGCTTCTCGCCCGGCATGACATTCATCGACAAGCCGTCGAGCACGGTCAGCGGGCCGTATTTCTTGACGATGTTGTCGATGCGGATGATGGGCGGAAGCATTCATGTCTCTCCCTGTTGAGACAAGTAATGTCCTAACGATGACGGTCCATCAAAATCATGTCAATTCGTAAAATAATATCATGACAATTATTCTGACTATGCTCAAACGCAAGGCAGCGGCATCAAATCGCAAGCAGCAGCTCTTCCGGATTTCCTTGCGCCAATGAGGCGACGATGCCGAGCCCGGTCCGCAGCTCGCCTTCGGTTGTCGAACCAAGCGAGATGCGCACGGCCGGCGTCCAGCCCTGATCGGTGGTGTGGAACGATTTGCCTGGCGCGATCGCCACGCCGCGCAGCCTTGCCTGCGATACGAAACCGTCCTCCGTATGGTTGCCTGAGAGCGGCAGCCAGACGTGCAGGCTTTGCGGGTGCGCCCGGTACGGCAGGCCGGCCAGCATCTCCGCCGCGATCGCGTGCCGGCTCAAAAGCGCACGGCGCTGCCAGTGGACGAGTTCCATCGCCGTGCCGTCGCTGACCCAGCGGGTGGCGATCTCGGCCATGGCAGGCGTCGCCATCCAGTTGGAGACGAGATGCCGGTTGGCGACGGCGGCGACATAGCGGTCAGGCGCGGTGAGATAGCCGATCCGCAAACCAGGAACGGTAATCTTCGTGAAGCTCGTAACGTAGAGTGTCCGCTCCGGCGCAAACGCGGCCATCGGCGGCGCACGACCCTCGACCATCGGGCCGAGAATATCGTTTTCGATGATCGCGATATCATGTTTCGCAGCGACGCTGGCAAGCGCCTGCCTGCGCTCCGCGCTCATCAGCGCCGCCATCGGATTGATCACCGAGGGCTGCAGGAAAATGGCCCGGATCGGTCCCTTTCGGCAGGCTTCGTCCAGCGCTTCGGGGATCATGCCCTCCTCGTCGATCGCCAGCCCTTCCAGATGCAGACCGAGATAGGTCGAGAGCGGCACCAGCGTATGATGGCTGATCGCTTCGGTCGCAACCGTCGAACCGGGCGGGGCAACGCTCATCAACGCCACCGTCATGCCCGATGTCGCACCGTTCGTCACGCTGATGTTCAGCGGCGATACCTCCAGCCCGCAGCGCGCCAGCCATTCCGTGGCGACGGCGCGGTGGCGCGGAAACACCATGTTCGGCCTGAACGAAAGGGCCGAGCTGGAAGGCAGGTTTTCCGAAAGCCAGCCGAAGGCCTGCCGCAGCCTTTCCAAATGGATCTGCTCGCAGACCGGCTTCAGGATCGACAGATCGATCACCTCGCCCAGCCTTTCCGGCAGATAGGGTGGCTCCGGCTCGCGCGGCCTGGTCTGGACAAAGCTGCCGCGTCCGATCTCGCCTGATATCAGCCCCCGGCGGATCAGCTCGTCATAGGCGCGGCTGACCGTTTGCACGGAAAGATGCAGATCATCCGCCATCTTGCGATGCGGCGGCAATTGTGTGCCGTCGGAGAGCTTGCCGTCGGTGATCGCGCTTGCGATCTGTTCGGCAAGCGAGAGATAGGCCGGCCGGCGGAGTTGAGAGGGATCGGGGCGCCACTTTGTCATGATTTTAACACTGCTGAAAATCAGTTCAATTGACAATGCCAAAATGCGCTCCCATTGTCTTTTCCCTGCGTTTGAAATGATTTCTTTCTAAAGAAAGCACCATGAAGCTCGACGCCATCGACCTGCGCATTCTCGACGCCGTCCAGCGCGACGGCCGCATCACCAAACTGGCGCTGGCCGAAAAGGCTGGGCTGTCGCCGACGCCGTGCTGGATGCGGCTACGCAAGCTCGAAAAGGCCGGGATCATCACCGGTTACCACGCGCGTATCGCGCCGCGGCGCATCGCGCCGGTCGCCAGCGTGATGATGGAAGTGACACTCGCCAATCATCGCCAGGCGGATTTCGAACGCTTCGAGCGCGCCGTGACCGCAATCCCGGAGATTGTCGCCTGCTGGTCGGTCGGCGGCGGCGTCGATTACATTCTGAAGATCATCGCGCCCGATATCGACGCCTATCAGCGGCTGGTCGACGGGCTTCTCGACCGCGAACTCGGCATCGACCGTTACTTCACCTACATCGTCACCAAGACGGTCAAGGAGGACACAGTCCTTCCGGTCTCTTCCTTCACTGCCATCGGTGAAGAACAGAGCGCGTCGTAGACAATCTCTCTGCCAGGCCGCCGTTCTTTAGACCATCTCTCTGTTTTCGCATCCGCCAACAGACAATCTCTCGCCCGCTCCCGTGGAAGACTGACGTCAACCGCCACGAGGAGACTGGATATGACCGCCGTTTTTGCCCGCCCCGCCTATCATGACGCGCTGTCGCGGCTCGCCGACCGTCATCTCCTGCGCGATCTGGCCTATGTCGGCGGCCGATGGATCGCCAGCCAATCAGGGAAAAGTATCGAGGTCACCGATCCCGCCTCTTCGGCGACGCTGGCCTGGGTTGCTAGCCTTGGCGCGGATGAGACGGCAGTGTCGATCGATGCTGCGTCGGAGGCTTTTGCCGGCTGGCGCGCAATGCTGCCGCAGAGCCGCGCGGCGATCCTGCGCAAATGGTTTGAGCTGATGCTTGCGGCCAAAGAGGATCTGGCGCTGATCATGACGCTCGAACAGGGCAAGCCGCTGGCGGAATCGCGTGGCGAGATCGATTATGCCGCCTCCTTCGTCGAATGGTATGCCGAGGAAGGCAAGCGGCTGAACGCAGAAAGCGTCACCAGCCATCTGCCCGGCGCGGAAATGATCGTTCGGCGCGAGGCGCTCGGCGTCGTCGGCATCGTCACGCCCTGGAATTTCCCTTCTGCGATGCTCACCCGAAAGGTTGCCGCAGCGCTGGCCGCCGGCTGCACGGTCGTTGCCCACCCCTCCTCCGAGACGCCGCTTTCGGCACTTGCCCTTGCCGAGCTCGGCGAGCGTGCCGGCATTCCCGCCGGCGTCTTCAACGTTGTCACTGGCAACGCCGCAACGATCGTCGGACGGATGTGCGCCGACAATCGCGTGCGCGCCATGAGCTTTACCGGCTCCACCGGGATCGGACGGCTGATCGCCGCCCAATGCGCGCCGACCCTGAAGCGGCTGGTGATGGAACTCGGCGGCCACGCTCCGCTGATCATCTTCGACGACGCCGATATCGAAAAGGCGGTCGAAATCGCCCTCAACGCCAAGTTTGCAACCTCCGGCCAGGATTGCCTCGCCGCCAATCGCATTTTCGTCCAGCGGCGCATTGCCGATACCTTTACCAAGGCCTTCGCAGACCGCATTGCCGAACTGAAGGTTGGTCCAGGGCTCGAGGATAGCGCCGAGATCGGACCGCTGATGCATGAACGCGCTGTCGCCAAAGTCGAGGAACAGGTCTCCGACGCGCTGGGACATGGCGCACGGCTCGTCACCGGCGGCAGGCGTCACAAGGCCGGCTGGCTTTTCTATGAGCCGACGCTGCTGACCGATGTGCCGGCGGATGCGCTGATCATGCGCGAGGAGACTTTCGGGCCCGTGGCGGCCATTGCCGCCTTCGACACGGAAGACGAGGTTATCGCCCGCGCCAACGATACCGAATACGGCCTCGTCGCCTATATCGTCACGGAGAACGGCGCCCGCCAGATGCGGCTTGGCCGTGCGCTGGAATACGGCATGGTGGCCGTCAACCGGGTGAAGATCACCGGCGCTCCCATTCCCTTCGGCGGCTGGAAGCAATCCGGTCTCGGCCGCGAGGGGTCGCGCCATGGGCTCGAGGCCTTCACCGAGCTCAAATATCTCTGCATCGACACGGCCGCCTGACCCATTTCAAGTGAGACCCCATTTTCAAGCCCCCATTTCAAGAAAGAGGCTACGACATGCTCGACAGAAGCAACGAACTCACCGCCTGGGACCGTGATCACTTCTTCCACCCCTCGACCCATATGGGCGGGCATGCCCGCGGCGAGACGCCGACCCGTGTCGTCGCCAGCGGCGAAGGTGTCTACATCACCGACACGACAGGCCGCAAAAGCCTCGACGCCTTTGCCGGCCTCTATTGCGTCAATGTCGGCTACGGCCGCCAGAAGATCGCCGACGCGATCGCCGAGCAGGCAAAGAACCTCGCCTATTACCACGCCTATGTCGGCCACGGCACGGAAGCCTCGATTACGCTGTCGAAGATGATCATCGACCGCGCCCCCACCGGCATGAGCCGCGTCTATTTCGGCCTCTCCGGCTCGGATGCCAACGAGACCAACATCAAGCTCATCTGGTATTACAACAACATCCTCGGCCGTCCGGAAAAGAAGAAGATCATCTCCCGCTGGCGGGGTTATCACGGCTCCGGCGTCATGACCGGCAGCCTCACCGGCCTTGCCCTCTTTCACAACGCTTTCGATCTGCCGCGGGCGCCGGTGCTGCACACCGAAGCACCCTATTATTTCCGCCGCCCCGACCGGTCGATGAGTGAGGAGCAGTTCTCGCAATATTGCGCCGACAAGCTCGAGGAGATGATCATCGCCGAAGGCCCGGAAACGGTCGCCGCCTTCATCGGCGAACCCATCCTCGGCACCGGCGGCATCGTGCCGCCGCCGAAAACCTACTGGCAGAAGATCCAGGCCGTGCTCGACAAATATGACATCCTGCTCGTGGCCGATGAAGTCGTCACCGGCTTCGGCCGCCTCGGCACGATGTTCGGCTCGGATCATTACGGCATGAAACCGGACCTGATCACCATCGCCAAGGGACTGACCTCGGCCTACGCTCCCCTTTCCGGCACAATCGTTTCGAACAAGATGTGGCAAGTCCTGGTGCAGGGTTCCGATCAGATGGGAGCGATCGGTCACGGCTGGACCTATTCCGCCCATCCGATCTGTGCTGCCGCAGGCATTGCCAATCTCGAACTGATCGATGAACTCGGCATTGTCGAGAATGCCGGCGCGACTGGCGCCTATTTCCGCTCGGAACTCGCAAAGGCCGTCGGCGGCCACCGAAACGTCGGCGAAGTCCGCGGCGACGGGCTGATGGCGGCCGTCGAATTCGTCGAGGACAAGGACGACCGAAGGTTCTTCGATGCCGGCCGCAAGATCGGCCCGCAGGTCGCCTCTGCCCTCCTCGAACGCGGCGTCATCGGCCGCGCCATGCCGCAGGGCGACATCCTCGGCTTCGCCCCACCGCTCTGCCTGACACGCGAGGAGGCCGACATCGTGGTCAAGGCCGCGGCGGATGCGATCGAAACCGTCTTCAAGAACATCTGAGGGAGAAGATCGGCATGACGATCCCGGAAAAGATGGCGGCCGTATTGCTCACCGGCCATGGCGGTCTGGACAAGCTCGTCTATGACAGCGACGTGCCCGTCCCGAGACCCGCGGACGGCGAGGTTCTGATCCGCGTCACGGCCTGCGGCATGAACAATACCGACGTCTGGGTCCGCCAAGGCGCCTATGGCACCGAGGACGATCCGTCGGCTGTCTCCACATGGCGCAGGCAAGGCAATACGCTGACATTCCCGCGCATTCAGGGCACCGATACGGTCGGCCATATTGTCGGCGTCGGCCCCGGCGTTGATCCGGCACGCATCGGCGAACGTGTCATGGTCGACTTCTCGATCTATAACCGCGACGACGACAGCCTCGCCGACATCGATTACATGGGCCATGGCCGCGACGGCGGTTATGCAGAATATATGGCACTGCCGGCCGAGAATGCCCATGTCGTCGCAACCGATCTGACCGACGTCGAACTCGCCACCTTCTGCTGTGCCTATCTGACCGGCGAGCGCATGCTGGAACGGGCAAGGCTTGTCGCCGGTGAACGCGTCCTGGTGACCGGCGCCTCGGGTGGCGTCGGTTCGGCGATCATCCAGCTCGCGCGGGCCCGCGGCGCCATCCCGATCGCGGTCGCCGGCCCCGGAAAGGAGGCGGCGATGCTCGACATCGGCGCCGAGGCGGTAGTAACCCGCGGCAAGGGCGATCTGGTCGAAGCCGTCCATGCCGCCAGCCGTGGCCAGCCGATCGATGTCGTCGCGGATCTCGTCGGCGGACCGCTGTTCAACGATCTCCTGAAGATCCTGCGCCCCGAAGGCCGCTACACGACAGCCGGCGCCATCGCCGGCCCGGTCGTCCAGCTCGATTTGCGGACCATGTATCTGAAGCAGCTGGAGCTGCACGGCTCAAGCCAGGGAAGCCGCGCCGACTTCCGTCGGATCGTCGGCTATATCGAAAGGGGGAAGATCCGGCCTCTCGTCGGCGGCGTCTATCCGCTATCGGAATTCCACCGCGCGCAGACCGATTTCATGGCGAAGAACTTTGTGGGCAAATTGGTCGTGGTTCCCGACGAGACATGATCCTTGCTTTCGCGGGCAACCTTATCGGGTTTGCAGCGTTTCACGGCCATGGAACATCATGATGGCACCGGGCTTTCGCTGCGTCGGAATATTTCGCAGCAATGCGATGACATCCTTCCCGCGCCCTCATTCGAGGAGGCGGAACGGTCGTCCGCGCCAAAAGGTCGCTGATGCCAGCCTCGGCCAGCACGAAACATCTGACGTCCATCGAACTTGGAAGAATTCGGCGCGCCGTCGGCATAGCGCGCCTGATGGATACCGCGGTCAGATTGCCTGTCATCGGCGTGCGGATCGGTGCAGACTCGATTCTCGGCCTTATTCCGGCCGTCGGCGACATTGCCGCATCCCTCATCGGTCTTTTCATCATCGATGAGGCAAGACGCCTCGGCATTCCCACCCACAAGCTCGCACGCATGGCCGTCAATCTCGGGATCGACGCCGCCGGCGGAACCATTCCCCTGCTCGGCGATATCTTCGACGTCTATTTCAAATCTCATCGCCGAAACGTCGGCATCATTCTCGACCACTTTGGGATCAGCGAAGACGAATTGAACCGGCGCATCTGACCAAGCCGACGTCCCTTTGCAATTCCCCTGTCGAGGAATTTGTACGAGGCTGTCAGCGCCGGTTCCAAGGAGGCCGCATAACCGGTGCCCTCGCCTTGAAACGACGAGCAACCTGCAAAGGTGGCACCGAACTGGAGCGCCTTCGCTTAAAGTTCGGTCAGAGCGCCGGCCGTCTTCACTGCGTGGTCGAGAACGAATTGCAGCTTGGCTGCGTGGCCGAAACCAGGCTCATCCGGCTGCCCGTTTTGCACGGCATTTGCAAAACGCTGGAAATTGGTGATTACCGGTTCGACCTCGATCTTACGCCAGATTGCCTTGTCGGCATCGGGACCTTCGCAGGCCCTGAGTGTCGAACCTTCAGGCGTATGCACCACCTCCAGCGCGCCCTTGTCTCCATGCAGGCGTAGGCGCAATTCGTTCAGATGGCCAGTCGCCCAGCGCGTTGCGTGGATGACGCCAGCGGCACCGTTTTCGAGTTCAGCCATCATCAGGAAACTGTCATTGGCGTCGAGATCATACTCGCCGATCCGATTTCCGGGGCTCTTGTCGAACACCTTGAGATGCGATGCGGCCGCCTTGACGTCACTTCCGGCAGCAAAAACCGCGAAGTCGAGAATATGGATACCGACATCGCCCAGCACGCCATTGGAACCGTGCTTTGTCGACAGCCGCCAAAGCCATTGCGATTCCTTGGTCCAGTCGCCCCACGCCTTTGAGACCAGCCAGCTCTGGAGATAGGACGCTTCGAAGTGGCGGATCGCGCCGAGGCGTCCGTCCAGCACCATTTTACGCGCTGCTTGCAGCGGCGCTACATTACGATAGGTAAGGTTTACCATCGTGACCTTGCCGGACGCAGCAGCAGCGTCGGCCATCTCTTTGGCTTCACGGTAGTTTACCGCCAGCGGCTTCTCGCAGAGGACATGCTTGCCGGCGCCGAGTATCTTCATTGTCGTGGAATAATGCGCGCGATCCGGCGTGACATTGGTCACGGCGTCAAACTCTCCCCAGGCAAGGGCGTCATCAAGCGACGTGAAAGTAAGTGGGATACTATGCCTGAGCGCGAAGGCCCGCAGCCGGACCTCGTCCGTATCGACAGCAGCAACAATTTTTACGTCGGCGATTTCGGAAAAATTCATGGCATGGGTGTTTGCCCATCCTCCGGTTCCGAGAATGATCAAGCGCATTTTTGTCCTCATGGTCGTTTATCGAAATCATTAGCGCCAAAACCGTCGTCTTTCACAAGCGGCAGAGGGTCTTGCCAAATGGAGAGCGACGACTGTCAGCGCAGTGTTTTCCCGGGCCGACCGCACGCGTGGCGTCTAAGCCCAAGGAAGGTGTTTCAGTTCCTCAGCGGTAACCGGCTTCGCCGGCCTGGTGCAGTCTCGGGCCGCGTTCGACGATCGGCTCCAATGCTTTTTCTACCGGGACATTTGGAGCATCGGTAATGCTCTTCAATGCACCCTCAGGGTTATGGGCCCACTTCACGCCGTTGATCAGCACCTTCTGGACATTGACGTCGTGATAGGTCGGATAGGTCTCGTGGCCGGGGCGGAAATAGAAGATGTTGCCGGCGCCACGGCGCCAGGTCAGGCCAGAGCGGAACACTTCGCCGCCCTGGAACCAGGAGATGAACACCGTTTCGAGCGGTTCCGGCACAGAGAACTGCTCGCCGTACATTTCCTCGTTCTCAAGCTCGAAATGCTCGCCGATGCCGGCGGCGATCGGATGGCGCTGGTTGATCGTCCACAGTCGCTCGCGCTCACCCGCCTCGCGCCATTTCAGCGCGCAGGGCGTACCCATCAGCCGCTTGAAGATCTTCGAGAAATGGCCGGAATGCAGCACCAGCAGGCCCATGCCTTCCCAGACGCGCTTGGCAACACGCTCGACGACGACGTCGGAGACCGCGCCGTGATCCTTGTGGCCCCACCAGGTCAAGACGTCGGTCTCAGTAAGGCGGGCTTCGCTGAGGCCGTGTTCCGGCTCCTGCAGCGTCGCCGTCGTCGCCGAGATACTTGGATCGGTGTTTAGCGCATTGGCGATCGTCGTGTGCATGCCCTCAGGATAGATCCCCCGGACGATCTCATTGGTAGTCTCGTGGATATTCTCTCCCCACACAACGGTGCGAATGGTCACGTCGTTCTCTCCTTATAGTTAAAAACGGATCGAGCCTTGGGAGGAACATCGA
Source organism: Rhizobium acaciae (assembly GCF_025941625.1). NCBI lineage: Bacteria > Pseudomonadati > Pseudomonadota > Alphaproteobacteria > Hyphomicrobiales > Rhizobiaceae > Rhizobium > Rhizobium acaciae. The sequence goes on from NZ_JAPCZO010000026.1 coordinate 73,634, forward strand.
CCCTGGGAAAATCAGGCAGCCCGCATGGATGCTCGCTCAAGCGCCCGGCCCGACCGGTCGAAACGGTGAACGTGGCCGGCAAGTGGTACAAGGCCAAGTGTTTGGCCGGGCGCGTGGCGGGAGACACCGGCTTCCCGCACGACGAACGGCTCATCCGCCCCGATATCCAGATAGACGAAGCTATCGGCGCCGAGGATTTCTGAATGGATGACCGTGCCGCTCCAAACGGGCGACTCGGGCGTGATGCGAACATGCTCTGCGCGCACGCCAATCGTATGGCTATCATAGGGTTGCGCCAGCCCGCCCGAGAGGAAATTCATTTTCGGCGAACCGATGAAGCCGGCAACGAAGACCGAATTGGGGCTTTCGTAAAGTTCCAGCGGCGTGCCGATCTGCTCGACGACGCCGTCCCTCAACACGCAGATCCGATCGGCGAGTGTCATGGCCTCGACCTGGTCATGGGTCACATAGATCATCGTCGTGTTGTGCATGCTGCGATGAAGCTTCGCGATTTCCAGCCTCGTCGCGACGCGAAGCGCCGCATCGAGGTTGGACAGCGGCTCGTCGAAGAGAAAGACCTTGGGATCGCGTACTATCGCCCGGCCGATTGCGACGCGCTGACGCTGCCCGCCGGAAAGCTGTCGCGGCAAGCGGTCCAAGTAGGGTGAGAGCTGCAGCATGCCGGCGGCCTGTTCAACACGCTGGCGGCATTCGTCTCTGGTGCTCCCGGACAGTTTCATGCCGAAAGCCATGTTGTCGAAGACCGTCATATGCGGATAGAGCGCGTAGGACTGGAACACCATGGCGATCCCCCTCTTCGACGGCGCGTGCTGGTTCACCGTCTTGTTGTCGAAGGAGAGGGTTCCCGACGTGATGTCCTCGAGCCCAGAGATAAGCCGCAGCAGCGTGGACTTGCCGCATCCCGACGGCCCCACGAACACCATGAACTCGCCCCGGCGGATGTCCATCGTCACGCCTTTGATCACCTCGAAAGCGCCGAAGCTCTTGCGGATATTCTCCAGTCGGATTTCTGCCATGTCCTACTCCCTCAACCCTTGACGCCGCCGGCGGTCAGCCCCGAAATGATCCGGCGCTGGAATATCAAAACAAGCACGACGACCGGCACGGTGACGATCACTGAAGCCGCCATGATGTTGCCCCAGGGAATCTCGAATTCGCTGTTGCCCGAAAGCAGGGCGATCGCAACCGGGACGGTTCGCTGCGTATCCGACGATGTGAACGTCAGCGCGAAAAGAAACTCGTTCCAGGCAGTGATGAAGGCGAGCAGCCCCGTCGTCACCAGCGCCGGCCACATCAACGGCATGAACACCTGGGTGATGATGATCCATGGTGAGGCGCCGTCGACGATCGCCGCCTCCTCGATCTCGATCGGCAATTCCCGCATGAAGGTCGTCAGCACCCAGACGGTGAAGGGGAGCGTGAAGATCATGTAGGAAAAGATCAGCGCGAAGGGCGTGTTGAAGATGCCGATCCAGCGGATGAGTTCGAAGAGGCCCGCAAGAACGGCAATCTGCGGAAACATCGACACCGAGAGGATGGTCAACATCAACAGTGCCCGCCCGCGGAAGTGCACCCGGGCCAAAGCGAAGGAGGCGGTGATCGAAAGTAGCAGCGATGCTGAAACCACGACGCAGGCGATCATCGCAGAATTCGCCAGACTGCGGACGAAACCGCCCTGGCCCATCACGGAAGTATAGTTGCCGAAGGAGATCGAGGTCGGCCAATAATCGACCTTGAAAAGGGCCGTGCCGGTCTTCAGGCTCGTGAGGATTGCATAGTAGAACGGAAATACCGCAATGATGACGATGATTGTGACGAGCAGGTAGAAGAGCGTATTTTTGGCGATCGAAAGCAGCATCAACGTTCCTCCCCGCCGAGCTTGACGCGACCGAGCCAGATATAAAGGACGGTTACGGAGGCAATGATGAGGAAAAGTACCGTTGACGCGGTGGCGCCGTAGGCGAACTTGTCGAAGTCGAACAGGTTCTCGCGCGCCATGACCGACATGGTCTTCGTCTGCGCATTGTTGGGTGTCAGAACATAGATCAGGTCGAAGATGCGCATCGCATCCAGCATCCGGAAGATCACGGCAACCATGATGGCCGGTCGGATCAGCGGCAGCGTCAGGCGCCAGAAAACCTTGACCGGATTGACGCCGTCGATCTTAGCAGCCTCATAGATGTCTCCCGGAACCATCTGTAGTCCCGCAAGAATCAGAAGCGCCATGAAGGGCGTCGTCTTCCAGACATCGACGATCAGCACTGCGATCATCGCCGTTTCCAGATTGGCGGTCCAGGCAATCTTCTCGCTGATAAGACCGAAGCCGAGCAGAATATCGTTCAGAATGCCGAACTGATCATTGAGCATCCAGGCCCACATCTTTGCTGAGACGATTGTTGGGATCGCCCAAGGAATGAGGATTGCGGCCCGTACGATCCCACGCCCGACGAACCGTGCGTTCAGCACCAAGGCGACGATCAGCCCGAGCACGGTCTCGATTACCACCGAAAGGACGGTAAACTTGGCAGTGTTCCAGACGGCATTCCACCAGACCGGATCGGCAAGCAGCCCGCGAAAGACGGTCCTTCCGCTCTTCAGTGTCACCCACGACAAATAATTGTCAAAGCCGACGAACTGCGCATTACCAAGGTCGTTCAGCGACGCATTCGTAAAACTGAAATAGATCGTTCTGAACAGCGGCCAGCCAGCGACGATTGCCAAGATCAACAGCGTCGGCGCCAGAAACATCCATGCCGATCGAATGCGCTCGGACCGCAACTCCGTGGTGGCTCTGAAATGGGAAACCCTGGGCTTGACTGCTTGTGGAACTACGATTTCGCTCATGAAACGTCTATCCCTCGTTAGCGCGTCCGAAGACCCGACCGACGGCCTGACAGCCGCCGGTCGGAATACTCACCAAGCGTCTCCTCTGAGGGTCGTTAGGTCGGCTTCGAGAAGCTCGAGGTTCTCGGCAGCCGAGCCGCTGCCTGACAAGGTATTGTGCACTGCAGTCCAGAACTTCGAGGACACCTCGTTGTACTTTACCTTGGCCGTCGCCGAAGGGCGTGGCACCGCGTCCTGGAAAATGGGTTTCCAGTTCGGCATGAAGGGCTGCGCGGCAGCGACATCCTTGTCGTCATAGAGATCCGTCAGGGTCGGCAAATTGGAGAGTTCGATGGCACGTGCCTTTTGAACGTCCTTCGACGCCAGGAATTTGACCAGCGCGACCGCTGCGTCCTGCTTTTCGGAATATTTCGAAACCGCCAGGTTCCAGCCGCCAAGTGTCGAAGACGGCTTATCGCCGACGGCCGCAACCGGTAGCGTCATCACGTCGAACTTGCCCTTCACCGCGCTGTCGGCACCGTTTCCGAGAGAATAGGCATAAGGCCAGTTGCGCATGAAGACGGCGTTGCCGGTCTGCCAGACGCCGCGCGATTCTTCTTCCTGATATGCGAGCACCCCTGGCGGTGAGATGGTGCCAATCCAGCCCTTGGCCCGTTCTAGCGCTGCTGCCGCCTTCTCGTTATTGATCGAGATCGTCCCGTCCGGCTCGACGATCTGGCCGCCGCCCGACGACTTCACCCATTCCAGTCCGTTGCAGGTAAGCCCTTCGTAGGAATTGCCCTGGAAGACGTAGCCCCAGAGGTCCTTCTGTCCGGCCTGGCGTTCTTTATCCTGAATCTCTTTGGCGGTTGCGGCCATCTCGTCCCAGGTCTTCGGCGGCTGTTTTCCATATTTCTCCAGCAGGTCCTTTCGGTAAAACAGCGCCGGAGCATCGGTAAACAATGGCAGCGCCACAAGCCGGCCATTGACAGTCTGAGACGCGACGATCGACGGGAAGAACTGGCCGACCACGTCCTTGGCTGCCTCCTTCAGATCGACGAACTGGTCGGCAAGCTGCGGTGCCCAGATAACATCAGTCTGATAGACATCGACGTCCTTGTTTCCAGCAGCAAGCCACAGGCGATATTGAGAAAACTGCTCGCTGCTCGATGACGGCATGGTGACGAGCTTGACCTGATTACCGGTATTCTTCTCGAAAATTGCGAGCTGGTTGTGAAGGAATTCGACGTTTTTGCCGGTGGTATTTGCGGCAAACGAAATTTCAGCGGCACGGACAGAGCCGGCAGCGATAGCGACGCTGAGTGCCGACAAAGCTAAAGCAAACTTTTTCATGATCTCCTCCCAGAAATTGAAATCGATTTGGCCACCAAACCATTGCAGAAGGTCACAGAGGCGTCAAGCCATCACGATTAACGATCCTCAGTTGTATTCCGATGAGAGAAAGCCAGATATACAGTGATTGGGGGTATTTTTTGCCCCTGTAAGCAGAGATTCAAAGCAACAAAATTGAAACCGATTTCAATTTTTGGCCGGACTGGTACTTGCCCGTTGCGCATCGCCAACGCTTCGTCCATTGATTGCCGGGACAAAGAAGACATCCGATGAAACTTCGTGAATTTGCAAAGCAGCTTGGGCTCTCTCCGACGACGGTCAGCCGTGCGCTCAGCGGTTATCCCGAGGTGAGCGAAGCCACGCGCGCCCGGGTTGCGAGCGAAGCAATGCGGCTTGGCTATCGCCCCGATATCAATGCCGTGCGGCTAAAGACCGGGAGAGCCGGAGCGATAGGCGTCATGATGGCGCGTTCGGGAGAAATCCATTTCGCTGAATTCATGTCGGGGATGGCGCAGCGTCTGGAAACGGCCGATACCGATATTCTCATCACGCCTATTACCGCGCACAATGATGACGACGAAATGCAGGCCTACCGACGCCTGGTCGAGAGTCGCCGAGTGGATGCAGTGATCATTCATTCGCCTCGCCCCAAGGACCCGCGGATCGAGCTGCTGAACAGCCTGGGTCTGCCTTTCCTGGTTCACGGCCGCTCGGAGACCGAGCACGTTCACGCGTGGCTCGATATCGATAATGAAAATGCCGTGCGTAGAGCCACCGAACACCTGTTCGATCTCGGGCACCGGCGCATTGCCATGATCAATGGCCTGCGGGGCAAGACGTATTCGATCCATCGCGAACATGGTTTTCGGATTGCCCATCAGGAGCGTGGACTCGTGGTCGATACCAACCTGATGGTCTGCGATAAATTCTCCGACGAGAGCGGCTTTCGTCATGCCCGCTCTTTTCTGGAGAGCGCGAATGCGCCGACCGCCATCGTTGCCGGTTCCACGATGACAGCGCTTGGTGTTTACCGTGCCGTCCGTTCGCTTGGGATGACGGTGGGGCAGGATGTGTCGGTTATCGCCCATGACGACGTTTTCCCTTATCTGATGGCAGAAAGCATGGTGCCGTCGCTCTCGACAACACGATCGTCCATGCGTGCCGCGGGCATGCGCTGCGCTGAGCTAGCGCTACAGCTTATCGCTGGACGTGCCGTGGATGAGGTCCACGAATTGTGGCCAGTCGAACTGATCCTGAGGGAAAGTACCGCCCCGCCGCCCTGACGAAGAGCAACCTCTCGATACGGAAAGGGGACATCGACTAGTTTGACTTAGACCCTGTCGCACAAACCGTTGCCGCGTTTCCAGGGGCCTTGCGCCGACGCACGCAGGATCGGCCTGCTTTTCTAAAGCTGATCGACCGCAGTGACCTTGCCGGTCAGAAACGCCAGAGCCGCTGCGCCGACGAGGCCCGAGTTCTGGTCCAATGCCGCCAGCATTACCCTGACATCCTTGAATGCCGGCATCGCCCATTGCGTGATGTAGCCTTGAATGCCCGGTTGCAGCCGGTCGAACTCGTGGGAAAGCCCGCCTCCCATCACGATGATATCGGGACTGAAGATATGGATCAGGCTGGTGAAGCCGCGACCGAGAATTTCCGCTTCCTCGTCAATCAGTTGATTTGCGAGACGATCGCCATCTCTTGCGGCCGCGAAAACGCTGCGGCTGTCGATGGCGCCGCCATCGCTGCCTATCGTCGTCCCGCTGGATTCCATAGCCCGCATTTGGGCGCGGCGCGCAAAGGCCGTTCCGGATCCGTAGGCCTCGAAACAACCCCTGTTGCCGCAGGGGCAAAGCTCTCCGTTCGGCACGACCGACATGTGCCCGACATGGGCTGCCATGCCCTTGCGGCCGCGCACGACGCGACCGTCCGACACAACCCCACCGCCAATGCCGGTGCTCACGGTGACATAGACCAGATTATCGAGCCCCTTGCCGGCTCCGAACTGCCACTCGCCGATGGCAGCGGCAATGGCATCGTTCTCGAGGTCGACCGGAAACGGAAACCGCTTCTGCAATTCCGCCTTCAGCGGAAAATCGACAAAGCCGGAGAGCGTCGGGATATTCGAGGCGACGCCCGCGACCGTATCGAGTGGACCCGGAGCGGATACGCCGACGCCCACCACCGAGGCAGGGTTCGATGCTGCAAGCAGTCCATCGGTCAGGCCGCAGATTTGGGCGAGCACGCGGTCGGGGCCCGCCAGCGCATCCGTCGGTTCGGCTGCACGTGCCAGGATCCTGCCCTGCTCGTCGACGAGGGCAGCGCGCACCTGCGTCCCACCGAGGTCGATTCCAATGGCAATCTGCTGCATGCGAAGACCATGAGTTAGAGTGCGCGCACCCATGCCATCCGCTCGTCGAGCGACGGCGCGTTGAAAGCCAGGGAACCGAGGACGACCGTTTCCGCACCCGACTGGCGCAGAAGAGGCACGGTGTGCTCGCGAATACCGCCGTCGGCCGCCAGCACGATCCGATGCGCCGCGCCGCAACCGGCGATGATCTGCTTTGCCTGCTGAAGCCGCGCTCCGGCTTTTTCGTCGAGACCCTGGCCCTTCACGCCGATCGCCGTGCCGAGCAGCGTCACAAAGCGCAGCCGGGAAGCGTATTTCTCGACGCGTTCGACAGGGGTATCAACCTTCAGCACCATGCCGGCTGCGACGCCGCGGCGATCGAGAAGATCGAGAGCTTCAGCGGCGACACTTTCGTTTTCAACATGAAGACTGATCAGATCGCTGCCCGCATCGGCGAACTGCTCGATCTGCGACAGGAGGATGCTGTCGGCGACCATCAGGTGAACGTGGATCGGGCGCGCGGAAACTTTGCGCACACCTGCAACAAGATCGGGGAAAAACAACATTGCCGGCGCGAAATGGCCATCGGCGACATCGATGTGGAGGATGTCGACGTAAGGATCGACACGCGCCAGATCATCCGCCAGACGTACGAGATCGGCCGACCAGACGGAGAATTCGGCAATCAGGCGGTCCTTCGGAAGATCGGCGATCCAGGTCTTGGAGGGGGTCGTCATTGTTTCAGAGCTCCTTCAGAAAATTGCCCATGGCAAGCCGGAAGTCGGCGACGTATTGCGCACGGCTCTCGGTCTTCGATGTGATCTGCACCAAACGCGCGCCGGCAATCCGCTCGGCAAGAGCACGCGCATGGCTGAGAAGATGAATGCTGTCCCGATCATGGCCGATGACCAGCGTCGGCATGGAGAGATTGCCGACCTCTTCGTCGGTCACATGAGGACCGTCATTGGAAATCCGGGTGAGCAGTTCGGCGGTCACATCCAAAGGCGTGCGGGAGAAAAAGCCGGCAAGCGACGCCAGATTGTCCGGCGCCTCGGCGGCGAGCCGCACGCCCACCGGCCCGGCGAGGAATGCGGTCTTTGCCTCATCCGGCGGCAGAGTTTTCAAAAGCCGCCCGACCTCGGCGTTGGGTGCCATATTCTCCGGCGCGGATGCCGTCAGCCAGGCCGGCCTCGCGATGATCAGAGCCTTGACAAGATCGGGCCGCTTGACCGCGAGGCGCAAGGCGATCGCAGCACCCATCGAGATGCCGCCGATCACGATCGGCGGCGTAAGGTTTTTCTCGATATAGGCGGCGATATCATCGCAGAAGGTCGCAATCGACAACTGCTCCAGATTGCCGGCCCGGGAATGGCCGTGGCCGCGCGCTTCGATGGTAACCCGGCGAAAACCCGCGTCGAGCGGAAAGACTTCATCGGTCTGCGCCGCGTCGCCGCATAGACCGTGCTGGAATATGACGGACGCGCCTTCGCCCGCCATATCGACATTGAGAATGGTTCCATCGCTGGTTTCGAACGGTTGTGCCCGTTTCATCGCCCTGCCCCCACAGCTTCGCCGCCGAGACTGTTCTTCAGGAAAGTCGCCACACCGGCCGCCTCCGCGGCCGAAAGACCATGCGTGACGAGACTGCCCTTAAAGCCAATCGCCTTGAGACGGCCGAGATAATGCGCGTAGTCGAGGACACCCTTGCCGGCGGTCGCAAAACTACCGTCCGGATTGCGATCTTTCGCATGCGCCATCACGATCCGATCGGCCAGAAGGTCGATGGCGGAAGACACAATGCTCCGCTGTTCATCCAGCGTCGCCACCTCGAAGAGATTGGCCGGATCGAGTACGATCTTGATGCGGGGGCTCTTCAGGGCCGCGATCAGCCGGTAAGCCTTCTCAGCCGAGTTGACGACATTGGCAAGCTCGGGCTCGATGCCGAGATCCACGTCATAGCGCTCGGCGATCTCGATGGCCGCCCCCATGGCCTCGAGGAGATCCCGCCAGGCCTCCGGCGTGTCGTTGTCGGCATGCGCCTTCCACTGGTCGATGGGATCGCGCGTGCCGGTGCAGAGCGTGATCAAGGTCGTCGACATGCTGGTGCTGCGCTCGGCCAGCGTTGTCAGTCTGCGAAGGCCGGCCTCGCGAACGGCGGGATCCGGATGGATCATGTTGAAGGTGCCCGAAACGGCAACGATTTCGACGCCGCTGCTCAGCGCCGCTTCGCCGACTGCGCGGGCCTGGGCTTCCGTGATGATCTCCGGCATCGGCGAAAGGCCCGAGCAGGCCATATTGTATTGTGCGCAGGTGAACCCGGCGCCAGCGACCGAGTTGAGAACGGTTGCGGGTTCCGTTCCCTCGAAGGTCTTTGCGAAGATGCCGAGCTTCATCACACGCCACCCGTGACGTCGGACAGCGCAACCGCCTTGCCGCTTTCGACGGAGCGCGCAACCGCGACCATGGCCCGGACGGATGCCAGGCCATCATCGATATCGGCGCCTTCCATCACCGCGCCATCCAGAATGGTGCGGGCGAAGCCCTCGACCTGACGGCGATAGAAATGGCCGTCGGCACCGAGAACGCGATGGGTGGCGCCGTCTGCTTCCCGGAAAATGTCCACCTCGCTGGTCTTGTAGTACCATGGGTTATAGGTCTTGCCCAAAATGCTGCCGTTCTTGCCGTAGATCTGGAAGCCTTCGTGCCAATCCATGCGCACCTGGACGGTAAGATCGAGATGGCCGAGCGTGCCGGAGGCAAATTCCACATCCACGAACCAGCACCAGATACCGGCGCGCTCGGACAGACGAGCGTTGACGGAGACGATGTCGCCGGCGAAATACCGTGCCGTGTCGATCAGATGGCAACCATGGGCAAGCATATAGTAGCGCCGCAGATCGGCCTTCGGATTGGTGGAGGGTTTCTTCGCATTGGCGCTGGTGACGATCAGAGGCTGGACCGCATCGGTCATCGGATAGCGGTGCGTGCTGTCGCAATACCATGCTTTGAGAGCGACCATCTCGCCCATTTCATCGCGGATGAAGGATTTGGCAGCTTGGAGCCCCGCGTCGAAACGCTTCATGTGCCCGACCTGAAACACCTTTCCCGACTTGTCGACTGCGGCCTTCAGTTCAAGGCATTCCTCGATGGTGACGCCGACCGGTTTTTCGCACAGCACATGTTTGCCCGCCTGAAGGGCGCGAAGAGAAGCCGGGACGTGAAAGGCATCGGCCGTCGCGATGACCACGGCATCGAGGTCGGGATCGGCCAGCATCTGATCGTAATCGCCATAGGTTTTTTCCGCCCCGTGGGTGATAGCCATGCGTTCGCGGAGATCCTCGGCGACGTCGCAAATCGCATAGAGGTCGGCATTGGCTGCCTTCGTGCAGCTCTCGAAGTGCGCGGCCTGGGCAATCTGGCCCGCTCCCAACACGCCGATGCGGAGACGTCGTTCCTGTTTTGCTGGCATCGATAAGCCCTTTGGATCGGATATTGAAGATGAATGCTGGTTTCGGCGTCGGATGGAATGCTTTCAAGACATCGAACGTCGCCGGCGTCTTCTGGCCAGACCGCCACCGGCGTGTCGGCTCTCCCTCGTCACTTCACAGCGCCATATGTGTTTGAGGATTGAAAAAGTGAAGTTTCGCCGGGTCGATGGCCAGATCGATCGATTGGCCCGTCTCGACCGCGCTGACCGCTTCGAACCGCGCGACGGCGTTGGCGGCCCCGCTCAGGTCCTCGACGGCATCGGGATCGCCCGAGTCGATCCGGACCGCGTCGATCTTCAAATGCACGATCAACTCAGAGCCGAGCTCCTCGATCGACTTTACGACAACCGGGATCGTCGGATGGGAGGCTCCCGACGGCAACCGGCTGTCGTAGAGGTCTTCGGGCCTGACCCCAAAGATCACATCCTTTCCCTCGAAAGCGGATAGACCGGGAGCGCGCTCGAAGGCGCCGCCGGACAAGGGAATGGAGAAGCCCGGCAGATGGATCCGTCCGCTCGCTAGACGCCCTTCGAAAAGGTTCATCGACGGCGAACCGATAAAGCCCGCGACAAACGCATTGACCGGGCGGTGATACAGAGCCTTGGGTGTATCCACCTGCTGAAGTACACCGCCCTTCAGCACCGCGACCCGATCGCCCATGGTCAGCGCTTCGGTCTGGTCATGGGTCACGTAGATCGTCGTCACGCCCAGCTGTCTCTGCAGGCTGGCGATCTCCGCCCGCATCTGAACACGCAGCTTTGCATCGAGGTTGGAGAGCGGTTCGTCCATGAGAAATGCCGCAGGCTCGCGGACCATGGCGCGGCCCATCGCAACACGCTGGCGCTGGCCGCCGGAGAGCTGCGCGGGCTTGTTGCCCAGCAAGGGCTCCAGTTGCAGGATCTTGGCGATCTCATGCACCCGCTTGGTGCGTTCGGCCTTGTTCTTTCCGGCCAGCTTCATCGAAAAGGCGATGTTGTCGAAGACGGTCATGTGCGGATAAAGCGCATAGCTCTGAAAGACCATGGCAATGTCCCGGTCCTTGGGCGCGAGATCCACGACGTCCTGACCGCCGATGCTCAATGTTCCGCTGCTGATTTCCTCGAGCCCGGCAATCATCCGCAGAGCGGTCGATTTTCCGCATCCGGACGGCCCGACCAGAATCAGAAACTCGCCATCATGGATCGTCAGGCTCAGATCCTTGATCGCATGGTAGCTGTTTCCATAGGTCTTGCAGATCTTGTCGAGTACAACCACAGCCACGTCTCGTCCTCCCGTACCAGTTCGGATCATATCTTCAGACGGCGCTCGCGCCGTCTCCGATCCTTTCGACAAGAAAGCTCAGGCCTGAGCTTCAAAGTCAATCAAAGAATCGAGGATAGTTCGCCGAAGATCACCAAACGTTTCCAATATCTATTTGAAAAATATAAATGTTTTGAGCGAAATTAAAAATCAAATGCGGAATTATATTTTTTACCGCGCGTAACTTTTATGGTTGAAGTTGCAGCCGTTGAGAGATCGCTCAGTGCGATTCAATGACACGTGACCCGTGAGGCTCTGTTGGGGCGGTCGACCGGAGCCAGCACCCATCGCCGCCCGCGCTCATTCTTGACATCCGGAAATCGGGAGCGGCGCGGGCGCATTCTCCGCCGCCATCCATGCCATGCACGTCTGGTGATCTGGCAGGCCTCTGCGCCCTCCCCGTGCGGTCACCGAGATGGCGGCCGCCGCCGTGGCATAGGCAGCGCAATCAAGCGGGCTCTTACCCCTAGCGAGGGCAAGGGCGTAGGCACCGTGAAAACAATCACCGGCGCCGGTCGTGTCGACCGCCTGTACCTGATAGGCCGGCATATGCCACCGGGTGGCATCGCCCTTCTGGCGGAGGTAGGTCCCTCGTTCGCCATCAGTCAGAACAACCGCGGACCGATCCTTTGACCAGAGCTTATCCAGGATCATCGTTGGATCACCCTCGCCGGTGTACTCCCGTCCGAAGGCAATCGGCAGCACCAGGTGATCTGCGAAAGCCAGGATCCGGTCGGTCGCGGCACCGACCGTCCATTCGATATCGGCTATCACGGCTAGGCCCAAGGCGCGTGCGCGCGCCACGACACTTTCCGAGTGCGTGGCATAGCCATCGATCAGCAGTACCGGGGCCTGCATCAGAACGTCGTCGGGCAATGCATCCGACGTGCCGTGCAGCACATCGTCGTCATAAGCGATGAACCGGTCGCCGTCGGGACCGACCGTGATCACGGAGCGGATCGGCGCGGCATCCGCGTGGCGGGGAGCCAGCGATATGTCGACGCCGTCTCGTTCGAGCTCGCTGCCTGCCACGTCGGCCGTTGTCTCATCGCCGAGCCAGCCGATGAAGCCGGCCTGACCGCCGAGCCGGGCGACGGCAACAAGGGCCGTCGCCACGTTGCCGCCATGGTCCGTGGCGCGCTTCGTCAACTTCCCCTTGCCGGCCGTCAGCCCCCGATCGACATAGATGATGTCATCGATTGCCAGGGCGCCGAAGCCCAGAACCTGGAAAGGGCGCGACACGTCTCAAGCACCGGCCGCCGCCAGCGCATCCTCCGGCGCCATCCCATTGTGAATGACGAATTTGAAGGCGCGCGCGGCCATGGTCGTATCGCCGTGACCCCAGAGGTTGCGTCCGACGACCGCGCCTTTGGCCCCAGCGCGCAATGCTTCCGACGTCTGGACGAGCGCTCCGAGCAGCGTATCGGTCTTCGGGCCGCCGGCGATCACGACCGGGATCGGGCAGGTCGCAACGGTCTCGCGGAAGGACTCGAAGTCGCCGGTGTAGCCGACCTTGATCACGTCGACGCCGGCCTCGAAGCCGATGCGCACGGCATAAGCGATTTCATCCGGGGTGAACACGATCTTGCCGCCGTCGGAGAAATCGCGGGGATAGACGTGGGCGACCACCGGCATCTCGAAGCGGGCAGCGGCGTTGACAGTATCGGTGAGCCAGCGGATATACTCGCCTTCGGTGGCGCCGCGCACGGGAATGGCGACAGCCAGAGCGTCCGCACCATAACGCACCGCGTCCTCCGGGGTCGCAATGAGCTGGCGAATACGGTCGTCGGCGGTGAAGCAACCGCCCTGAATGACGAGCGCTGCCTTTCCGGCATATTCCGACCAGAGGTGGCGCGCCGCGCCAGGCTGGATGCTGATGTAGTCGGGGCCTCCCGCCATGACGCGTCTGAGCGCACCCGGCAGGTCGGCAAGCCCGCCCTCACGCACATTGCCGTAACCGACAAAATGATCGACGGCGCCTCCGAACAAATGACCCGATGGGTTCGAAAACAGGCGTGCGAGGCGGATTTTGGTTCCGAGACCCATGGCGAGACTTCCTTTGTGATTGCCGACTTTGTGCAGGCTTGCGATTGCCGGCGCCGATGCTGGAAAAACCCTAACTCGAAAACAAACAAACATTCAATATTTCGATTTCTTTCGTTTTTGCAGGAATGATGAATTTTTGACGTGCATTTTCGTCATTGAACGGTTATTTCTGCAGCAAGAGCCATGGAATAAGACGGCGAACTTTCGTTTTTCAAAAGTCGCATTGTTGCATATAACGGCAGTCGGGATCACATATGCTTGCAGAGCAGAGGCGGCAGCAGATCATGCTGGAACTTCAACGGGTCGGCCAGGCACGCACCCGCCAGCTCGCGGAATTCTTCGAGGTCTCGGAAGTGACGATCCGCTCCGATCTCGAAATCATGGACGCCAAGAAGCAGCTGATCAAAACGCATGGCGGGGCAATCGCCCTGCCGTCCGACTCGCCGGCAGCGGCCTTCGAGGAACGCATGCAACGCAATTTCGATGCGAAGCGACGCATCGCCCAGATGGCTGCGAGACAGATCATCGATAACCAGTCGATCGTCTTCGACAGCGGCTCGACGCTGCTACAGGTGGCCATGCAGATGCCACCGGTCAACAACGTCGTGGTTGCGACAACGGCAATGAACATCGCCCAGCATCTGATGTACCGGCCAGGGCTCGACGTGCACATGATCGGCGGCCGCGTGTTTCCCAGCACCGTGAGCACGATCGTACAGGACTCCGACAAAGCGGTCGGCGGCCTCGTCGCCCACCAGGCTTTTGTCGGCGCCCACGCGATCGATCAGGCCTTCGATGTCGTCGATGTCTCCGAGGACGTGGCACGGACCAAGCGCAACCTGGTTCGGATGGCCCGGCGTGTTGTCCTCGTGGCGGATTCGAGCAAATTTGACATCGGCGCCTCCTCCAAAGCCTTCTCGCTGTCGCGCGTCGATCTGATCATCACGGACAGCAACATGCCGCACAGCATTCGCCACCGGCTGGACAAGCTGGGCGTGGAGGTTCGCTACGCGTGACCTGCAGTCAACCTCTCCACTTTAGAAGAGATCCGGGAGGAGCTTGGGCGCCGACCGGTGGCTTCGGCCGACGCCGGGGAAAACAAGATGTGTTAGAAGCCCAGACGTCGAAGCGTTTCGCGGTTCTCGCGAACGGCGGCGGCAGGATCGGTTCCGGCATGGTCCGATTCTTCTTCCACCACGATCCAGCCGATAAAGTTCGGTGCATCCTGCACGGCCGAAATCACGGCAGGCACGTCGCAGACGCCTTCGCCCAGCATCGCCCAGATCCCGCCGGCGTCGACATCCTTCAGATGCACGTAGCGGATCCGGTCCCGGTGGGCGGCCAGCGTATCGCCGATCGGCTGGCCGCCACGCAGGATATGGCCGGTATCCGGCACCCAACCCACTTGTGTATCCAAGAGAGCAAACAGCTGATCATAGTCGTTCCGCGTGAAGAGCAGCGTATTGTGGTGCGAGGAAGGATGGACAGCTACAGTGACGCCAGCCGACTGTCCGATCTCGGTCGCACGATTGTAGCACTCGGCCGCAATGGCGAACTTCTCGTCGCGCGGACCATCCGAGACGACCGTCGCCGACCCCATCGATATCATCGCGTCGGGAAAATTCGCCGCGAAATCGACCCATCGCCGCGCCGTGTCGAGATCGGAGGCAATCTTTTCCGCCACCGTGAAGCCGCTGGCGGAGCCGAAGGCAAAGGAAACCAGCGCCAAACCGGCATCCGTCAGGGTGCGGGCAAAGTCGGCAGGCTTGAGCGCGTAGTGACCGATCATCGTGTCGGTGATTTCGATACCGGCATATCCGCCATCAGCGATGGCGCGCACCAGATCGTCCGGACCGCCGCCCCAACCCGTACCCAGCATCTCCCAGGTGAATGTTTGGCAGCCGATCTGCGGCTCAGCATTTTTCATATCGCGGTCCTGACCTATTCGTTGATGACAGCCGATACCGAAGCCGGCGGCTTCCCACGCGGGCAATCCTCGGGGGCTTCGCCGGCCTTGCCAAACTCCTTCCGCCTGGAGAGGCGGCCGAAGACCGGAACGGCGGGCTCTTCAGCGGGGATTGCGACGCCAGCGTCTTGCCATTACGTACGGTCAAATGTTACCGTGCGTCAATATATTTTATTCCTTGCGATTAAAATGTAACGCACCCCTCAACCCTTCGCACCCGCAACGGCAAAATCAGGTTCTTAGATGACACAGACCAATGGTATGAAACTCAGGATCGGCGTTGTGGGATGCGGCAACATTTCGCTCGCCTATATGCGCAACGCGCCGCTGTTTCGCGGCGTCGAAATCATCGCCTGTGCAGACCTCAACGCCGACGCCGCCAAGCGGCGCGCGGCGGAGTTCGATCTGCGCGCGGTTGACGTCGATAGCCTCATCGACGACAGGAACATCGACCTCATCCTCAATCTGACGATCCCGGCCGCGCATTTTGACGTTTCGATGCGGGCGCTGTCGGCGGGCAAGCATGTCTTTACGGAGAAGCCGCTAGGCATCACGGCCGCGGAAGGACGCCGGCTGGTGGATGCCGCCGCCGTAAAGGGCCTCATGCTCGGCTCGGCGCCAGACACGTTCCTGGGAGCAGCCGGACGCCATGCCCGGCGGCAGATGGAAGCCGGCGCCATCGGCAAGCCGGTGACTGGAACAGCCTTCATGATGGGGCGCGGCATGGAGCACTGGCATCCGGATCCCAGCTTCTACTACCAGGCCGGCGCAGGCCCGGTCATGGATATGGGGCCCTATTATCTGACGATGATGATCAATCTGATGGGGCCGATCCGCCGTGTGCAGGCCGTCGCCACAAGCGGGCAGGAAGAGCGGCTCATCACCGCCGAGGGGCCGAAACAGGGCACTACATTCAGGATCGGTACGCCGACCAGCGTGCTTTCGCTGCTGGAATTCGATTGCGGCGCCACGGTCACCTTCGGCAGCTCCTGGGACGTCTTCCGCCACTCCAACCACCCCATAGAGCTCCACGGGACCGAAGGCTCGCTGCGCCTGCCCGACCCCGACAATTTCGGCGGCTCCGTCGCGCTCTCCAGCCGTGGCGCTCCCTGGCAGGAAACGGATACATCAGGCGAACTCTTCGGTGCCGTCAACTGGCCGATCGCAGCGCCGGATCGTGCCAACTACCGCATGCTTGGTCTTGCCGATCTCGCACGCGCAATCATCGAAGGCCGTGCGCCGCGTGCTTCGGGCGATCTCGCGCTGCATGTGCTCGAAGTCATGGAAGCGATCCTGCGTGCAGGTGAATCCGGTGTCGCCCAGACAATTCCGGGTATTGTCGCGCAGCCAAAAGAATTGCGGGAAGACGAAGCGAGGAGTTTGCTGGCATGACACAACTGGATGAATCCGCCAAACGCGCGCTTGCATGGCCTGGCGATCCGCAAACGCCGGTCGAAAGCTGCACGCCGGCGCTGGCGCGGCAGCAATATCTGGATAGTTTCGCAGACATCCAGCGGCCGCTCGAAGACGTGGTCGAGACCCTGGAAAGGCATGTGGGCGCCATCCGGTTGAAGATATGGCGCGGCCGCGCTGCGCCGCGCCAGGGCGCGCCGGCCTTGCTTTATCTCCATGGCGGCGGTTTTGTGATCGGCGCGCCGGAAACCCATGAGGATATCTGCCGGACGCTTGCCAATATGGCAGGCGCCGTCGTGGTTTCGCCCGACTATCGCCTGGCCCCGGAACATCCCTTTCCTGCTGCCATTGACGACTGCGCCGCCGCACTCGTCTGGATGACGGAGCAGGCTGATGCGCTCGGCATCGATCCCTTGCGGGTTGTCGTCGCTGGCGATAGCGCCGGTGGCAATCTGGCCGCCGTCGTCGCCCTGCTGGCGCGGGACGGACAGGTGCCGGCTGTCATCGGACAGGTGCTGATCTATCCGGTGACCGACCAGTTGCAGACAAGCGACAGCTACTCACGTTACGAAGAGGATTTCGGCCTGACGGCAGCCGCTATGAAATGGTTCCGAGACCACTATCTGCCGGACGCCGCGAGCCGGTCGGACTGGCGAGCCTCGCCGGTTAACGCAGCATCGCTGGCGGGCGTGGCGCCGGCCCTGGTGATCCTTGCCGGATACGACGTGTTGTTCGACGAAGGGGCCGCTTATGCCGAGCGGCTCAGCACCGAAGCGAAGGCAACGACCCGGACCTGGCCCGGACAGATCCATGGCTTCGTATCGAAGAGACGGGCCATTCCGGAGGCGCAAGAGGCCCTGGAAGCCATCGCAACGGCATGGCGCGCCATGGACCCTGCGCTTGCCCGTTAACGCGGAAACACGGCCTCAAGCCGACTCGCGCATGACCAGCGTTGCCTCGAGGATTACCTTGTTCGTCGCAGGGGTGGTTCCATCATCCTCACTCTCGATATGCGCCAGCAAAAGCTCCACGGATTTTGCGGCGATCTCGGGCGCGTTCTGGGCCATGGTCGTCAGCGACGGACAGGTATATCGGCTAAGCGGGTGATCGTCGTGCCCGGCAATGCGCACGTCGCACGCGTCGTTCCGGCCGATTTTCAGTCCCGACGCGAATGCGGCTGCCATTGCGCCGAAAGCAAAGCGGTCGTTGGCGCATAGCAGCGTTTTGCCCGGAAGACTGCCATTCGCAAGAATTCTCTGCATCTGCTCGTATCCGAGACGCTCGAATTCCCAGGAAGGTGGGGCGTCGCAATCGATGACGAGCGGGGAGTGCCCTTCCCTCGCCATGGTCGCGCGGTAGCCCGCCTGCCGCTCGCCGGCATTCTCGGTCATATGCGGAATTTCCAGGAAGATCGGCGGCTCACCGGACCGGCAGAGATATTGCACAATGGCTGCCATGCTTTGCGCGTTATCGTTGCCGACATAAGGAAGGTCGGCGTCGGCAGGATTGTCGAAGCAGACGACGGGGATGGCATCCCTTAGTCTTTCCAGCGCGGAACGGCGCAAACCGGCTCCGAGCGGCGCAACGATCGCGCCTGCAACCTTCAGCGACAGCAAGGTCCGCACGGCCTCGGCCTCCAGCTCCGGCCGCGTGTGCGAAGAGATCTGGACGGGCCAGAATCCCTTTTCGCGCAACTCCAGCTCGATCAGCGATACGACCTGCACATAAAAGGGATCCGACATGGTCGGGACCAGAATCCCGATATTTCTGGTCCGCTTGCGATTGAGATGCCGGGCGAAAAGGTTCGGCTCGAAATGCGACTTCTTGAGAGCCGCCTCGATACGCTTGCGGGTCACCTCCTTGATCTGCGAGGGATCATCGAAATATTTCGACAAGGTCGGACGCGATACGCCGGCGGCAGTCGCGAAGTCGTCCATCGATTTATAATTTTTCTTGGCCATTCAATTCCTTACTGGCGGGACAACGACAACTGATCGGGAATGACTTCACGCAACGGCCGATCCTCTGACGCGCCAAATCACGCATTCGGCGATTTGTACAGGTGATCTTCGTATCCTGAATCGTCGAAAATCACCGCGTAAGCCGGCGTGATCCGTCATTTTTGGTGCAGCTCTGCCCTCCCTTTCGAAAATCGAAATATTCCCTTCATTTGCGACTTGTGCAGTCTGCGCCGCGTGGTTGCAAAAGGCGCTTGTTTCAGCACCCAAAATTCGAAAATTTGCAGTGAAGAAGCCAGGTGCCACGCTTTTCATTTTGTTGGGTAAACTTTCATTTGTTTACGAAAGTAAAGAAAAAATGCGTCACAAGCAATACAAATGCTGCAGAAAAACACTGATGATGTCAACCAATTTTATGATTTTTTATCAATGATTTAACGCAACACGCGCGGTGAATGCCGGCCTCCCATCTTTTCCCGATCGCAGTTCTTCATTGACAGATGGGGGCTTCAGGGAACCTACTTTGCCTACGATCTTGAGGAGGATCGATTAACTGACAATCTTTGGGAGGCACAAATGAATATCAGAAAATTCGGCGTGACGATGCGGGCTGCCGTGGCGGTATGGGCGCTCTGCGCCACATCGGCGTTTGCCGACACCACCATCGAGTTCATTCAATGGTGGGAACCCGAAATGCCGTCGGGCGCTCTGCGCGGCATCATGAACGATTTCGAAGCCAAAAACCCCGGCATCAAGGTGACGCTGGTCAGCGGCCCCTATGCCACGACGCGCGACCAGATCGTCGTCGGCGCCGCCTCCGGAACGCTCAGCGACGTGGTAGGCCTCGATGGTGCCTGGGTAAACGGGCTCTCCAAGCAGGGCGCGATCGCCTCCATGGACGAACTGATGGAGAAGGCGAAATACGACAAGAGCCAGATCACCGATATCGTCAAGGTCGATGGCAAGAGCGTGATGTTCCCGCTGGCATCCTTCGTCTACCCGGTCTTCGTGAACCTCGATATCGCCAAGGCCGCCGGCGTCGACAAGCTGCCGGCCACGCGCACGGAATTTGCCGAAGCAGCGAAGAAGATGACCGACGCCTCGAAGAACCAGTACGGCTGGGTCCTGCCGCTATCGCTGCAGTCTCCGAGCGGAATCCAGAACGACGTCATGTCCTGGGTCTGGGCCTCCGGTGCCTCGATGCTGAAGGACGGCAAGCCTGACCTCGAAAATGACGCCGTCGTCGGCACGCTCGACTATATCGCTTCCCTCAACAAGGAAGGCGTTATTTCTCCCGGCATTTTTGCCAAGAAGGAACAGGACAAGGTCGAGGAATTCGTCAATGGCCGCGTCGGCATGATGGTCGACTCCCTCGCCCATGTGAACCTGATCCGCGAGCGCAATCCGAAGCTCAATTTCGGCATCTCCGCTTTGCCCGCCACTGACGGCTACACCGGCAAGCGCGGCATGCCCTATGCCTCCTGGGGCATCGGCATCAGCGAAGGCAGCCAGCACAAGGAAGAAGCCTGGAAGCTCGTCGAATACCTGATGAGCCCTGACGTCAACGGCCGTCTCGTCTCGATTGCCAACGCCTTCCCCGGCAACGTCCATGCCAAGCCGGACTTCGTGGCCTCGGACCCGATCTTCGCGGAAGCCTTCAAAATCTTCCAGAGCGGCTATCCTGCGAACGAATTCGTCGGCCTTCCGGTTGCCGAAGAGCTGATGCGCGACATGAACGTCGAAGTTCAGAAGATGTTCGACGGCGGGCAGTCAGCCAAGGAGGCAGCTGCCAATACCGAGAAGGCTTGGCTGGCGAAGTTCTAAGCACGTCGCTTTCACGGATCACCGGCAGCGCAACCAGGCGCTGCCGGTGCAAGTCGTCAAATTTCGGCAGAATAGAAAGTCACAGCTCATGAATCATTCGGCTACGGCTCTGGTCGCTGCGCAAGCCAAAGCGCGAAGAAAAGGATGGCTTCGTTACAGCACCCTGAGGAAGCTGGTGCCGTATTTCTACGTTTCGCCGGCGACCCTGCTGCTTGTCCTGCTGATGCTGTTTCCCATGGTGATGGTCTTCAAATATTCACTGATGGACGGCGCCATCATGAAAAAGGACGCTGCCTTCGCGGGCGTCCAGAATTATATGACCATCTTCGAGAATCCGGTCTTCTGGCAGTCCGTCGTACAGACGCTTTATTTCACCATCATGAGCGTCATCTTTCACTTCATCATCGGCCTGGCCTTCGCGCTGCTGTTGAACACCAACCGCGTCGATCCGCTCATTCGCAGCATCCTGCGCGTGCTCTTCATCCTGCCCTGGCTGTTCACGGCCGTCATCATCGCCATCATCTGGCGCCTGCTGCTCGACCCGAACGGCGTCGTCAACAGCGTGCTGATGGCGCTCCATATCATCAACTTCAAGGTCGAGTGGTTCTCCTCCACGCGCACCGCCATCCATGCTTTGACCTTCGCAAACATCTGGGCAGGCTATCCGCTCTACATGGTCAGCCTGCTCGCCGGCCTCCAGGGCATTTCGAAGGAGCTTTACGAGGCGGCCGGTATCGATGGCGCCAACGAAATCCAAAAGTTCTGGTACATCACCATTCCGCAGCTGATGCCGATCATCATCAGCATCGCGCTCCTCGATTTCATCTGGACGATGCAGGTTTTTCCACTCGTATGGATGACGACGGGCGGTGGCCCGATCTATTCGACGGAAGTGCTCTCCACCTTCACTTACAAGCTCGCCTTCTCCCAGTACGAATTCTCGCTGGCTTCGGCGAGCGCAATGATCATCCTCATCATCTCGATGAGCGTCACCTACTTCTACATCAAACACCAGCAGCGCAGGTGATCCATGGCAAAGCGTTCCTTCAAAAGCTCGGTATTGCCGACCATCCTGACCTATCTCGGCCTGGCGATCGGCCTCGTCTTTTCGGCCTTTCCGATCGTGTGGATGTTTTTCAGTTCGCTGAAGTCGAACACGGAAATCTTCGCCCTTCCGCCGCGGCTGTTGCCGGATGACTTTACGGTGGCCGCCTATCTGACGATCTTCAACGATCCCGTGAAAGTGCGGTTCTTCATCAACAGTTACTTCGTCGCCGGCGTCGTCACCGCCCTGACCCTGGTCGTCGCGATCGTAACCGCCTACGGCTTCAGCCGCTATCAGTTCCGGTTCAAGAACACCTTGAACATCTTCATCATCAGTACCCAGACCGTTCCGCCGATCACCCTTCTCATCCCCTATTTCGGAATGGTGGTCGCCTTCAGGATCTTCGATACCTATTTGGCGCTGATCCTCACCTACATGGTCTTCACCCTGCCTTACGCCGTCCTGCTGATGACAGGTTATCTCAACACCCTGCCGAAAGAGCTGGACGAGGCCGTCCTGGTCGACGGCGGTTCAAGCTGGACGGCGCTCTGGCGCGTCATCGTTCCCGTTTCCATCCCCGGGATCGTCGCCACGGCGGTCTACACTTTCCTGCTGGCCTGGAACGAATTCCTCTTCGCGCTGACTCTGACGAAATCGATGGACCTCCGGACGGTTCCGATCGGCATCCAGCTTCTGATGGGCCAGCACGCCTTCGAATGGAACGAGATGATGGCGATGAGCGTGCTCGGTTCGCTTCCTCTTCTGGTACTCTACCTGGTTGCTCAACGCTACTTCCTGGCAGGCATGACCGCAGGCTCGGTCAAAAGCTGACGAGACGTCTCAGAACCTGCGCCAGCCGCGTTCAAGATCGTTCGGGCAATATCGGCAAAGCCAAGCCCGGCGGGCTGCGACGAGACCCATTTCGGCGCGTATTGTAATTGTGAAAGAACCGGGATGATGTTGTTGACCCCGAAGGAGTTGCGGATAAAGCCAAACATCGGTGCATCATTTCGAGAGTCACCGACGAAGGCGGTCACAGCGGCCGTTTCATCGGGATCGACACCAAACATCTCGGTTAGAACGCGTTCGCTCATCGAGCGCTTGTTGTAAGCGCCGATCCATGTGTTGATGTGAATGGAGCTGATCGCAACCGTTCCGCCAATGGCTCTTATACTGGATGCGAGGTCCTCGACCTCACGCGGGTCGTGACCCTGGATATCGATCGCGACGTCCGCCAGCCGGAAGACCTGATCGTGGGCAATTTTGAACGTCTTGCTACCCTGAGAGACCAGCTCTTTGATTGCCTGAAGATGCTGGCGCTGGCGCTCAGCCTGCAGGGTGGCGTCCTCCCAATAGTCGAAGACGACTGCGCCGTCCTGACGGGTGACACAATATGCGCCACTTTCGCCGATGACCGCGGCTACCGGCCAGGCACGAACGATATGTTCGCACCATCCGGCTGAGCCGCCCGTCACCGGCACGACAGCAATGCCGGCCCGGCTGAGATCCCAGAGAGCGCCGTAGGTCTGCGGCAGAAGTTTACCCTCTGTCGTCAGGGTATCGTCGATGTCGGTGAACAGGTAGCGCACATCCTGCAACTCACGAGCTGATGGCGCCAGGTCTACATAGCTCATGTCATATCCTCGCTGCATGTGACCACATCCAAGCCGCTCTCGGCGAGAGCATTGGTGGCGGCCGCGTCGCCAGGCAGCCGATCGGTGTAGAAACGGGTGAGTTTGCTGAATGGCGCAACACGCACGGCCGCGTTGCGCGTCCACTTGCTGACGTCCGCGGCCAGAATCTGCGTTTGTGAATTCTCCAGCAGAGCATTGGTGATCTGGGCTTCGCTGTAGCTGAAGTCCATCAGTCCGTTCAGCGGGCTCAAAGCGCCTGCGCCGACGATTGCGTAAGTCGCATAGAATTTTTCGACGAACCTGATCACATCCGTGCCGACCACGTCGCGGTCATCGTGACGCAAAAGACCGCCCGTCAAATGAACCTCGACGCTCGGCGCGTCGCAAAGGCTCAAGGCGACGTGGATGTTGTTGGTGATCACCGTCAGCCCCTGATGATCACGCAGCGCCTCGGCAACGAATTGAACCGTACTGCCGATCCCGAGAAACACTGTCGCGTCTGCACCTATATCGGAAGCGACACGCTTGGCGATAAGCCGCTTGGCGCGCCGATTGAGTTGGGCGCGAGCATTGAGCGAGATGTTGCTGCCTTCGACCGGCAGATCGACGCCGCCGTGAAAGCGGCGCGCGTGCCCGAGATCGCATAATGCATTGATATCGCGCCGGATCGTCTGCGTCGTCAGTTCGTATCGACGTGCCAGTTCCTCGATGTACTGAACACCTTCCGTCTCGATCAGCGCGAGGATCTCACGTTGCCGGCTCGATATGATCCGCTGCCCCATCGCCGCTCCTTACGTGAGGTAGACACTGGGGTCGTCTGTTATCACACCGGTCAAACCGACATCCCAGAAAGATGCGAGCCGCCTGGGATCGTTGCAGGTCCAAGCCCGCACCGAGATGCCGCGACGAACAGCCTCTTCGAGAAACCCGATACTGAGAGCCTTGTAGTCAAGATGGATGGTCTTTGCTGGTATTGACCGAAGGATATCGGTCCAATCCGCAGGCAGCTTGCTCCACAGCATGGCGAGCTCGTAGCTTGGATCGATCTCGTACATTCCCTTCAGCGCAGCGGCATCAAAGCTCGAGATCATGATCTTGGTATGCGGCGGCCGCGCCTTCAGATGTTGATCAACGAGTTTGACCAGCTGGCCGAGTGACTTGTGATGGGCGTGCTGCTTGATCTCGACATTGGCGTTGAGGCCGAGTTCGCCCAGCGCCGAAACAACGCGGGCCAGCGTCGGCAGTGGTTCGCCTTTGAATTTCGGGCTGAACCATGAGCCGGCATCGATGGCGTCGAGATCCGACGCGGTGAGGTCGGCAAGATTTCCCTTCGACGACGAACAGCGATCGATGGAGACGTCGTGGATGACGACCGGGGTACCGTCAGCAAGAAGTGCAACATCGAGTTCGACCCATTCCGCACCTTGTTCGGCGGCCGCCCGGAAAGCGGCAATGGTATTCTCGGGCGCAATGGCAGAGGCGCCTCGATGCGCCTGAACCTCACTGCGTCTCGGGCCGGATCGCGGCTCTACGGTCGTCATCGTCTCATCTCTTTCGTCGTCTTCTGGGGTGGGATGGAGAAATAATAAGCCGGAGTCAATCTGTGCGTTTTCCGGTATCGCTGTTGAAGGGATGCATCGCGCCGACACGTGCGAAGACGTCGATATTTGCATTCTCGGCAAAATCCGGACGACCCGGTACGGTCAGGACGACCGTCTGCTGGCTTCCGCCCAATCGCACATGCAGATGGCTTTCTCCCCCGATGGGCTCGAGCAATTCGACCGTTGCATTGAGACGAACGGAAGGCTCTACCGGCTTGGTGACGAGCAACGCGTCCGGACGAAGGCCGACCATGTCGGTGCGGGCCGGCAATGCCAGGGCACTTGCGCTGTCGGCTGCCCTAAGGACGTCGATCGGCACGAGATTCATAGGCGGCGAGCCGATGAAGCTGGCGACAAACAGGCTCGCCGGGCGATCGTAGACCGCCACGGGCGTGCCGACCTGTTCGACAAGTCCTCCGTTCATCACGACCAGCCGGTCTGCCAGCGTCATCGCTTCAAGCTGGTCATGGGTGACGTAGATGCTGGTGGTCTTCAGGCGCCGTTGCAGCCGGCGTATTTCAACGCGCATCTGCACCCGCAATTTGGCATCGAGATTGGACAGAGGCTCATCGAACAGGAAGGCGGCCGGCTCGCGAACGATCGCGCGCCCCATCGCAACGCGCTGGCGCTGCCCGCCGGAGAGCTCGCGAGGTTTACGATCCAACATCGGCCCGATTTCGAGGATCTCGGCAGCCTCCGCCACACGGCGGTTGATTTCCGCCCGTTCGGTGCCGCGATTTTTCAAACCATATTCGAGATTTCCGCGTACGGTCATATGCGGATAGAGCGCATAATTCTGAAAGACCATGGCGATATCGCGGTCGGCGGGCTCTGCCTTGTTGACATTGCGGCCGGCAATCTCGACATGGCCCTCGCTGATCGTTTCCAGCCCGGCAATCATGCGAAGCAAAGTTGACTTACCACAACCCGAGGGGCCGACGAGCACGATGAGTTCGCCATCCGCAACAGACAGGTTGATGCCTTTGACCGCCGGGACGGTGCCATAATTCTTCTTGACGTCGATGATGTTGATCGTTGCCATTTCATTTCTCCGTTTCGACCAGGCCTTTGACAAAAAGGCGTTGCATGGCGACGATGACGAGGACAGGTGGTAGTGCGGCCAGAATCACCGCTGCCATCACGAGATTCCAGCGCGGTTCGGCATCGGCAACCGCTGCCATGCGCTGGATTCCCATCACGACGGTATAGAAGCTCTGGTCGGTCGTTATGATGAGCGGCCAGAGATACTGGTTCCAGCCGAGCACGAATAAGATGATGAAGAGCGCCGCGATATTGGTGATCGACAGCGGCAGCAGAATATCCCGGAAGAACTTCATCGGCCCTGCCCCATCGACACGGGCAGCCTCCATGAGTTCGTCGGGGACAGTCAGAAAGAACTGACGAAACAGGAAGGTTGCCGTTGCCGATGCGATCAGCGGAATGATGAGGCCGCCGTAATTGTTCAGCATTCCGAGATCGGCGACGACTTTGTAGGTCGGCACGATGCGCACCTCGACCGGCAGCATCAGCGTGATGAAGATCATCCAAAATGCCAAGGTCCGGAACGGAAACCGGAAATAGACGATAGCAAAGGCCGAAAGGATCGAAATAGCGATCTTCCCGACGGCGACGCCAACCGCCATGATCAGCGAGTTGATCATCATCGGCCCGATCGGCGGCGCCCCCGAGCTTGTCATTCCGGAGGACAGCATCGTCGAATAGTTCTCGATGATGTGGCTTCCCGGAGTCAGCGGCACGACGCCTGACAGGAAGTCGTTTGGGCCGTGGCTCGATGCGATGAAAGCCACGTAGACCGGAAATACGACGATCGTGACGCCAATGATGAGGACAAGGTGCGCCAGGAAATTCAGGAAAGGGCGATTTTCAACCATCCTCGGGATTCCTCAATATTGCACGCGGCGTTCAATGAAACGGAATTGGACCGCGGTCAGAGCGATGACGATCACCATGAGAATGACCGACTGCGCCGCCGACGAACCCAAATTCAGACCGATGAAGCCGTCGAAATAGACCTTGTAGACAAGGATCTCGGTTGCACGCGCCGGTCCGCCTTGGGTGGTCGCATGAATGATGCCGAAGGTATCGAACATCGCGTAAACGATATTGATGACGATCAGATAGAAGGTTGTCGGTGAGATCAGCGGGAACACGATCGTCCAGAAACGCTTCACAGGACCGGCTCCGTCGATGGCCCCGGCTTCCTGAAGCGAACGCGGGACGGATTGCAGCGCAGCCAAGAAGAATAAGAAATTATAGGAAATCTGCTTCCACGTCGCCGCGATGACGATCAGGACCATGGCATCATCTGGATTGATCAGATGGTTCCAGTTGATCCCCATCGCCCGCAACATATAGGCGACGATACCGATCGACGGATTGAACATGAACCACCAAAGAATGCCGGCGATCGCGGGGGCGACGGCATATGGCCAGATGAGCAATGTCGAATAAATTCGAGAGGTGCGCAACACGCGCATCGCCGCTGCAGCCAGGAGCAGCGCAATCGCCGTTGAGAGGACCGTCACAAGAATGGCGAAGATGAGCGTATGGCCAAAGGCATTGATGTAGATCGGATCGGCGAAGAGCCGACGGTAGTTTTCGAACCAGACGAAGGTCGTTTTGAAACCGAAAGCGTCCTGGCGCAGGAAAGATTGCCAGAATGCAGTTGCCGCGGGCCAGAGGAAGAATACCACGGTCACGAAAATTTGGGGTGCGATGAGCAGGTAAGGCAAAAGCTTGTTGGGAAATACGGTCCGTTTGGTTTGCATAGGCCCTCAC
The DNA here is from genome assembly GCF_025941625.1 of Rhizobium acaciae. Classification (NCBI taxonomy): domain Bacteria; kingdom Pseudomonadati; phylum Pseudomonadota; class Alphaproteobacteria; order Hyphomicrobiales; family Rhizobiaceae; genus Rhizobium; species Rhizobium acaciae. The sequence goes on from NZ_JAPCZO010000026.1 coordinate 101,254, forward strand.
ACTGACGGATGGGAAACGGGGGCCGGTCTCTCATCAGCCCCCGTCGCGAAGCCCATTAGTTGGCGGACTGGAAATCGCGAAGCTGTTCGTTGCCTCGTGCGACTACGGAATCAACCGCTTCCTTCGCCGTCTTCTTCCCACCCAGCAAGGCTGCAAACTCGTCGTCGATGATGCCACGCACCTGGACGTAGTTGCCGAACCGGATACCCTTCGAATTGTCGGTGGGTGTCACCCGCGTCAGTTGCTTGATGCCGATATCTGCTCCGGGATTCTTCTCGTAGTAGCCCTGGTCCTGGCCCAGCTTATACGCAGCCTCGGTTATCGGCAGGTAGCCCGAGAACTGATGCCAATCGGCTTGGACTTCCGGCTTCTGCAGGTAGGTGAAGAATTTCGCGACCCCTTTGTACTCCTCTTCCGGGCGACCTTTCAGCGTCCAGAGCGTGGCGCCGCCGATAATCGAATTGAGCGGCTGCGGAATGACGTCGTCATAGTAGGGAAGCGGCGCAAACCCGACCTTGAAAGCCTTCGCGTTGTTGATGACACCGGCCCGGCCGGCCGAGGAATTCATGTACATCGCGCATTCCTGCGAATAGAACATCGGAGGAGCATTATCGCCGCCGCCAGGCCCGCCGAATTTGAAGAGCCCCTCGTCCTGCCACTTCTTCAGATTGCCCCAATGGCGGATCGTCAGATCGTTGTTGAAGGTGAATTCCGCATCCAAGCCGCCAAAACCGTTGGCCTTGGTGGAGTAAGGCTTGTCATGCAAGGCATTGAGGTTTTCGGTCTGGATCCAGGAGATCCAGGCGCTGGTAAAGCCGCATTTGGCTGCGCCGGACTTCATGATCGTCCGCGAAAAGGCTTCGACGTCCGCCCATGTTTTTGGCGGTGTTTCCGGATCGAGCCCCGCCTTTTTGAAGACATCCTTGTTGTAATACATGATCGGCGTCGAGGAATTGAACGGCAAGGACAAGACGTTGCCGCTGGTGTCTGAGTAATAGCCGACGACCGGCGCAATGAATTTGCTCTGGTCCCAGGCCTCCCCCTCGTCTTTCATCAACTGGTAGACGGGATAGACCGCGCCTTGTGCTGCCATCATCGTGCCGGTGCCGACTTCATAGACCTGTACGATTGCCGGCTGCTGGTTGGCACGAAACGCAGCAATTGCGCCGGTCAGCGTCTCGTCATAGGTGCCTTTGAAGACCGGGACGATCTCATAGTCAGATTGAGACGCGTTGAACCCCTTGGCGATCTGTTCAAGCTTCGCGCCATTCTCGCCGCCCATTGCGTGCCACCACTGGATCTTCGTGGCGGCCATGGCCGGAACGGATAACGAAAGGCTGGTCAGTCCTGCGGACAGGAAAAAAGCGATCTTGTTCATTCTCACTCCCACTTGTTGTCGATTCATAGCCTCCCGCTACGAACGTGAGCCGATCGTAACAGGCGAGTTTCACTTTGCAAATATGGAATGTTCATATGAACACTCGATGACACCAAGCCCGACGGTCATATAGCGCGGCTGGCTGGAAGTATGAGTTGACTGGCAGATCGATTTGCGCCCTGGCCCGGTTTTGGGATGGCTCGCCTGATAGCCCTCCAGTTTGTGTCCGCCTCCCTCTATTCCCTCGGCCATAGGGGCAATGACGCTCAAAAGACGATGGGCATCATCGCCGTTTGCTATATTCGCTTGGATAGTTGGCGGGTGATTTCCATGGGCCGCTCTTGGTCGTCCTTTCATGCCAAAGTGCGTTAGCACTCGGTACGCTTTTCGGCGGCTGGCGGATGGTCCACGCCATGGGATCGAAGAGTACGCGTCTCAACCCAATGCAGGCCTTTTGTGCCGAAACAGGTGGAGCTCTGACATTGGTTGGCGCAACCTGGCTAGGCATTCCGCTTTCGACCACCCATACGATCAACGCTGGGGCTTGGCGGGCAACATTGTTGTTGCCTGGATTGTCACACGCCCCGTCGCTGCGATCATTTCAGCCTTAGGCTATTGGCGTTCGGACCTCTTCCATTGACGATCCGTCATCTTGGTCATCGGCACGTCCCAATCCCGCAGGCCATCGCAGACCTCGGCTCTGCTGGGCGCGCCTGTACGACCGCCGAATACCTGGCATTTGAGCGCTGCCGCCATGGATGCCCAGCGCATCGTCTCTTCGATCGGCAAGCCTTCGGCGACAGCCAGCGCGAAAGCGCCATGAAAGATATCGCCGGCTGCGAGCGTATCGACCGCCCTCACCTTCGGAGCGGCAAGATGGGCGATTTCACCGGTTCGGTCATCGAACCAGAAGGAACCATTTTCGCCAGCCGTGACGCTGATGAAAGCTCGCTCGAACTTTCGTTTCAGAAGGCCGACGATCTTCACCAGCTCGGCTGCACCCGCAAGCCGCTCGGCGGCCGGCTGCGAGAATACGATGTGGCTGGCCGCCGGTGCAAGCATCTCGATCACGCCATCGCCTGCAACGTCGCCATCGAGAATGGCCGGCTTTCCCGCCTCTCGGGCGGCCAATAGCGTTCGCAATGCAAGCTTCGGCCACCGCACGTCGACCAGCACCGCATCGAAAGATGAAACCTCCTGTCTGGTGACCGGCTTGACCGTTTCATGCAGGCCCGCATCGTAGAAGGGCACGATCAAGCGTTCGCCCTGGTCGTCGACAAGGATGGTCGAGATCGCCGAGCGGGCGTCTTCGACGCGCAGCATGCCGCTCGTGTCTATGCCGCTCTCGCTGAGATCAGCAATGATCCGTTCGCCAACGGCGTCATTGCCGACTGCGCCCCAGAGGCTGGCATCGCCGCCCAGCCGGGCGACCGCAAAGGCCGCACTCGATGCCATGCCTTCGGCGATCTGGAGCATATCGTAGGGCAGAATTTTGCCCTGGCCGGTCGGCAAGGTGCGCACCCGAAACAGAGTGTCCATAACCGCCGCGCCGACACACAAAACGCGGCGCTCCCGACCGGGAGGCGCATCGAAGGCAGAAGAAGTCGTCAAAGCCTTTGTCTCACCCGCTTACTTGACGGCTCCGGCCGTCAGGCCCGCCACGATCTGCCGTTGTGCAAACACCGTCAATATCAGCACGGGCAAGGTGACGATCAACGCCGCCGCCGCCAATGGTCCCCAACTGACCTGCTCGAAAGAGAGCATGTTGTAGACGGCGACGGGAAGCGTGCGCGTCTCGCGGCTGGCAAGCACGATGCCGAAGACGAAGTTGTTCCACGAGAAGATGACCGACAGAATGAAGGCGACAACGATGCCCGGCCTGGCGATCGGCAAGGCGACCAGGCGGAAAACCTGCCAGGGCGTTGCGCCGTCGATGCTTGCAGCCTCTTCCAGCTCCATCGGCGTCGTTTCGAAATAACCGATCATGATCCATACGACGATCGGCACGGTGACCACGAGATGGATGATGATCTGCGGCATGAGCGTGCCGAGCAGGTTCAGCCACTGGAACAGCAGGAAGAGCGGGATCAGGAAGGAAAGGCCGGGCGTCATGCGCGCGATCATGATGACCATCGCGGACTTCTCGGCCTTCAGCCGCGCGATGCCATATCCGGCCGGCACGCCGATCAGCAGCGCCAGAAGCGTGGCGGCACCCGTCACCAGCACCGAATTCCAGAGATAGAGGAAGAAATTGTTCTCCTCGAAAACCTTCAGATAGTTCGACCAGGCCAAGCGCTCCGGAATGAAGATCGGCGGATAGGCGCCGTTGTCGATCTCATATTTCAGCGACAGCGAGATCATCCAGAGGAAGAACAGGACGACCGGTGAGATCATCACCAGGGCAACAAACAGCAGTCCGATGCGATCGAGCGTCTTGCGCTTCATCAGCGTGCCTCCCCGTCGGACCAGTTCACCCGCTGCCGGAGCATCATAAGGACGAAGGAGAGCAGTACGATGAGGATGAAGAAGACAACCGCCATGGCCGAGCCATACCCGATATCGTAGTAGGCGAAAGCGGTGTTGTAGAGATAGATGTTGATCGTCTCCGACGCCGTGCCGGGGCCGCCTTGGGTCATGGCATAGATGATGTCGAAACTTTTCACCGCGTCGATGCTGCGGATGATCACGGCAATCATCAGGAACGGCGCGATCATCGGCAGCGTCAGATAGCGAAATTTTTGCCAGACATTGGCTCCATCGATTTCAGCACTCTCATAGGGTTCACGCGGGACCGCCGCCAGACCGCCGAGCACGATCAGCATGATAAGCGGCGTCCATTGCCAGGTCTCGACCAGCACCAGCGACGGGATGACGCTGCTCTGATTATAAATCCACTCCTGCGGGCCGATGCCGATGAAGGAGAGGAGATAGTTGAGGACGCCGAGCTGCGGATGGTACATCATCGTCCAGACGAGAGCGATGGCGACAGGTGTGGCCATCATCGGCATCACGAATATGCCGCGGATAAGACCACGCAACGGAAATTGAGCATCGAAGATCAGCGCCGCGAGCGTCCCCAGAAAAAGGGGAACCACAACGGAGAGCGTCGTATAGAGCACCGTATGCCACAGCGACTCCCAAAAGCGCATGTCGGTGGCGAGGCGCGCGTAATTGTCCAGCCCTGCAAAGACCTGTGACTGGCCGAGCGTCCAGCTGTTGACGCTCATCCAAAGCGTAAACACCCATGGGAAAACGATGACGGCCGCAATGACGATGAGCGCCGGGATGACGAAAGGCCAGTAGTTGGGAGCAAACCGATCCGGTTTGCTCCTTCCCTTCGACGTCTTGGCCAATGCGGCCGTTTCGATGCTTGTCGAGGCCATTATCCCTCGCTTTTCGCCAGGACGGGTTCGAACTGTGCCGTCGCTGCCTTCAGCTCGGTTTCGGGATCGGCGCCGCCGATCATGTTGGTGAGACCGACACCATAGACGTCGCGGAACTCGGTGACCGGAATAATGACCGGCAGCGCGAGCTGCGAGATCTTGCCGGAACCGACGACGGCATCAAGCCAGGCGCCCGGCATCTTGACGCCTTCGCGGACCTTCGCATCCTCGAGGACGGACTGGCGGAAAGGAACGCCGGCGCCGGCCTGCAGCAGACGTGCGCCCATTTCATGCGAAATCGCCCATTGGCAGAAGAGGTACCCGGCTTCTTTCTTCTGGCTTGCCGCGACGACGCCAAGGCCGTCGCCGAAGGTGCCTGCGGCCTGTGCCTTCGGACCTTTCGGCATGATGCCGTAACCGACTTGGCCGACGACACGCGACTTTTCCGGATTCTCGATCGGCGGTGCAAAACCGACGCCGTCCAGCCACATGCCGATCTTGCCCTGCAGGAAGGCCGACTGCGCCTCGGCCCAGTTGAAGCCGGAAACGCCGGGAGGGGCGGTCTTGGTCATCAGCTTTTGATAGAGCGTCGCAGCATCGATCGCTTCCTGCGATGTCGTGCGCAGCTTGCCATCCGGGCCGAGCGGGCTCGAACCATAGCCGAGCAGCAGCGACGTCCAGACCGGCGTATTGGCGTTCTTCAGGCCGCGGGCGACGAAGCCGTAGGTGTTGCTCGAAGGATCGGTGAGCGCTTCCGCAGCACTGGCGAGTTCTTCGAACGTCGTCGGGTAGGCAAGCCCCTTCTTCTCGAACAGCGTCTTGTTCCAGTAGATGATCCAGTAATCGACCGAGAATGGAAGCGAACGCAGAACGCCGTCCGGATCTTTGGCAAAAGTCAGGCCCGCTTCGGCGAAATCCGTTTCAACCAGAGAGGGGTCGGTCAGAGAGGGGTCCTTGAGAAAACCGCCGATATCGGCAAGCCAGCCGCCTTTTTCGAATTGCCGCTTCTGGACATGATAGCTCATGTGCACGACATCGAAGCTCGGCTTGCCGGAGCTCAGCTCGATGGTCGTCTTCTGGCGCTGCTGTTGTTCGGGCGTCGCTTCGGCATTGACCTTGATGCCGGTGAGTTCCTCGAATTCGGACAGGTACTTCAGAAGTATTTCGCTGCGCGGGCTCTTGACCAGGTTGACTTCGAGCGTCGTGCCGGCAAAGCGCTTCCAATCGACGGCAGCCGATGCCAACCGGACGCCGAGCATGCTGCTGGCGCCAAAAGCGGCCGTACCCGCCAGAAAGCCGCGTCTCGTCGGGTTCAAAAACGATGACATGTGATTCCTCCTCCTTTTGCCGGCGATCTCCTCACCCCCGGCTGTTTATTTCCGATTATATCCTGAGCGCACGATCTCTTGCATGATTGATATGTGCGACAAGGCTGTTGACGGCGTCCTCCGCCGATCGTCGTTCGATCGCCTCGAGCACCTTCAAGTGCTCAACCATGACAGGCCCGACGTGACCTTCGATGCGAAAACGGTCCTGACTGATCAGGCGCATCTTGATCGAGTTCACCCGGTAGGCATTCGAGATGATGGTATTTCCAAGGGCATCGATGAAGGCGTCGTGCATGCCCCAATCGACAGCCTGCGCATGCACCTCCAATTCGTGCGATCCATCGCCGCTTCGAATGGCGTCGGCGATGTCCCGATGCTGCTTCAGGAGCCCGGCGACCGTCTCGTGAGACGCAGAGCGGGTGAAAAGCGCGACCGCTTCCTTCTCCAGGAATACGCGCAGCTGGAACGCCTCGCGAATGAGGTTCAGATCGATATGAGCGATCTGCAACCCCCGCTGGGGCACCGTCTTGATCAGCCCTTCGGCTTCCAGCCGGGGGATGAGTTCGCGAATGGCGCCAAGCGTCAGCCCCGTCAACTCGACGAGACGACGCTGCGAAACGAACTGGCCGGGGCGCACGTCACGCGCAAGAAGATGACGTGTGAAGCTCTCATACGCCTTTTCCCGCAGTGTCGGCTGCTCGTCCGTTCCGTCCATCGCCTCTCCCAGAAACATCTCCGACCTATGCCGCCTTCGAGCGGAAAAGCGTATCGAACGCAAGAGCGAGTTGTGCCTGCCCTTCGCCAGATATTGAAACGAGTGGCGGGCGAACCGCAAGCCAGATTTCATCCGACGTCAGATGAGCGACCATCGCTTTCACGGCAGCGGTCACCGGAAATTTCAGCAGTTCGTCCACAAAATCCTCGATGCGAGAATCGTCCTTGCCTTCCTCCGCCATCAGCTTGACTTCGCGAGGTACGAAATTCGCCATGCCGGAGATCGCACCCTGGCCGCCAAGCCGCACGCCCTTCGCCAGGTGACGTTCGTCGCCCACCAGGATGACGAGATCGCCATGCGCCTTCAGCAGCGTTTCGGTAAAAGGCCAGTCGCCGGAGGAATCCTTGACGCCTGTAACCACATTGGGAAAGGCGGTCCGCAGCCGGCCGATCAGCGATACGCTCAGCGGAACCATGGTGACCGAGGGAATGTTGTAGACGATAATGTCTCGCGCCTTGTCGCCCAGGATGGCGAAGACAGCCGAAAACCACTGAAAGACGCCGTCATCACTCACGTTCTTGAAATAGGAAGGAGGAGCAAGAAGGATATTGCGGGCTCCGTTGGAAAGCGCATGGCCGGCCTGCATCGCCGCATCCTCGGCCGCGTCGACCAGCACCCCGACGATGATCTGCTTTGCTGCTATCCCACTATCGAGCAAGGAAGCGAAAACACGCTCACGTTCCTGCGTGCCGATGGAAGAACCTTCACCCGTCGTCCCGAACAGAGTCACACTCGAGCACCCCGCAGCGAGGCTTCGGCGTGCCTGCTCGATCATCGCCTCGATCGCAATATCGCCATTGCTGTCGAACGGCGTGGCAAGAGCAACCGAGAGCCCGAATTTTTGTGTCAACTATGCTTCCTCCCAATGAACGGATCAGATGTAGCAAACTAACATGTTAGCTGTAAAGAGGTGATTGCGCACTGCTTCGTTACCTGACTGCCGAGACAGTCGCTTCTCACGCTCAA
>NZ_JAPCZO010000027.1:0-104036 GCF_025941625.1 Rhizobium acaciae
GCGCTTTTCGAAAAATTTGATTTTTCTTTCAAGTTATTGTTTTTACAGGAAAAATTTCAGACAGCACGCAAATGCGTTCGTTTCCCGGATTCCGACCGGCCTTGCACGGCCAGGAAAGATGAACGTCTTTCGACTTTTCGTGGAAAGAATGCTGTTTTGTCTCCTGCGCCCCGACATCATCACAATCTGCTGGTCTTAAGAGACACATGATTCACACAGGCAAATGCAGGCAGACTGCCTTTTCCTGAGTGATTTGACTTCCATGCCCAAAATATGCACATCTTTCGCCCCAGCCAGGATGGCCGATACATGCTCCCACAGACGCCTGATGTAAGGACGCGGATCCGACTGCCATGATGACGGAGAAAATGATGATCCGCTCGTTGGGCAACGAGCCTCCGCTTCTGGCCGACGGCAGACGCGCGCCCGACCGGCGCGAAGTTTCCTTGCGCTGGCTCTCGGGCACGTTCCTCACCGGCATTACATCGTCCGTCCTGATGGGTGTCGCCCTTTTTGCCGCCCTCGACGGCCGCCAGCAATTGGCGATCCCCGCCGAAGCCTATGCAAGTGTTGCGGCAGACGCGCATGAGGATACGACAGTGGTCCGCGGTGGCCGGCTGATCGCGCCCGCCATCGCCGCAAAACCGTCCGACCGTGCCATCATGGAAGTTTCGACCGTCGTCCACGACGGCGAAAAGGAAGTCGTGCGCCGCCAGCCCTTCGCGCATGTGAAGATGACGCTGGCCGCCAACCATGTGGCGACGGAGGACTATCCCGACTTCGATCCCCTGGCGATCTTTTCCGCCGACGAGCCGCAGCCCGCGCCGCAAAGCCGCACAGGCGCGCTTTACGGCTCCGACGTCGAGTCCGAAGTCAGCCTGAAGACCATTCCCTTCCCGACCGGCAAGACCAGCATGCAGATGGCATCCGGCCTGTCGCTCGAGGAGGTCGAAGAGAACGTGCGCTCCAACGGCTCGGTGCTGACCGACGGCAACACGCAGCTCGCAGCCCTTTATTACGTCGATCCGCGTCGTTTCTCCAACGAGGATGCCGATGTCGATCTGACCGCCGGTCTGTCCGCACGCGTGCTCGAACAGAACATGACGGTCTCCGCATCGGAATCGATCACGCCGCAGACCGAAGAATTCGCCGACGACATCCTGCCGGTGCGCGTGGACACGCCGATCGCCAAGGCGCTGACGGATTCAGGCTATCCGCAGCAATATGCCGATGGCATTGCCGGCTATATCGCGCAGCAACTGGGTTCTGGTGATCTCGACAAGGGCGACGTGCTGCGCATCGGTATCATTCAGAAGGGCGAACAGGCAAAGATCATCCGAGCCAGCGTCTATCGCGGCACGCGCCATCTCGTCACCGTGGCCGTCGACGACAAGGGCAGATATGTGCCCGGCAGCGAGCCGCCGATGCTGGATGCTATCGCCACCGCCTTCGATGACAATTCCTTCGCACCGCCCCCCGGCCAGAATCTGCCGCGCGTCTATGACGGCATCTATCGTGCTGCCCTTTCCTACGGCATGACCAAGGATATGACGGCGCTGATCATCAAGCTGCTCGCCAGCAATGTCGATTTCCAGGCGCAGCTGAGGCCGACCGACAGTCTCGAGGCCTTCTTCTCCGTCGCCGACAGCGGCGGCCAGGCGACCGAGGATTCCGAACTGCTCTATGTCAACGCCCGTTTCGGCGACACGCAGACGCGCTTCTACCGCTTCCAGGACTCCGACGACGGCACGGTCGATTATTTCGACGAAAACGGCAAGAGCATCCGCCAGTTCCTGCTGCGCAACCCGGTGCCGAACGGCATCTTCAAATCGGGCTTCGGCATGCGCCGCCACCCGATCCTCGGTTTTGCCCGCATGCACACCGGCGTCGATTGGGCTGCACCCCGCGGCACGGCGATCATCGCCGCCGGCAATGGCACGGTCGAAAAAGCCGGCTGGGATTCCGGTGGTTATGGCAACCAGACGATCGTGCGCCATGCCAACGGCTATGAATCCTCCTACAATCACCAGAGCGCCATTGCCAAGGGCGTCGTCCCCGGTGCCAAGATCCGCCAGGGCCAGGTGATCGGCTGGGTCGGCACGACGGGCGAATCCACCGGACCGCACTTGCATTACGAGCTGATCGTCAACGGCACCAAGGTCGATCCGCTGCGCATTCGCCTGCCGGGTGGCAAATCGCTGCAGGGCGAGGTGCTGGCGAAATTCGAGGACGAGCGCAAGCGCATCGATACGCTGCTGAACAACCAGACGCCGGACCAGGTGGCGAGCAAGTAATTTCCATTAAACCGACAAGCTGATGACCCGCCGGTCATTACCCCCTCCTAACGAAAAATGGCGGCCGAAGCCGCCATTTCTCATTCATCCGATAAACCGGCTTACGCCGCTTCGCTCACCGTCTGCCTCGTCGTGAACTGCAGCCGGTCCGAACCATTCGTCACCGTCACCGTCGATCCGTCCGGCACCTGGCCGGACAGGATTTGCTCGGCCAGCGGATCCTGCACGAACTTCTGGATCACCCGCTTCAGCGGCCTTGCGCCGTAGACCGGATCGTAACCCTTGTTCGCCAGCCAGTGGCGGGCTTCCTCGTCGAGATCGATGACGATCTTGCGCTCGGACAGCAGAGCCACCAGCCGCTTCAGCTGGATATCGACGATCGCCCCCATCTCCTCGCGCTTCAGGCGATGGAAGAGGATGATCTCGTCGATGCGGTTCAGGAATTCCGGCCGGAAATGTCCGCGCACGACCTCCATCACCTGCTCGCGAACCGTGTCGCTGTCGTCGCCGTCCCTCAGCTGCGTCAGATATTCGGCGCCGAGATTCGAGGTCATGATGATCATCGTGTTGCGGAAATCGACCGTCCGGCCCTGGCCGTCCGTCAGACGCCCGTCGTCCAGCACCTGCAGCAGGATATTGAAGACGTCGGGATGCGCCTTTTCGATCTCGTCGAACAGCACGACCTGATAGGGCCGGCGGCGCACCGCCTCCGTCAGCGCTCCGCCTTCATCATAACCGACATAGCCGGGAGGCGCACCGATCAGCCGGGCAACGGAGTGCTTCTCCATATATTCCGACATATCCATGCGCACCATCGCCGTTTCGTCGTCGAAGAGGAAGCGGGCGAGCGCCTTGGTGAGTTCCGTCTTGCCGACGCCGGTCGGGCCGAGGAAGATGAACGAGCCGATCGGCCGGTTCGGATCCTGCAGGCCGGCACGCGCGCGGCGGACGGCGCGCGACACGGCCTGCACCGCATCGCCCTGGCCGATCACCGATTTCGCCAGTTCGTCTTCCATCCGAAGCAGCTTGTCGCGTTCGCCCTCCAGCATCCTGTCGACCGGAATGCCGGTCCAGCGGGACACGACATGGGCGATGTTGTCGGGGATGACCACCTCCTGCACCATCGCGCCGCGGTCGCCATCCTGCTTCTCAGCATCGACGAGCTGCTTTTCGAGATCCGGAATGACACCGTAGGTCAGCTCGCCGGCACGCTGGAATTCGCCTTTGCGCTGCGCGATCGCCAGTTCGTTGCGGGCATCGTCGAGCTGCTTCTTGAGATCGGCGGCAAGGCCAAGCTTCTGCTTTTCCGCCTGCCAGCGGGCAGTCAGCGCATCGGCCTGCTCCTCGAGATCGGTCACTTCGGTTTCAAGTCGCCTCAGACGGTCGGCGGACGCGACGTCCGTTTCCTTTTTCAGCGCTTCGCGCTCGATCTTCAGCTGCATGATGCGGCGGTCGAGTTCGTCGAGCTCTTCCGGCTTGGAATCCACCTGCATGCGCAACCGCGCTGCCGCCTCGTCCATCAGGTCGATGGCCTTGTCGGGCAGGAAACGGTCGGTGATATAGCGGTTGGAAAGTGTCGCCGCGGCCACCAGCGCCGCATCGGCGATGCGCACCTTGTGATGCTGCTCGTATTTTTCCTTCAGGCCGCGCAGGATCGAGATCGTGTCTTCGACCGTCGGTTCGTCGACGACGACGGGCTGGAAGCGGCGGGCAAGGGCCGGATCCTTCTCGACATGTTTGCGGTATTCGTCGAGCGTGGTCGCGCCGACGCAATGCAGCTCACCGCGGGCAAGAGCCGGCTTCAGGAGGTTCGAGGCATCCATTGCCCCATCCGCCTTGCCGGCGCCGACCAGCGTATGCATCTCGTCGATGAACAGGATGATCTCGCCGTTTTCCGCCTGGACCTCGTTGAGCACGGCCTTCAACCGCTCCTCGAATTCGCCGCGATATTTCGCACCGGCAATCAGCGCGCCCATGTCGAGCGCCATCAGCTTCTTGTCCTTGAGCGATTCCGGCACGTCACCGTTGACGATGCGCAGCGCCAGGCCCTCGACGATCGCCGTCTTGCCGACGCCGGGTTCGCCGATCAGCACAGGATTGTTCTTCGTCCGGCGCGAAAGCACCTGGATCGTGCGGCGGATTTCGTCGTCGCGGCCGATCACCGGGTCGAGCTTGCCGTCGCGGGCTTCGGCGGTAAGATCGCGTGCGAACTTCTTCAGCGAGTCGAAACCCTGCTCGGCATTGGAGGAATCCGCCGTCCGGCCCTTGCGGATGTCATTGATGACCTGGTTGAGGCCCTGGGCCGTCACGCCTGCGTTCTTCAGCGTCGAAAAGGTCGAGGCCGAGGATTCGATCGCCAGCGCCTGGAGCAGGCGTTCCACCGTGACAAAGCTGTCGCCGGCCTTCTTCGCCGCTTCTTCGGCGGTCGAAAGCACCTTGGCGAGCGGTTGTGCCAGATAGATGTTGCCGTTGCCGCCGGAGATCTTCGGCAATTTGGCGAGAGCCGCGTCATTGGCCAGGCGGGCGGCCTTGGCATCGCCGCCGGCGCGCTCGATCAGCGACGCCGCCATGCCCTGATCGTCGTCGAGCAAGACTTTCAGCACATGTTCCGGCGTAAATTGCTGGTGACCTTGTGCCAGCGCATAGGTCTGGGCGGACTGGATGAAACCGCGCACCCGCTCCGAATATTTCTCGATATTCATATTCTACCTCCATGGATCGCCCTGCCCTGACGAGGCGCAGACCGATGATTGAGATCGACCCCCTGAAAAGGCAGGTCGCGCTTTGCCCGGCTTGGATTCGGGCGAAGCAGTTCGAAGAGAATATGGTAGCCTGTTCTGTGAGATTAAAGAGCCCATAAAATGAAAATCCCCGGCACAAGGCCGGGGATTTTCAAGCTAATTCGAGTAGATGGAATGAACGTCACGCTCTCCCCTGAAGGGAAAGCGAAATCCTCATTCCGAGGCGACGTCAGCCAGCACCGGCGCCTCGGCAGAGGCGCCCTCGCCTTCAGCGGCTGCTTCTTCGCCCTCAGCGCCGCGACGCGGGCGACGGGGCCGGCTGCCGGTGCTGCGGCGGCGGGGCTGGCGTTCGCGCGGCTGGCCGCCGGCACCTTCCTCGTCCATCGCGACTTCGGCCGGAATGCCTTCGATCTCCGGCTGCGGGCCGGTTCCATCGATGACTTCGGCCTGGGGTGCCGGTGCAGGCGCCTGAGCGGCTACCGGCTTCGGCTGTGCCTGCGGCTGGTGCTGTCTGTTCTGCTGCGGCTGGTGCGGCCTGCTCTGCGGCGGCTGGACGATAACGACATCGTCGCCGTCATTGTCATTCTCATTTTCATTGTTGTCCATATCCTCGCCGTCGCGGTCCGCACCGTCGCGATCATTGTACTCGCCGCGGTCGTCGCGCTGGAATCGTTCCTGCATCTGCGCCTGGGCGCTGGCAATGATACGATTATAATGTTCGGCGTGCTGGAGATAGTTCTCGGCCATCACGCGGTCGCCGGAGCTTTGGGCGTCGCGGGCGAGCTGCGCGTATTTTTCGGCGATATGCTGCGCGGTACCGCGAATCTTCACATCGGGGCCGGAGCTGTCATAGCTCCGGGTTAGCGGATTGCCGCCCTTGCGGTTGAAATTGTTGTTATTGTTATTTCCACCGCCGCCACCGCCGCCGTTATTATTGTTACCACGCCCTCGACCGCGCTTGTTCTGCTGTCCTGGCCTCATAGATCGTTCACCTGAATTCTCTGTTTGTGATGGATACATGGCACCAACCGCCATGACCGGAAAACCGGATCAGGACCTTTGTGCCGCGAGCATACTGCGCCTTTGCGCCGACCTGCCGCTTGGTTCTCAAGTCAGTTTGACTGATTCACGCATTGGGTCGTGTTCAACCGTTGAAACTCTCGTTTAAAAGAGCGGACCCCCGAGGCAAACCAAGTACCGAACGAATCTCGTTCATTCCTATCTGCCCAACACGTGACCGCAACCTATATTGCTTCACCGGGAAATCCAAGCCTTTTCTTCGTAATAACAATAATGTCTCGTCCAATGCCGCATTATCGTCTTTCACGCGAGCGCGAACACGAGCACCCTGTCGTTCTGACCGTAATCTTTCACGGATTTGAGGCACCTGAAGCCTTTCGCTTCAAAGATCGCCGTCACGTCGTTTCGCTGATCGTAGCCGATCTCCAGTCCGACGACCCCATCGGGCCTGATGAACCTTGCCGCATCCTTGGCGATGGCTTTGTAAGCGTCAAGCCCATCCGAGCCGCCATCCAGCGCCGCAGCCGGATCAAATTTCGTCACTTCGGGAGCGAGATCGTGAATGACATTGGAAGCAATATAGGGCGGATTTGAGACAATCGCGTGAAAGGATCCCTGGATGTCCTCGAACCAACTTGACTGTACGGCCTCAAAACGATCCTGCAACCCGTTTCTTTCTGCATTCGATCTTGCCGTCAAAAGTGCATCCGCCGATATGTCGCTGCCGACACCTGACGCATCAGGACATTCGCTCAAAAGCGCAAGGCATATCGCCCCGGTCCCGGTTCCCATGTCAAGGATATGGAGACGGCTTTGCGCCTTTGCAAGGTCTTTGAGATAGACGAGAACCGTATCGACCAGGATTTCCGTATCCGGCCGCGGCTCCAGCGTTTCCACCGAGAGCCGAAGCGGCAGGCCATAGAATTCCCGCTCGCCGAGAATGCGATGCACCGGCTCATGACCAAGCCGCCGCTCCAGCGCTTTGAAAATTACTTCGGCCTGCTCAGCAGAAAGCCTCTCGGCCGATCGCGTCAACAGCTCGGTCGGCGACAGTTTCAGAAGGCCGGCGACAAGCAGCCGCGCATCGGTCGCCGGGTCGACGATACCTGCTTCGGTGAAGCGGCGGCGCGCATCGGCAAGCATATCGGCGACCGTCGAGCTCATTGTTGCTCGCCGAGCTGCGCCAGCTGGCTGGCCTGGTAATCGGCCATCAGTGCGTCGACGACCTCCTCGATCTCGCCTTCCATCATCCGGTCGAGCTTATAGAGCGTCAGATTGATGCGATGGTCCGTTACCCGCCCCTGCGGGAAATTATAGGTGCGGATACGTTCCGAGCGGTCGCCGGAGCCGACCTGGCTCTTGCGATCGGCAGAGCGCTCGCTGTCGGCTCTCTGCCGCTCGGCATCGTAGAGCCTGGAGCGCAGTACCTGCATCGCCTTGGCGCGATTTTGGTGTTGCGATTTTTCCGAACTGGTGACGACAATGCCGCTCGGCAGGTGGGTGATGCGCACCGCCGAGTCCGTCGTATTGACGTGCTGGCCGCCCGCACCCGAAGAGCGCATCGTGTCGATGCGGATGTCTTCAGCCCGGATCTCGATGTCGATCTCCTCGGCCTCCGGCAGCACCGCAACCGTTGCGGCCGACGTATGGATACGCCCACCCGCCTCGGTTTCCGGCACGCGTTGCACCCGATGCACGCCGGATTCGAATTTCAGCTTGGCAAAGACACCCCTGCCGGTGATCGTCGCGATGATTTCCTTGTAGCCGCCGGCTTCCCCCTCGCTTGCCGAGAGCACCTCCACCTTCCAGCCCTTTTCCGCCGCAAAGCGCTCGTACATGCGAAAGAGATCGCCGGCGAAAAGGGCGGCTTCCGAACCGCCCGTACCGGCGCGAATTTCGAGGATCGCGCTCTTTTCGTCGGCTGCGTCTTTCGGCAGAAGCAGGATCTGCATCTCCTGCTCGAGCGCCTCGATCTGCTCCTTCACCTCGGGCAGTTCCAGCTCGGCGAGGTCGCGCATCTCGCGGTCGACCGACCTGTCCTCGAGCAGCGTTTCGAGATCGGCCAACTCGGCGATCGCCTTCTCATAGGCGCGGATCTTCGTCACGACAGGCTGCAGCTCGGAATATTCAGATGCGAGCTTCACATAGACATCCGCAGCCGGGCCAGCCGACATGCGCGCCTCGATCTCCCCGAAACGACGTTCCAGCTCGCGCATCTTTTCAACGGGAAGCTTCGCCACCCTTCACTCCGATTCTTCTTAATCTCTGTCTAAAGCGGAATATTGTGGCTCTCGGCGAAGCGGGCAAGCACCTCGCGCATCGGCATCATGGCGTGGTGATCGTCCAGCACCTCGTCCATCGCCTTCGTCAGCGCCCCGACATCGAGCCCGAGCAGCATCGCCTTCACCGGTCCGATTGAGGCCGGCGACATTGAGATCGAGCGGAAGCCGATGCCGAGCAGCGCCATCGCCGAGATCGGTTTGCCGGCGAGTTCGCCGCAGAGTGTCACCGGCGTCTTGTTCCGGTCCGCGCCGCGCACGATGTCGCGCAGGATGCGCAAGAACGGCTTGCCGAGCGGATCGAAGCGATCCGAAACCCGCGCATTGCCGCGATCGACCGCCATCGAAAACTGGAAGAGGTCGTTCGAACCGACCGAGACGAAATCGACGGCCTCCATCAGTTCGTCGAGTTGCCAGAGCAGAGCCGGCACCTCCAGCATCGCGCCGAATTGCAGCTTGCGCGGCAACCCATGGCCGAAGCGCGAGAGATGCTGCACTTCCTTCTGCAACAGCTCCCGCACCATCCTCAGCTCGGAAACCTCGGTCACCATCGGCACCATCAACTTCAGCTCGGTGTCGGCCGATGCCTTCAGCAGGGCGCGCAACTGGGTGCGCAACAGCCCCGGCCGGTCGAGCGACAACCGGATGGCGCGCCAGCCGAGGGCGGGATTTTCTTCCTCATGACCACGGAAATACGGCACGACCTTGTCGCCGCCGATATCGAGCGTACGGAAGGTGACGGTGCGGCCCGCCGCCTGCTTTATCACATTGCGATAGAACTGCTCCTGCTCCTCCGCCTTCGGCATGGTGGAGGCGATCATGAACTGAAGCTCGGTACGGAACAGGCCGATGCCCTCGGCACCCGATTCCGAAAGCTGCGGCAGGTCGACCAGCAGGCCGGCATTCATCATCAGCGAGATCCGCTGACCGTCCTTGGTCACCGGCTCGACGGCGCGCAGTGCCCGGAATTGTTCCTGCCGCCGGGCGCGGAAGCGGACTTTCTCCTCGTAAGAGCGCCGGTGATCGGCCATCGGCCGCAGATGCACATGTCCCTCGTCGGCGTCGATGATCACCGCATCGCCATTCTCGGCAAGCGCCACCACGCCCGCCGCCTGGCCGATGACCGGAATGCCCATGGCGCGCGCGACGATCACCACGTGGCTCGTCACCGCCCCTTCTTCCAGCACCAGCCCGCGCACATTGGCACGCGGGTAGTCGAGCAGTTCGGCCGCCCCCATGGCGCGCGCCAGTATGATCGCATCGCTGGGGAAACCTTCGGCGGTCGTCCGCCCGCTATAACCCGTCAATTGTCTGAGCAGACGGTTCGCCAGATCCTCGAAATCATGCATGCGTTCGCGCAGATAAGGATCGGTCAACCGCATCATCCGCGCCTTGGTGTCGCTCTGCACTTTCTCGACCGCTGCTTCCGCCGTCAGGCCGTTGCGGATCGCCTCCTCGAGCTTGCGCACCCAGCCCTGGTCATGCGCAAACATGCGATAGGTTTCGAGCACCTCGCGGTGTTCTCCCTCCATCGAGACGTCGCGACGCGACAGCATGTCGTCGATCGAAATCCTGAGCGAGCCCATGGCTTCGGCCAGCCGCCGGATTTCCTTCTCGGCATCCTCGTTCAGCAAGTTGGTGACGACGATGCGCGGCTCGTGCAGCACGACGTAACCGAGGCCGATGCCGTCATTATAAGTATCGCCGTCGACGGTGACCGAACGCGTCAGGTCGAGTTCGAGGCCCGGCTTGGTGATCTTCTTGAGTTCGCCGGTGGCGATCATCTCTGCAAGCACCATCGCCGTCGTCTCGAGGGCTTCCAGCTCTTCCTCGCGATAGTTGCGGCTTGCCTTGTTCTGCACGACGAGAACGCCAAGCGAGCGCCCGGTCCTCAGGATCGGCACGCCGAGGAAGGAATGGTAGATTTCTTCGCCCGTTTCCGGCAGGTAGCGGAAGGCAGGATGCGACTGCGCGTCGGAAAGGTTGAGCGGCTGGGCCGAGGCCGCGATGGTGCCGACCAGGCCCTGCCCCATCTTCAATTGCGCCAGATGCACGGCCTCGCGGTTGAGGCCTTCGGTCGCGTAGAGTTCGAGGACGCCGTCGGCGCGCAGCACATAGACGGAGCAAACCTCCGCCACCATGTTGCCGGCGATCTGGCGGACGATCCGGTCAAGACGATCCTGCGGCTCCAGCGGCTCCGCCATCAACTCGCGCAACCGCCTGAGCAGCACGCGCGGACCGCCGGAAAGGTCTCTCATGGCGTCTCAAGCTCCCGAAACAACGCACTTAGTCCCGGCGGGCCGGCCTCATCTCCTCAACCTGAAGGGGCAGGCCGCCCGCTGGGAATCAATTCTTATCCAGACCGTAGCAGGAATGCAAAGTCCTGACAGCGAGTTCTGCATAGGGACCGTCGATCAGGATGGAAATCTTGATCTCGGAGGTGGTGATCGCCTTGATGTTGATGCCTTTTTCGGCAAGTGCACGAAATGCGGTAGCGGCGACGCCCGCATGGCTGCGCATGCCGATGCCGATGACCGATACTTTCACCAGCCCCGATTCGTTCTGCACGACATCGTAGCCGATCTTCTCCTTATGGTCGCCGAGCACCTTGATCGCCTTCTCGACGTCGCCTGACGGCACGGTGAAGGTCATGTCGGTCTTCGACCCGTCCTCGGAAATATTCTGGACGATCATGTCGACATTGATATGGGATTCGGCGAGCGGCCCGAAGATCGCCGCGGAGACGCCCGGCCGGTCGGCAAGACGGCGAAGCGAGATCTGAGCCTCATCCTTGGCATAGGCGATGCCGGTGACTACTTCCTGTTCCACGATTTCATCCTCGTCACAAATCAGCGTTCCGGGCGGGTTCAGCAGATCGCCCATGCCCGGAGCATCGGGATCTTCGAATGATGAGCGCACGAAGGTGCGCACCTTGTGTACCATGGCAAGCTCGACCGAGCGCACCTGCAGTACCTTGGCGCCGAGCGAGGCCATTTCCAGCATTTCCTCGAAGGCGATCTTTTTCAGCCTGCGAGCCTTCGGCACGATGCGCGGGTCGGTCGTGTAGACGCCGTCGACATCGGTATAGATATCGCAGCGATCCGCCTTGACAGCTGCTGCGATTGCGACGGCCGACGTGTCCGATCCGCCGCGCCCCAGCGTCGCGATCCGGTTGTCGGGTCCCAACCCCTGGAAGCCGGAGATGACGGCGACCTGCCCCTCGCCCATCCGTTTGACGATGTCGGAGCCGTCGATCTCCATGATCCGTGCCGCGCCATGTGCGTTGTCGGTGCGGATCGGGATCTGCCATCCTTGCCAGGAACGCGCATTGATATCCATCGCCTGCAATGCGATCGCCAGCAGCCCGGATGTCACTTGCTCGCCGGATGCGACCACCGCATCATATTCCCGCGCATCGTAAAATGGAGAATTGGCGCCGATCACCTTCGGCGTGCCCTGGACCCAGCCGACCAGTTCGTTGGTCTTGCCGGACATGGCCGAGACGACTACCGCCACCTCGTGCCCGGCATCGACTTCGCGTTTTACGTGGCGGGCGACGTTCTTGATGCGGTCCAGGTCAGCGACGGACGTGCCGCCGAATTTCATTACGATGCGTGCCATATGCCTCTACCACGACTGGCGCCGGGAAAGCGGAAAACCGGACCCGGCATCACGAAAGCTCTGGGGCAGACCGCTTGGGCCAGAGAGCCGGATTCCCAACTTCCGGAACCGCTCTAAAAGCCCAGGCCCCAAAGGCCCCAAGTTGCGGCGTCTCTTAGCGAGTTTGGCGGGGGGAGGCAAGCGCAGGCGACAAAAGCTATTAGCGAGCGGTTCCGCGCTCGCCAGTCCGCTGATCCGCGCCCCTTGACTTATGCCCCCGATCATCCGACTTCACTTGTCACGAATGAAGGAGTGGACGATGACTGAAGGCGCCAAAAGCACGATCGACCAGGGCGAAGTGGACCGCTTCTCGGCGATGGCGGCGGAATGGTGGAGCCCGACCGGCAAGTTCAGACCGTTGCACAAGTTCAATCCCGTCCGGCTCGCCTATATCCGCGACAAGGCCTGCGAGAATTTCAGCCGCGATCCGAAAAGCGCGCGCCCGTTGGAGGGTCTGCGCGTGCTCGATATCGGCTGCGGTGGCGGTCTGTTGTCCGAGCCTATCGCCCGCATGGGCGCTTCCGTCGTCGGCGCCGATCCGTCCGAGAAGAATATCGGCATCGCCTCCACCCATGCGAAGGCCTCCGGCGTTTCGGTCGACTATCGCGCCGTCACCGCCGAGGAACTCACTGAGGCTGGCGAGACCTTCGATATCGTCTTGAACATGGAGGTGGTGGAACACGTCGCCGATGTCGAATTCTTCATGACCACCTGCGCGAAAATGGTCCGCCCCGGCGGCCTGATCTTCGTTGCCACCATCAACCGCACGATGAAGGCGGCAGCGCTTGCCATCTTCGCCGCCGAGAACATTCTACGCTGGCTGCCGCGCGGCACACATCAGTATGAAAAGCTGGTGCGCCCGGAAGAACTGGAAAAGCCGCTGGTGGCAAGCGGCCTTGAGATCACCGACCGCACGGGCGTCGTCTTCAATCCGCTGTCGAACCAGTGGAACCTGTCCAAGGATATGGACGTAAATTATATGCTGCTGGCGAAGCGACCGGCATAGCTCCCGCCATCAATAAGCCGGCTACATTTTCAGCGCGATACGCAGGCCAAAATCATGGCAGCAAGCCGAACTTCATGTCAGTTTACGTCTTCCGGCAAAACGGGAATGGCCGCGATCTCGATGCCCTCTTCGAGGAGCGCCTGCGCCTCGTCGAACGTCGCCTGGCCGATGATGCCGCGGGCATCCGCCTCGCCGTAATGGATCTTGCGGGCTTCCTCGGGAAATTGCGTGCCGACGTCCTCGGAATTGGCCTTGACCGCCGCAACGGCCTCCTTGAGTTTTTGCAGGGCCTCGCGGCGCATGGCATCCATCGCCAGCGTCTGCATCTTGTCTTTCCCACGCGCGGTGGATACCGACGGCGCCATCAACAGCTTGGAAATGGCGGCGGAATGACAGACCGGGCAGGTCAGAAAACCGGTTTCGACCTGACGATCGAAATCGGCGCTTTCCGAAAACCAGCCTTCGAATTCATGAGCATTGTCACAGGTGAGGGAATAGCGGATCAAGCGGCGACGCCTCCGGCGATTGCCCCCGCAATCCTCTCGACCGAGAATTCCCGCCCATTCCTGAGGTTCGGGATCTTGTCATGCGCAGCTTTGACCGCGCTGGGATCGATCTCGGCGACGATGACCGCCTCGCCGGCGGCGCCGGCCGACGCCAGCACCGTGCCCCAGGGATCGACGATCATCGAATGGCCGAAAGTCTCGCGCCCATCCTCATGCCGGCCGGCCTGCGCGGCGGCGATAACGAAGACCCCGTTCTCGATCGCGCGTGCCCTGAGCAGGATCTCCCAATGCGCCTCGCCTGTCTGCTTGGTGAAGGCGGCAGGAACTGTCATCACCTCGGCGCCGGCAACCGCCTGGGCGCGGAAGAGGGCGGGAAACCGCACGTCATAGCAGATCGCAAAGCCCATTGCGGCAAAGGGCAGCGACAGGACGCGGGCCTCCGAGCCGGCTGTATAGGCGGCACTTTCACGCCAGCTCTCGCCATTGTCGAGGTCGACGTCGAACATATGGATCTTGTCGTAGCGATTGAGGATCTTGCCGTCGGGGCCGAACAGGAAACCGCGATTGGCGATCTTGCCGTCGGCAAGGGCGATCGCCGTCGAACCGACATGCATGTGGATGCCGAATTCCCTGGCGAGCTCTGAGCCGGTCTTGACGATGATGTCATGCGCCTCGTCGGCAAGCACGGCGCGTGCCGCGGCACGGTCGCGCTGCAGCATGCCGGTCATCTCGGGCGTCTGCACATAAGTCGCGCCCTGGCCAGCGGCGTCGCGCACCAGCCGCGCCATGGCGGCGGCATTCTTCACCGGATCGACCCCGGAGCACATCTGGACGGCGGCGGCCTTGAAGCTCATCGGTTCTTCCTCAGGCTACCAGCATCGGGTCGAGCTTGCCGGCCCGATCGAGCGCAAAGAGATCGTCGCAACCGCCGACATGATCGGCGCCGATGAAGATCTGCGGAAAAGTGGTACGCCCGTTCGACTTGCCGATCATCTCCTGGCGAAGATCCGGCGAAAAGGTCGCGTCGTGCTCGACATATTCGACACCCTTTTCTTCGAGAAGGGACTTGGCGCGGGTGCAATAGCCGCAGAACTGCCGTGTATAGATTGTGACGGGTACCATTATCTCTCCAGACCGATGCCGGGTATTTCTGTCATATAGGCTCGGAGAGAGCCCTTGCAAAGGTCAAAACGGTTATGTCGGCCGCACCCGCCTTGCGCAGTGTCCGGCTTGCAGCAGCGACCGTTGCCCCTGTTGTATAGACGTCGTCGACGAGCACGATGCGCTTGCCGAAAATGTCGTTTTCGCTACCCTTGGCGATCGCAAAAGCGCCCCTGACATTGTCTTCGCGTGCCTTGGCGCCAAGGCCGACCTGCTGGCTGGTGCGCTTGACGCGCATAAGCGTGGCGGCAAGCAGCGGCTTGCCCGAGAGCCTTGCCATATGGCGGGCAAGCTCGGCTGCCTGGTTGAACTTGCGCGTCAGCATGCGGCTGCGGTGCAGCGGCACCGGGATCAGCGCATCGCAGCTTTCGACCGTCCCGTCGGAAGCGCGCAGCATCCAGGCTGCCATCATCGGCGCCAGATCGGTGCGATCGCGATATTTGAGCCCATGGACGAGATCGCGGACCGCGTGGTCGTGGGTCGCCGCCGACCGCAGCCGGTCGAAGGGCGGTGGGTTGGCGATCGCCTCAGCGCTGAGGATCCCGGCGCCGAGATCGTGCGAGAAGGGAATGCCGAGCACCTCGCAATAGGGTCGTTCGATGAAGCGGATGCCGGACCAGCATTTCGCGCAGAGCCCGCGATGGCCGCCGGTCGAAATGCCGCAGACGGAACAGGCCGGCGGATAAAAGAAATCGGCAAGCGCCGAAAACGGCCGCAAGAGATGCGTGCGCAAGAATTCTGCCGGTCTTTTCAATTCGATTGGCCCCATGCCGCGGAGACTAGCGCGTTCTCCACGAAAGGAAAATCGTCTTGCCGCACAGACGGCGCGGGACTAAGGACATCGCCATGGATACGATCTTCGACAGAGCCCTGATCGCCGCACATCGCCATCGCGCGCTTGCCAACAACGATCCGAAAGCCGCCTTTCTGCTCGACATCGCCGCTGAGGAAATGGGCGAAAGGCTTTCCGTGGTCGAGCGGACCTTCGGGACCGCCGTCGAACTGCATGGCGCGACCGGTGCTGCCGCCCGGGCCGCACTGGCGACGGGCAAGATCGGCACGATGATCCGCGTCGAGAGCGAGAAGGCCTATGCCGGGCCGGACGAGATCTTGATCGAGGCGCCGCTCGAGGACGTGCCGCTCGAACCGCAATCGGCCAATCTCATCCTTGCGCCGCTCAGCCTGCATCTGACCAACGATACGCCGGGTGTCTTCATCCAGATCCGCCGCGCCCTGAAGCCGGACGGCCTTTTCCTGGCCGCGATCCCCGGCGCCGGCACCCTGCAGGAACTGCGCGACGTGCTGCTGACCGCCGAGGTCGAGATGACAGGCGGCGCAAGCCCGCGTGTCATTCCCTTCGCCGATGTGCGCGATGTCGGCAGCCTCATGCAGCGCGCCGGCTTCGCGTTGCCGGTGATCGATGCGGAGAATTATATGGTGCGCTATGATTCGCTCTTTCCGCTGATGCGGGATCTGAGAGCGATGGGCATGAGCAATCCGCTTGCAGCCCGCGCCCGGATGCCACTGACGCGCGCCTTCTTCCTGCGCGCAGCGGAGATCTACGCCGAACGTTATTCTGATCCCGACGGACGTATCCGCGCCACCTTCTCGATCATCTATGTCTCGGGATGGGCTGCCCACGAGAGCCAGCAAAAGCCGCTCAAGCCGGGTTCGGCCAAGGCGCGCCTTGCCGATGCGCTGAAGGTGGACGAACACAAGCTCAAACAGTAAGCGCCGGCAGCTTCTTCAATTCACCGTCATATTGTTATTGATCACGTTGAAGACGCCTTGCAAGGCGCCGGTGAAGACCCCGAGACCGGAGACGAGCGCGCCACAAATGAGGGCGGCGATCAAGCCATACTCAATTGCCGTCGCACCTCTGTTATCTGCAAGAAATGCTCTCAAAATACGCATTATTTCGCGACCCTCTAAGCGAAACCGACGGCAAACGACCAATTCCACGACCATCGGGCGACGGCCGGTATTTTTCAGCAACCGGCGCCGACGCCGTAGCCCTGGACGACGCAGACCGAGCCGGGCGTATCCTGGAGGACGCTGCGGCGGATCGTATAACGCTTGCCGCTTTCACTCTTGGGGATCGATCCCGTCGTGATCGTATCGAAATCCGCCGGAGCACTGGCAAAGACGCTTTTCTTCGAGGAATCCGCAAGCATTGGCGTCAGAATGAGCGTCAGTGCGACTACCGCCGTGCCGAACAGGAGGGCGATATTCAGCGCACCCGTCCTGCGCGAGGCAGACGAGGCCCGTTCCTTTTCCCGGACAGCTTTCCAGAAATCATCGTCCATGAGGTCAAGCCTTTTAATACACGCACGCCAGATGCTTGATTGAGGCCGATCTTTGGCAGAAGGTGTTAAACGATCCATTAATATCCACAGCCGAAAATGGTGTGGCACAATAATAATCAGATGATGCTAAAGTAAATCCTGCAACATCGGGATGAGCGGCTCGTCGGCCGGCGGCATCGGATAATCGCGCAGCGCCTGCGGGCGCACCCATTTCAGCGCCTGGCCCTCGCGGCCCTGGGGAATGCCCTCATAGCGCCGGCAGACATAAAGCGGCATCAAAAGGTGGAAGGTCTCGTAGGAGTGGCTGGCAAAAGTAAGCGGCGCGAGGCAGGCGATCTTGGTGTGGATGCCGAGCTCTTCCTCGAGCTCGCGCACCAGCGTTTCCTCCGGCGTCTCACCCGGCTCGACCTTGCCGCCGGGAAACTCCCAGAGCCCGGCGAGCGACTTTCCCTCGGGGCGCTGTGCCAACAGGATACGCCCATCGGCATCGATCAGCGCACAGGCGGCGACCAGCAATATCTTCCGGCCCGCCTCGCTCATCGCGGCTCCTTCTGCCAATAGCAATAATGATAGGCGTCGCGAAAACCGAGACGCTCATAGAGTGCGATGGCCGGGCGGTTGGACAGCTTCACCTGCAGCCAGGCCGAACGGGCGCTGCGCATGCGCGCCCAGCGAAGCGCCGAGGTCAGGATTTCGATGCCGAGCCCTTCGCGCCGCCGCGCCTCGGAGACCGAAAGCGACATGATGCCGGCGAGGTCGTTGTCCTGGACGCAGAGCACGGTCGCAAGCGGGCCGTCCACCGCGTTCTCGATCATGAACAGGCCGGATGGCGGCTTGATCGCCGAAATGATCTCGGCAAGCGCCGGCTTCAGCCTCTGTGGCGCCTGGTCGACGGCGAGGTTGGCGTCGACGAAACGGCCGATATCATGGGTCGGCAGGTGATCGAGCGTATCCGGCAGCTCTGCCTCGGCAAGGTCGCAGGTCATCACCACCGTATCGTCGAAGCGCGTCCAGTTCTGCGCGCGCAGAAGTTCGATCAGCACCGGCGAGGCAAGCGGCGTCTGGCGCACCACGGCGGCGCGGCCATAGGCCTCGAACTTCCGGCTCGCCTTTTCCAGGCGGATTTCGACGTCGCGATGATCCGAGGGATCGAGCGGCACGATCGAGTTCAGCCGGTTGGACGGGTGACCGGCCGTCAGCCGCACCTGCCAGCTGCCGTCATATTGCACGGATGCCGCCGGCCAGGCGCGGAAGCCGACGGCCTCCAGCCTGCGCACCAGCGGCAGATTGTGTGAGGAAATGGATGCCTGCGCCAATGAACGATCAGCTCCGATAGTCGCCATTGATCGCAACATATTCCTTGGTGAGGTCGCAGGTCCAGACCGTTGCCGAACCAGTGCCGAGCCCGATATCGACTTTGACGGGGATATCCTGCGCCTTCATGACGTCTGAGGCGGCCACCTCGGAATAATCGGGATCACGCTCGCCATTGACGGCGACCCTGATATCGCCAAACCAGATGGCGAGCCTGTCGCGGTCGGCCATCTCGCCGGATTTGCCGACGGCCATGACGATACGGCCCCAATTGGCGTCTTCGCCGGCGGCCGCGGTCTTGACCAGCGGCGAATTGGCGATCGACAGTGCGATGCGCTTGGCGGCGGCATCGCTCTCGGCACCCGTCACGGTGATTTCGAGCATCTTGGTGGCACCCTCGCCGTCCCGCACCACCTGCAGCGACAGATCCTTCAGCACTTCGTTAAGTGCGGCCCGGAAGGCGGCAAGGCGCGAGTCGTCGGCGCGTTCGATGCGCGCCTGGCCGTCCTCGGCAGCGGCGCCCGTTGCAAACAGCATCAGTGTGTCGGAAGTGGAAGTGTCGCTGTCGACGGTCATGGAATTGAAGGTCGGGCCGACGCCGTCGGACAGAAGCGCCTGCAGCGCGGCAGGCGCAATGTCGGCATCGGTGACGACGAAGGAAAGCATCGTCGCCATGTCAGGCGCGATCATGCCGGCGCCCTTGGCGATGCCGTTGATCGCCACGGCCACGCCGCCGATCTCGGCGCTGCGGGTGGAAACCTTCGGATAGGTGTCGGTCGTCATGATCGCCTTGGCGGCCTCGAACCAGAAATCGCCGGTCGCTTCGACCTGCATCCGATCCAGAACGCCTGCGAATTTGGTGGCATCGAGCGGCTCGCCGATAACGCCGGTCGAGGCCAGGTAGACCTCGTTTTCGGCGCAGCCGACGGCAGCGGCAGCCGACTTCGCCGTCAGCGCGGTCGCCTGGCGGCCTTTCAGGCCGGTGAAAGCATTGGCATTGCCTGAGTTGACGACGACGGCACGCGCACTGCCATGGGGGAGATTGGCTCGGCAGAAATCGACCGGCGCCGACGGGCACTTCGAGCGGGTAAAAACGCCCGCAACAGTCGCCGGCCGGTCGAAGACCATCATCAGCACGTCGGTACGGTTCTTGTACTTGATGCCGGCGGAAGCCGTCGCCATGCGCACGCCGCGCAGCGGTGGCATCGAGACGAAGGATTTCGGAGCAAGCGGAGAGACGGAACCGGACATGATGAGACCTGCCAATGAGCATTTCCAGGCGAAATGGAAACCGGTTCGCCGTCCGGAAATGCGACAACCACGATAGTGAAGGGCCCGGAAAAACCGGGCCCTTGCGAATATTACTGCTTCGGCGCCGGGGCAACCGGCTCGCTGCCCGGCTCCGGCTGCTTATTGGCCTGGTCGTAACCCTTGCGCAGCGTCTCGTCCGTGATCTCGATCTTGGCGGAGGCCTTCGCCTTGTTCAAAAGCTCAAGATACTTGTCGCGCATGACGAGCTGACGAACCTGATCCTGCACCTGCTCGAAGGGCGGCGGCGGAGCGTCGCGCTTATCCTCGACCTTGATGACGTGGAAGCCGAAATCGGTCTTAACCGGCGTCTTGGAATAGGTGCCCTTCTCAAGCGCGAAGGCTGCGTCTTCGAATTCCTTGACCATGCGGCCGCGCGAGAAATAGCCGAGATCGCCGCCTTCCGACTTGTTCGGATCGGTGGATTTTTCCTTGGCGAGTTCGGCGAAATCCTTGCCGGCGTCGAGCTGCTTGATGATGTCCTTGGCTTCGTCCTCGGTCTTGACGAGGATATGACGGGCGTGGACTTCCTCCTGCTTCGGCAGGGCGGCGACTTCCTTGTCGTAACGGGCCTTGACTTCTTCAGGCGTCACGATGTCGACGACATGCTTCTTGAAATAGGCATTGTGAAGCTCGCGGTCGGAGAGATACTGCATGCGCTTCTTGAATTCGTCGGTCTGATCGAGCTTCTCGGCCGCAGCGTCGGCGGCGAGCAGCTTCACGTCGATGGCGGCGGAAAGGGCTGCGACCTTCTTCTGGTCATCGGGAAGCTGCGCCAGCTGGGGGTCGAGATTGGCGACGGCAAGGTCGAGTTCCGACTGGTGGATCTCCAGGGTGCCGACCTTGGCGATGACGGCGTCATCGGCATAGGCCGGGGCCTGGAGCGCAACAAAGGTTGCAAACGCCAGAACGGCAAGTTTGTTGGTGCTCAACATGAAATACCCTTCACAGTTACATTGCCGGTTTCAGCATCCCCTGAATCCAGCCCAAAATAGCCATCAACACCGGATTGTGGCCTTTCTGTATCCGCCAAATCCGTTGACATCATTCGACCCCCCTCTTATCTGTCACGCAACCTCGCGTCCAGAACAGTTTCCGGGCGTTTTAAGGCGCGCGCCTGATTTTCGGCTGGGCCGCGGACAAGAAACGCCGGGGATGAATATTGAGAAAGGGCCAGTCATATGGTCAGCTTTGGCGGTATAGCCCGCAAGTTATTTGGGTCTTCCAACGACCGCCGCGTGCGGTCCTACCAGCCGAACGTCACTGCCATCAACTCTATAGAAGAGAAGACGAAGGCCCTGACGGACGAGCAGCTCGCGGCAAAGACCGTGGAGTTTCGCGCCCTTCTCGCCGAGGGTAAGACGCTCGACGACATTCTGATCCCGGCCTTTGCCGTCGTGCGCGAAGCCTCGCGCCGCGTTCTCGGCCTGCGACCTTTTGACGTACAGCTGGTCGGCGGCATGATCCTGCATTCGAATGCGATCGCCGAGATGAAGACCGGCGAAGGCAAGACCCTCGTCGCCACCTTGCCGGTCTATCTGAACGCGCTTTCCGGCAAGGGCGTGCACGTCGTCACCGTCAACGATTACCTCGCCCAGCGCGATGCCGCCACCATGGGCCGCGTTTACGGCTTCCTCGGCATGACCACCGGCGTCATCGTCCACGGCCTTTCCGACGAGGAACGCCACGCGGCCTATGCCTGCGACATCACCTACGCCACCAACAACGAACTCGGCTTCGATTATCTGCGCGATAACATGAAGTACGAGAAGAACCAGATGGTTCAGCGCGGCCACAACTTCGCAATCGTCGACGAAGTGGACTCGATCCTCGTCGACGAGGCGCGCACGCCGCTGATCATCTCCGGTCCGCTCGACGACCGCTCCGAACTCTATAATACGATCGACGCCTACATTCCGCTGCTGGTGCCGAGCGATTACGAGATCGACGAGAAGCAGCGCTCCGCCAACTTCTCCGAAGAGGGCACCGAGAAGCTGGAAAACCTGCTCCGCCAGGCCGGCCTCCTAAAGGGCAACGCGCTCTACGACATCGAGAACGTTGCGATCGTCCACCACGTCAACAACGCGCTGAAGGCCCACAAGCTCTTCCAGCGCGACAAGGACTATATCGTCCGCAACGACGAAGTCGTCATCATCGACGAGTTCACCGGCCGCATGATGCCGGGCCGCCGCTATTCGGAAGGCCAGCACCAGGCGCTCGAAGCCAAGGAAAAGGTGCAGATCCAGCCGGAAAACCAGACGCTGGCCTCCATCACCTTCCAGAACTACTTCCGCATGTACGACAAGCTCGCCGGCATGACCGGTACGGCGCAGACGGAAGCGGAAGAATTCGCCAATATCTACAATCTCGATGTCATCGAAGTTCCGACCAACCTGCCGATCAAGCGCCTCGACGAGGACGACGAGGTCTACCGGACCTTCGACGAGAAGTTCAAGGCGATCATCGAGGAGATCCTCGACGCCCACAAGCGCGGTCAGCCGGTGCTGGTCGGCACCACCTCGATCGAGAAATCGGAACTGCTCGCCGAGCGCCTGCGCAAGCAGGGCTTCGACGACTTCAAGGTGCTGAACGCCCGCTACCACGAGCAGGAAGCCTATATCGTCGCTCAGGCCGGCGTGCCGGGTGCCATCACCATCGCCACCAACATGGCCGGCCGCGGCACCGACATCCAGCTTGGCGGCAACCTCGACATGCGCATCGAGCGCGAACTCGGCGAAGTCGAAGCCGGTCCGGAGCGTGACGCCCGGATCCAGGCGATCATCGAGGAGATCAAGGAACTCAAGCAGAAGGCGCTCGACGCCGGCGGCCTCTACGTCATCGCCACCGAACGCCATGAAAGCCGCCGCATCGACAACCAGCTGCGCGGCCGCTCCGGCCGTCAGGGCGACCCCGGCCGCTCGAAGTTCTACCTGTCGCTTCAGGATGACCTGATGCGCATCTTCGGCTCCGACCGCATGGACAGCATGCTGACCAAGCTCGGCCTCAAGGAGGGCGAGGCGATCGTCCATCCCTGGATCAACAAGGCCCTGGAGCGCGCCCAGAAGAAGGTCGAAGCCCGCAACTTCGACATTCGCAAGAACCTCCTGAAGTATGACGACGTTCTTAACAATCAGCGCAAGGTGGTCTTCGAGCAGCGCCTCGAACTGATGGAATCGACCAATATTTCCGAGACCGTTTCCGACATGCGCCGTGAGGTGATCGAGGACATGGTCGAAAAGCATATCCCCGAGCGCGCCTATGCCGAACAATGGGATGCCGCCGGCCTGAAGACCGGCGCTTTGAACATCCTCAATCTCGACCTGCCGGTCGAAGATTGGGTGAAGGAAGAAGGCATCGGCGAGGACGACATCCGCGAGCGGCTGACGGAAGCCGCCAATGCGGCCTTCACGGAAAAGGCCGAGCGTTTCGGCGACGACATCATGCATTATGTCGAACGCTCGATCGTCATGCAGACGCTCGATCATCTCTGGCGTGAGCACATCGTCAACCTCGACCATCTGCGCTCCGTCATCGGCTTCCGCGGCTATGCCCAGCGCGATCCGCTGCAGGAATACAAGTCGGAGGCCTTCGAGCTCTTCACGGCGCTGCTCAACAATCTGCGCGAGGCCGTCACCGCCCAGCTGATGCGCGTCGAACTGGTGCAGCAGGCCCCTGCCGAGCCCGAACCGCCGCTGATGCAGGCCCATCACCTGGATCCGACGACCGGCGAGGACGATTTCGCCCCGGCGATCTACCAGGCGTCGGAAGTCACCGTTTCTCCTGAAAACCGCAACCCGGATGACCCGGCCACCTGGGGCAAGGTCGGCCGCAACGAGACCTGCCCCTGCGGCTCCGGCAAGAAATACAAGCATTGCCACGGCGCCTTCGAGCAGGTCTGAGGCAAGCCCGCAAAGATCCGCGAAAATGCCGCCTCCGGGCGGCATTTTCTTTTCTGCGGCAATGCCGGAGAGCCGGAATTTCAGCGTCGGGCGGCAGACCCGATCCGGAACCGTTTCTTAACCCTGTTCTGTCAAGACTTCAGGGGCGATTTGCCTGACCTCAGAGTTTTGCGTGTTCATCATGGCGGTCATAGAAACAGCGGAGAAGATGCTGCCCGCGGGCCTGCGCCCGATCGGCGGCCGCACGCTGCGTTTGCTTGCTGCCGTGCTCACCGAACGCGGTGAGAGGGCGGCCGCCCAGCGCATGGCGCTGACGGCCTTTTCGATCCGTGTCCTCAGCGCAGCACTCGCCTTCGTCTCGCAGATCGTGCTCGCCCGGCTGATGGGGGAATATGAATACGGCATCTTCGTTTTCGTCTGGGTGCTGGTCGTCGTCTTCGGCGATCTCTCATGCCTCGGTTTCCACACCGCGATCGTCCGCTTCCTGCCGCAATACAGGGCAGCGGGCGCCTTCGAGGAAATCCGCGGCCTGACCGGCACGGCGCGCATCTTTGCGCTGCTGTCAGGCACGGCGGTGCTCGCAGCCGGCATGCTCGGGCTGCATTTCTTCGGCGATATGATCCAGGTCTATTATCTCGTCCCGATCTTCATCGGCCTGCTCGCCATGCCGATGATCGCGCTCGGCGATATTCTCGAAGGCACGTCACGGGCAAACCATTGGCCGGTGATGGCGCTGAGCCCCGTCTATATCGTCCGCCCGATCCTCATCATCCTGTTCATGCTGATCGCGATTGCCATCGGCGCCGAACACACGGCCGTCACCGCGATGCAGGCAGCACTCGTTGCGACCTTCGTCACCGCCCTCGGTCAGTATGCCGCAACGCTCTATCGCCTTCGCCGGCATTATGACAACGGCCCGCGCAAGGTCGACTTCCTCGCCTGGTTCAGCGTCGCCTTTCCGATTTTCCTGATCGAGGGCGTGAGCTTCCTGCTCACCAATTCCGACGTCGTCGTCGTCGGCATCTTCCTCGAGCCGCACGATGTCGCCATCTACTTCGCCGCCGCCAAAACGATGGCGCTGGTGCATTTCATCAATTTCTCGGTCAAGGCGGCCTCCGGCCCGCGCTTTTCCTCGATCATTGCCGAAGGCGACCACGCCCAGCTGGCAGCCGCTGCCATCGACGCCGCCCGCTGGACCTTCTGGCCGGCGCTCGGGGTCGGCCTTGTCGTGCTTGCGGCCGGTCACCTGCTGCTGTCGCTCTTCGGCGGCGCCTTCACATCAGGTTATCTGGTGATGGCGATCCTGCTCGGCGGCATCCTCGCCAAATCGCTGGTCGGCCCGGCCGAAACGCTGCTGATGATGGCAGGCAAACAGAACCTCTGCGTCGCGCTCTATGCCGGCGCACTGACGGCCAATGTCGGCCTCAACCTCGCTTTGATCCCGCATTACGGCATCGAAGGCACGGCGATCGCCACGGCCTCCGCCATGGCAGTCGAGGCAATCCTGCTGCATGTCGCCGTGCGCCGCACGCTCGGCATCGTTCTTTTCGCCTTCGCTAGCCCCTCCGCCGCAACGCCAGAAATGAGAGTTCGATAGATGGTGCGTGTTCCCCCCGTTACCGAAAGCACCGACAGCGCCGCAAACCGCATGGTGCATGATCTCGCCGCGCTGCATTTCGAAGCGCCGCAAGCCGAGGCTCGCGCCGAGATCGGCCGGCCGGGGCGCGAGCTCTGCCTCTATCCCGGCAAGCTCGGCTATGAGCTTCAGGATGAGCTCGATTTCCTCTCCAATCGGGCAATGGAACCGAACGTCTTTTTCTCCGGCCGCTTCCTCGCCCCCGCCATGCCGCGGCTCGAAGACCGGCAGGTGAACTTCGCCCTGATCCGCGACCACAATGCCGGCCGCAGCCGCATGCGCTTCCTTTTGCCGTTTTCGGTCGATAAGCCGGGTTTTGCCGTCGGCCCGTCGATCATCCGCGGCTGGTCGAACAGTTTCGGTCCGCTCGGCACGCCGCTCGTCGATGGCGAGGATGCCGCCGAGACCCTCGACAATCTCTTCGAGGGACTGACCGCGCGTGATCTCAATCTGCCCGGCATACTGGTTCTGCCGGATCTCAGGCTGAATGGTATCTTCGTGCGCATGGTCAAGGCCGTGGCGCTCAGCCGCAATCTTCCCGTCACTGTCACCAATCCCTATTTGCGCCCGATGCTGCAGAGCGAGGAAGAGGCGCCGGCCTATCTCGGCAAAACCATCTCCTCCTCGCATATGCGCGAGATGCGCCGCCAGTGGCGGCTGCTGGAGGAACAGGGAACGGCGGTCTATACCGTCGCCCGGCAACCGCGCGAAATCCATATCCGCTTCGAGGAATTCCTGGCAATGGAAGCCGGTGGCTGGAAGGGCAAGCGGCGAAGCGCTCTCGTCACCGATCGTTATCACACGGCCTTCGCCCGCGAGGCGGTGTCGAACCTTGCCGCCGTCGATGCCGTGCGTATTCACACGATCGATCTCAACGGCAAGGCGATCGCCGCCATCGTCGTGCTGATGATGGGCGGCGAGGCCTATACCTGGAAGACCGCCTACGACGAAAACTATGCCCGCTATTCGCCGGGCAAGCTGCTGATGAGCGAACTCACCGAATGGCATCTCGACGACGCCAATATCGTCCGCTCCGATTCCTGCGCCGTCTCGGATCATCCGATCATGAGCCGCTTCTGGCAGGAGCGCGAGGATATGGGAACGCTGGTGATCGGCCTGACGCAGAACAGCGACCGCGACATGCGCCAGGTGACCGCCCAGCTCCACATGTACCGCAGCACCCGCAATATGGCGAAGATGCTGCGCGAAAAAATCATGTCGCTTGCCGGCCGGGGCTAAGCAACTCCAGCAAGAGTGCGTAGTGGTTCTATCCCTCGCTGGCAGCCCTTTCGCGCAGCAGCCGGCGGATCACCTTGCCGGTGGTGGTCAGCGGCAATGCATCGATGAATTCCACTTCGCGCGGATATTCGTGCATCGAAAGCCGCGTCTTCACCCATTCCCTGATGTCGGCAGCCAGCGCCTCGCTCGGATGATGGCCTGGTGAAAGCACGATATAGGCCTTGACGATTTCAGTGCGCACGGCATCGGGCTTGCCGACGGCGGCGGCAAGCTGCACGGCGGGATGGCCGATCAGGCAGTCCTCGATCTCGGCCGGGCCGATGCGATATCCCGACGAGGTGATGACGTCGTCGTCGCGGCCTTCGAAGGTGACATAGCCCTCGGTGTCCTGCCGGCCGATATCGCCGGTGAGCAGCCAGCCTTTGACGAATTTTCGTTCCGTCGCCGTCGTATCGTCCCAGTAGCCGAGAAACATGACGGGATCGGGACTGGCGATGGCGATCTGGCCCGGTTCGCCGACGGGCAACTCGTCACCCGTCTCGCTGACGATCGCAACGCGGTGCCCGGGCACCGCCCGCCCGATGGCGCCCGCTTTGGTGACGCCATAGGCAGCGCTCGACGCAAGCACGAAATTGCACTCCGTCTGTCCGTAGAACTCGTTGACGGTGATGCCGAGCGTATGACGAGCCCATTCATAGGTCTCGCGCCCGAGCGCCTCCCCGGCCGAGCCGATGGTGCGCAGCGCCAGATCATATTTCGAGCGCGGATCGGCAACGGATCTCATCAGCCTTAGCGCCGTCGGTGGAATGAAGGCATTGCGCACCTTCATTTCGGCCATGATGCGATAGGCCATGCCGGCATCGAATTTCTGCGCCGGCGACGAAACGACGGGAACACCGAGCAGAAGGCTTGGCAGCAGCGCGTTGAGCAGGCCGCCGGCCCAGGCCCAGTCGGACGGCGTCCAGACCTTGTCGCCCGGCCGCGGAAAACCCTCATGGGCGAACTGCATGCCGGGAATATGGCCGGCCAGGACGCGGTGGCCATGCAACGCGCCCTTGGGCGACCCCGTCGTTCCCGACGTGAAGATCATCAGCGCCGGATCATCAGGACCGGTTTTGGCCATGTCGAAGACAGGGGGATGGCCATCCACCAGTTCGGCGAAAGCAGTCGCATCGGCACTCGCCCCGTCGATGCTGACGATATGCTTCAACGCCGGCAGACGTCCGCGGATCTGCCGGATGCGTTCGAGACCAAAGCCATTGGTGACGACGGCCGCAGCACCTGCCGCCTTCAGCCGGTATTCCAGCGCCTCGACGCCGAAGAGCAGCGCCAGTGGCAGTGCAATCGCGCCGGCCTTGTAGATCGCCACATGTGCGATCACCGTTTCGAAGGATTGTGGCAATAGCAGCGCGACGCGATCGCCGCGTTTGACATCAAGTGAAACGAGCGCATTTGCAAAAGCCGAGGAACGGTCGGCGAGCGCGCGATAGGTCATCACGCGGTGATCGCCGTCCGGGCTGAAATGCTCAAGGCAGACGCGCTCGGGATCCCTCGCGGCCCAGTCGTCGCTGACGGCGCGGCCGATATTGAAATCCTCCGGAATCCGCCAGGAGAAATCGCGATAAAGATCGTCGTAGCGATCGTGGGACGGCAGTTGCATGGTCGGATTCCGGTAAAAATGCTGCATCAGCTAACATCTTGCGGCGCGGATGTGCAAGCTGCAGCCGGAATCGACAGCGATGAGCTTCAGAGTCGATCACGGATCATTGTGCGCATGCAGCATAGATTCTTCATTTGCCGCCCTGCGACTTTGGCCGTCTCGCGCTAAATCATGGAAAGCCGCCTGGGGGTCATCCAATTCATCACGGAGTCGTTTCATGGAATACGCAAAATTTGGCAAGACCGGTCTCGAAGTGTCGAAGATCTGCTTGGGCTGCATGACCTTCGGCGATCCCGGCCGCGGCAATCACGCCTGGAGCCTGCGGGAAGAAGAAAGCCGGACGATGATCAAGCAGGCGATCGACCTCGGCATCAATTTCCTCGACACCGCCAACACCTATTCCAACGGTTCATCAGAGGAGATCGTCGGCCGGGCCATAAAAGACTTCGCCAAGCGCGAGGACATCGTGCTGGCCACCAAGGTGTTCAACCGCATGCGGCCGGGCCCGAACGGCGCCGGCCTGTCGCGCAAGGCAATCCTCGACGAGATCGATAACAGCCTGCGTCGTTTAGGCACCGACTACGTGGATCTCTACCAGATCCACCGCTTCGACTACACGACGCCGATCGAGGAAACGCTGGAAGCACTGCACGACGTCGTCAAATCGGGCAAGGCGCGGTATATCGGCGCCTCCTCCATGTATGCCTGGCAATTCGCCAAGGCGCTTTACGTCTCCAGGCTGAATGGCTGGACCGAATTCGTCAGCATGCAGGACCACCTGAACCTGCTCTACCGTGAGGAAGAGCGCGAAATGCTGCCGCTCTGCGAGGATCAGAAGATCGCCGTCATCCCCTGGAGCCCGCTTGCCCGCGGCCGCCTGACCCGTGACTGGGACGAGACGACGGCACGCAGCGAAACCGACGAATTCGGCAAGACGCTCTACACGCAGTCCATCGATGCCGACCGCAAGATCGTCGGGGCCGTGGCCGAAATCGCCAAGGCCCGCAACATCTCCCGCGCCCAGGTCGCAACCGCCTGGATCCTGCAGAAGAGTGCGGTAACCGCCCCGATTATCGGCGCGTCCAAACCGAACCACCTCACGGACGCCGTTGCCTCGCTCTCGGTCAAGCTTACCGCCGAGGAAATCGCGGCACTGGAAGCACCCTACATCCCGCACGCCATCGCCGGCTTCAAGTAGCCGCTGGCTTCTCGGTCCTCAGGCATATGCAAGGTAGATCCCTCTCCGCACGGAGAGGGA
This sequence comes from Rhizobium acaciae, assembly GCF_025941625.1. NCBI lineage: Bacteria > Pseudomonadati > Pseudomonadota > Alphaproteobacteria > Hyphomicrobiales > Rhizobiaceae > Rhizobium > Rhizobium acaciae. The sequence continues at coordinate 29,288 of NZ_JAPCZO010000027.1, forward strand.
GATCGAAACCATCGCCTTCCGCGACTGAGATTATGTCTGGCTTTCAGGATCGAGCTGCCGGCGCATCGTCACCAGAAACTGCTCGGCAAGCGCCCTGTCCTCGACCGCGCGGGCAAGAATGACAGCACCCATCATCGATGACAGTGTCGTCGTCGCATTGGCGCGGCGCTCCTCTTCCGTTTCGCCGGGAACGATATCGGCAAGCGTGTCGACCAGCACGGACAGCCCATCGCTGAAGACCGCGCGGACCGCGCCGCGACTGCGGCTGACTTCCTGGATCAGCGTTGCGAAGACACAGCTGCCGCCCGGATCGTCAACCGTGCGCCAGTGGATATAGTGATCGAGAAGCGCTGCCAGCGGCCGGTCCGGCGATTCGGCGATATGCTCCTTCCAGCGCGTCTCAACCTTGTCGATCAGCTTGCGGCTCACCTCAAGCGCCAGGTCGTCCTTCGAACCGAAATGACCGTAAAAGCCGCCATGCGTCAGCCCGGCCGCCTTCATGATGTCGGCGACGCCGACCCCGTCGAAGCCGTTTTCGCGGAAAAGCACGCCGGCAACGCTCAGGATCTTTTCGCGGTTTTCGGCGAATTTTTCGCGGCTGACCCGCATTTGTCATCTCCAGAAATAGTCGCTTGACAAAATATATGACGTCCATCATCAATACGCAAGAAATATGATGGCCATCATGTAAATCGGTCCAGTATCTTCCAGAACCTGAATTCAAACGGAATCTTGCCCATGGTTTCCACAGCCCTCGCCTCCACCCTTGCCCGGCGCAACATCCATTACGGCTGGGTCGTCGTTGCCGCGACCTTCCTCACCATGCTGGTCACTGCCGGCGCCATGGGCGCACCTGGCGTGCTCATCAAGCCGCTGCAGGACGAGTTCGGCTGGGAGACCTCGCAGATTTCCTCGGCTCTTGCGATCCGCCTGATCCTGTTCGGCTTCATGGGTCCGTTCGCCGCCGCCTTCATGAATTATTTCGGCGTGCGCAAGGTCATCGTCTTCGCCTTAGCGCTGATCGGCGCTGGCTTCGTCGGTTCGCTGTTCATGACGACGCTGTGGCAGTTGCTTCTGCTCTGGGGCATCGTCGTCGGCTTCGGCACGGGCCTGACGGCGATGGTGCTCGCCGCGACCGTCTCTTCCCGCTGGTTTACCAAGCACCGCGGCCTCGTCGTCGGCATGCTCTCGGCAAGCTCGGCCACAGGCCAGCTCGTCTTCCTGCCGCTGATGGCGGAGCTGACGGAACGCTACGGCTGGCGCTCGACGGTGTTTTTCGTCTGCGCCATGATCATGGTCGCAGCCCTTGCGGTGCTGGCTTTCATGCGCGACCGCCCGGCCGACCTCAACCTGCCCTCCTTCGGTGAAACGCAGGTAACGCCGCCGCCGGCAAGCACCTCGCTTGGCGTCGCGCTGATGACGCCGATCACCGTCCTCAGGGAAATCTCGAAGACCTCGACCTTCTGGATCCTCTTTGCCACCTTCTTCATCTGCGGCCTCAGCACCAACGGCCTGATCCAGACCCATTTCGTCACCCTCTGCGGCGATTTCGGCATCGTGCCGGTGGCCGCGGCAAGCGTGCTGGCTGTCATGGGCATCTTCGATTTCTTCGGCACTATCGGTTCCGGCTGGCTGTCCGATCGCTTCGATAATCGCTGGCTGCTGTTCTGGTATTACGGCCTGCGCGGCCTGTCGCTGCTCTACCTGCCGTTCAGCGATTTCAGCTTTTACGGCCTCTCCATCTTTGCCGTCTTCTACGGCCTCGACTGGATTGCCACCGTGCCGCCGACCGTCAAGATCGCCGCCGACCGCTTCGGCCCTGAAAAGGTCGGCCTCGTCTTCGGCTGGGTCTTTGCCGGCCATCAGCTGGGAGCCGCGACCGCCGCCTATGGCGCCGGCCTGTCGCGCACGGAGCTTTCGAGCTACCTGCCCGCCTTCTTCGTCGCCGGCGCCTTCTGCCTGCTGGCATCGATCCTGGCGATCACGCTGAAGAAGTCCGGCCTGAGCAGCCCGGCACCCGCCGCCGCCCATTGATATCAGACGAGATCCGGCCTTGAGCAAGGCCGGATCTCTCTACCGGATCAGTCCGATAACTTCGTTTGCCCGTCTTGCGCGCCCGGGTGCTCGCATGTTAGACAGCCGCCCGTTCATATCCGTTGCCCCATTGGCGGAATTGGTAGACGCGCTCGACTCAAAATCGAGTTTCGAAAGAAGTGCTGGTTCGACTCCGGCATGGGGCACCAGCCTACGCTCTGTGAGCTTCGGCTCGGCAAGCCGAAGAGAGCAGCTAAGCGGAGGCTGTCGCACCGTAGTTCCGTCTGGAACGAAGGCGGACCGGTTCTATAATGCTCCGGTTAGCTGCACCATCATCTCAAATGCCTAGCCTGGTTCAAAGAGCCGATGACCCTACGGAACGAATTTCGCATCTGACCGAAGCTTATTTATTCTTTAGCAGCCACATCTTGCCGGCCATCGTGATGCCGTAGACGTCTTTTGATGCGTCGTCATCCAGGTGCCGCCTCTCCAGAAAACCCGGCTCCTTCAACTCGCCCAACGTCTTGGCAGTGACCGACTTTATTTTCTGAGGCCGCTCTTTCCACCGGTCAGTTTTTGCATAAGTCACTGTCGCGTTCTCGTGCGTCCATTTATTGGCTGGCTGAGGATAAAGGTCTCCATCCCTGGCGAGTTTAAGTGCGGCAATCTGGGACGGCGTAAGCTCAATCATACTAAAAGATCCTGTGCGGGCGGTGTTTGCGCTGGGAACGCGCTTTTACCAAAGGCGTGCTCATAACACCGACAGACGACTTTCACCACCGCATTGAGATATTCTTGCCACAAAAGGCGAAAACCCGGCTCGTCGGAACCGGGCTTCGTCCTTATCGCATATTTTTTCGTTAATTGCAGCGTCGGACCGTCCTGGTCACCTCGCCTTCGTCGGTTTGTCGGGTGACGCTCCTGGTTTCGCAGCCATTATCGCGATAGCGGCGGTGCTCACGTTCGCGCACAGCACCGAAAGTAACGCCACGTTCGCTGATGGTGATGCCGGGTCTTACCCGCTCATGGCGATAGCCGTCGTCATAGGAACGCTCCCTGACATAGACGCTGTCAGCAAGAACAGGCGCTGCGAACGAGCAGGCGGCAAGGGCCGCCACAGTACAGTTCAGGATGATCTTCCGCATGTCGTTTCTCCTTTCTTGATGAAAGGGCAACGAGACAAGACGCAAGTGGTTCCAACATCGGTGACGGCCCGACCGTGCCGTGGACGACGTCTGCGCCGCACTGGCCAGGACTGAGAACGAAGGCCTCAAACAGTAGCCCATCCCCCAAATCAACTGTTTAATTTTGCTTGCGCTTCGTCCAAAGTGGCCGCCGCTATTACAAGAGAGGGCGGACGTGCATCAGGAAGTAGGACTTATCGCGACGGTCGCCGTCAGTTTCGTTTTCGCGGCGATCCTGGGCTATGGCGCCGACCGGCTTCGGCTGCCGCCACTCGTCGGCTACCTGATGGCGGGCATCCTGATGGGGCCGTTCACGCCGGGCTTCGTCGCCGATACCGCCCTTGCCGGCCAACTCGCCGAGATGGGCGTCATTCTTTTGATGTTCGGCGTCGGCCTGCATTTTTCCGCCTCCGACCTGCTCGCCGTGCGTGGCATCGCCGTGCCTGGCGCGATCGGACGGATTATCCTCGCGACCCTCTTGGGCATCGGCCTTTGCAAACTCTGGGGCTGGAGCCTCGGCGCCGGCATCGTCCTCGGCCTCAGCCTGTCGGTGGCGAGCACCGTCGTGCTCTTGAAGGCGCTGGAGGAGCGCAATCTCGTCAACGCCGCAAGCGGACGTGTCGCCGTCGGCTGGCTGATCGTCGAGGACCTGGTGATGGTGCTGGCGCTGGTGCTGCTGCCGGCGCTTGCAGAGCTTCTGGGTGGCAACGCCAGCACTACGACCAATCACGGCCTCGGCGACCTGCCGCTGGCGCTGACGATCGGCTTGACGCTGCTGAAGGTTGTGGCCTTCGCCGCCATGGCGATCTTCCTCGGCCCTCGCATCGTGCCCTGGCTGCTCACGATGATCGCCCGCACCGGCTCGCGTGAACTCTTTACGCTGACGGTGTTGGCGATCGCTCTCGGCATCGCCTTCGGCTCTGCGGCGATCTTCGGCGTCTCCTTTGCACTCGGCGCATTTTTCGCCGGCGTCGTCATGAGCGAATCCCAGCTCAGCCACAGGGCGGCCGCCGACTCGCTGCCGCTGCAGAATGCCTTCTCCGTACTGTTCTTCGTCTCCGTCGGCATGCTCTTCGACCCCTCGATCCTGGTGCGCCAGCCGCTGGCCGTGATCGGCGCACTGGCGCTCGTCATCCTCGGCAAGGGCATCATCACCTTCCTCATCGTCATCCTGCTCAGATATCCGATCAGCATGGGACTGACATTGGCCGGCGGCCTTGCCCAGATCGGCGAATTTTCCTTCATCCTCGCCGGCCTCGGCGTCTCACTCGGGCTCCTGCCGCATGAGGGCCAGGATCTGATCCTCGCTGCCGCGATCCTGTCGATCACACTCAACCCGATCGTGATCTTCGCAACCGACGGCCTGAAGAAGTATATCCATTTGAAATGGCCCTCCCTCTGGGAAAGCTACGGTAGGAGCAGGCAGAAGGCGCTCGGCAAAGAACTGGAAAAGATCAGGGCGCTCGGCGAAGAGCGCGAGCGCCAGCATCAACTGAAGATGCAGCAGCTGATCGAGACTTTCCCGCTGTTCTCCGAGGTCGACGAGGACGCGCAGGAGGAGCTGCTGCTGCTCTTCAAAGCGAAATCCGCGCCGCCCGGCGAACGCGTCATCCGCCGCGGCGACCGGGGCGACAGCATGTATTTCATCTCCTCGGGCGCGGTGGAAGTACGGCTCGCCAGCGGCGCGATCCGTCTTGAGCCGGGAGCCTTTTTCGGGGAAATGGCGCTGCTGACCGGCGGCCGGCGCACAGCCGACGTCATCGCCGTCGATTTCTGCCAGTTCGAGGTGCTCGAACGGCGCGACTTCAATATGTTCATGTCGCACCATCCGCATCTGCGCGCCGCAGTCAGCGAAATGGCCCAGAAGCGGACGGAAATGAACGTCCTGCGGCAGCAATGGGAAAAGTCGATGGATCTGTCCTGACGCAAATATCACCGCATGTCAGCGGCAATCGCGCCACCGTGGTTGCGTCAGCCCGCCGGCCAATAGCCATCGGAGCGGAAATCCTCCGGGATCGGGTCGAGCCGCAACAATGTCTCGGCTGCGAAATCGATCTGCAGCGACAGGTATTTAAGAGACGCCAGCATTGGCACGCCGGTCGCGAATTCCCGGATTCGGGACAGATGATAACCGCTCTCGCTGATCCGCCGCGCAGCCTCCCGGCGCACGTCCTCTTTGCTTGGTCCGTGCCCCTCTTCGGACCAGTCATCCATTTGCACGGCCTGCCCACGGCCGCCTTCGATCACTTTGAACATTCTCATGCCACCCTGCACGTCGACCCTGAATCAGCTTGCCGCAGATTGGCCGATTCGCAATCCCGTGAAATCTTGGGAGAGGCACTGACACCTGTCATCACGAAAATTTTTTGACGGCGGTGGCACGAAGGACACGGGCGAGCATTTACAGCGCCGCGCACGGCCCCTAAAGCTCTTTTGCACTGCAACAGGAAGGAAACGGAATGCTCCGCAGACTTTACGACTGGACCATGTCTCTGGCCGCGCGCAAATCGGCCGAAATCTGGCTCGCCGTCATCGCCTTCGTCGAAAGCTCCGTCTTTCTCGTCCCCGCCGATGTGCTGTTCCTGCCGATGGCGCTTGCCAGGCCGGAGCGCTCCTATCGCTACGCGCTGGTCGCGACCGTCGCTTCCGTACTCGGCGGCATCGCCGGCTGGGCGCTCGGCTTTTACGCCTATGAGACGGTGGCGCGGCCGGTTCTCGAATTCTACGGCAAGCTCGAAGCCTTTGAGCAGATGAAGGCCTATGTCACCTACGAGTGGATCCTGCTGCTGCTTGTCACATCAGGTCTTGCGCATCTGCCGCCGATCAAGATCGTGACGATCCTGTCTGGCGTCATTCACGTCAATCTGGGCCTTTTCATTGTTTCGGCGATTATTGCACGCGGCGCGCGTTTCCTCTTCCTCGCTTGGCTGCTGCGCCGCTACGGCGAGCCGATCCGTGACTTCATCGAGAAGCGCCTCGGCCAAATCGTTGGCATCGGTGCCGCTACGGTGATCGTGCTATATGTCGGCTACCGCTCTTTCGCTCACTAGACCAAACGTCGCGGAGTTCCGCCATGACTGCCCCTGCCTCGCCGCTCGCCCGCCCCGGCTTTGTCTATTCCATGTTGCTCGCCATCGGCATGGCGGCGGCGGTCGGCACCGCGCTCGGCTTCCAGTATATCGGCGGCTATATTCCCTGTGCGCTCTGCCTGTTGCAGCGTCAGCCCTATTATTACGCCATCCCGATCGCGATCGTGGCCGCAATCTCCGAGCTCGTCGGACTGCCGAACTGGATCACCCGGGCGCTCATTCTGGCGGCCGGCATGCTGATGCTGGTAACGGCAGGCATGGGTGTCTATCACGCCGGTGTCGAATGGCATTTTTGGCCCGGCCCGGCCACCTGCTCGACGACGGCAAGCAGCATGACGACCAATGCCGGCGATCTGCTCGGTGAGCTCAACACCATCAAGGGCCCATCCTGCACCGATGCAGCGCTGCGCGTGCTCGGCCTGTCTTTTGCGGGCTGGAACGTGATTGCCGGAATCCTGCTCGCAGCCTTCGCCTTTGTCGGCGTTCGCAAGACCGCCTGATAAAATTATCCAGCATTCGAAGTGCTGCAGCGTCCTTGCGTCTCTCGAAAAGACGCGCGGCGCTGCAGGTTCTCGATCAGGGCTGCAGTTCGGTATCCCAATAGAGATAGTCGAGCCAGCTTTCATGCAGATAGTTCGGCGGGAACAGCCGGCCGTTATTGTGCAGATCCTGCACCGTCGGCTGGTAGGGCTTCTGCGCCGGGAACATGCCTGCCTGCTTGGGAAGCTTGCTGCCCTTGCGCAGATTGCAGGGCGAGCAGGCTGCCACGACATTCTCCCAGGTCGTCTCGCCGCCATGGGCGCGCGGGATGACGTGGTCGAAGGTCAGGTCGTCATGGGCGCCGCAATACTGGCATTCGAACCGGTCGCGCAGGAAGACGTTGAACCGGGTGAAAGCGGGATTGCGGGACGGCTGAACGTAAGTCTTCAGGCACACGACACTCGGAAGCCGCATCGAAAAGCTCGGCGAGGAAACCGAATGTTCATATTCTGCAATGATGTTCACACGGTCGAGAAATACCGCCTTGATCGCGTCCTGCCAGGACCACAACGACAAGGGGTAATAACTCAGTGGCCGGTAGTCAGCGTTCAGGACGAGCGCCGGCAGGGCCTGTGGGGAGACTGCAATCGTCAAGGGACTCTCCTGATCGATTCGGCATCTGCACCTGTATATTAGGCCGGTTGTTACAGGATTGTGAAGTCCAATAAATTCAGAGGATAAAGGCAATTTGAAGAGTGTTGCCGATCAGCCGATCGGCACCATGTCGCGGCGCATCTTCGTGGCGTAGTAGGCCCAGAAAAGCCGTGCCGCCACCGAGCGCCACGGCGACCAGACTGCCGAAAGCTCAGCAAGCGTCTTCGCCTGCGGCCGTGCGGCAAGACCGAATGCCACCCCGACGGCATTCTGCAGCGCGACATCGCCGGCCGGGAAAACATCGGCATGGCCGCCGCAAAACATCAGATAGACCTCTGCCGTCCACGGCCCGACGCCCTTCAGCGCGGTCAGTTCGCCAAGCGCCTCGCCCGGCGGCTTCAGGCAGAGCCCGGAGAGATCGAGACGGCCGGAAGCGACCGCTTCGGCAATCCGCGACAGCGTCTCGGCCTTGGCGCGCGACAGACCGAATTCGCGCCACGCTTCGGCGTGAAGCAGGGCATAACCTTCGGCCGTCAGCGAACCGTCCGCCGGCAGCATGCGCCGCCAGATCGCCTCGGCGCTGGCGCGCGACACCATCTGCGAGACGATGATATGGGCAAGACCGGCAAAGCCGGGCTCGCGCAACCTGAGCGGAATGGCCCCGGCCTCCGCGACGATTGGCGCAAGACGCGGATCGAGGCGAAGCAATGCTTCGAGCCCCTGCCTGACATCGTCTTCGTTGCGGATGATCTGCACTTTGCCTCGCAGTGGTTCAAAAGCCGAATCCATGGCAGAAGAAAGCATGACCACGAGTGAGCGTCAAAAACCTGTCTTTCGTTTTGCGCCGAGCCCCAACGGACCGTTGCATCTCGGACATGCCCTCTCGGCCCTTCTGAACCGCGACATGGCGGAGGCCGAACAAGGCCGCCTGCTGCTGCGCATCGAGGATATCGACCAGACGCGCTGCACGCCCGAGTTCGAGGCCGGCATCCTCAGGGATCTCGAATGGCTTGATATCGGCTGGGAAAGCCCGGTGCGGCGGCAGTCGGAACATTTTCCCGAATATCAGGCGGCGTTGCATGCACTGATCGAGCGCGGACTGGTCTATCCGGCCTTTCTGACGCGCGGCGAGGTGAAGGCGCGCGTCGTCGCCTACGAGGCGGCGGGTGAACCCTGGCCGCGCGATCCCGACGGCACCCCGCATTATCCCGCAAGTGATCGCGAGCGTCCGGCAGGCGAATGGCGGGACATGCTGACCTCGGGGAAAAAACATGCCTGGCGGCTCGATATGCGCAAAGCGCTCGACCTGATCGGCGAACTGCTGTTCTGGACGGAAACCGGCGACGGCAGGACAGGTGAGATCGCCGCCGAGCCCGACGTCTGGGGCGACGTCATCCTGTCGCGCTCGGATGCGCCATCGAGCTATCATCTGTCCGTGGTCGTCGACGATGCGCTGCAGGGCGTCACCCATGTCGTGCGCGGGCTCGACCTCTTCCACGCCACATCGGTGCACCGGCTGTTGCAGGTGCTGCTCGGCCTGCCGCAGCCGGTCTATCACCATCATCGCCTCATTCTTGGCGCCGATGGCCGCAAGCTTTCGAAAAGCCAAGGCGACAGCGGGCTTGGCGAATTGCGCGCCCGGGGCATGTCAGGGGCGGATATTCGCCGCCTTGTCGGGCTCTGATTGCCTTTCGACACGCTCTCTGCCGACGATTGACAGCGTGTGGGAGAACATGCGGAAGACACGGAACTTGATCAGCGCTGCATTGATCTCCGCCCCGATGATGAAGATGACGCCGACCATGTAGAGGAAGATCAGCACGATCATGACAGAGGCGAGACCGGCATAGGTTGCCGTATAATTGGCGAAGGTCGCCAGATAATAGGCAAAGATCAGCGCGCCGGCGAGCCAGAGAAGCAGCGTCAGCAGCACCCCGGGAATGACGTCGAAGACCCGCCGCTTACCGGCCGGCAGCCAGAGATGCATGACCAGCAGTCCGACTGTCAGAACCACCAGCGTACCGTAGATGCGCCAGCTGAAGACGATGTCAAGCGTATCGGCGAACAGTGGGAACCATTTCCTCGAATAATCGAGCGCCAGCGGCAGGGCGACCAGCAGAATGCTGATCGCCGTGAAGATGATGACCGCGATCAGCACGTAGCCCAGGCTGGCGAGACGGGTGAAATACCAGGCCCGCGTTTCCTGCACCCGATAGGCGCGATTGAGCGAAATGCGCAGCGCCTCGACACCGTTCGAGGCGAAATAGGCCGCCGCCAGCACCGAGATCGTCAGCAGCCCGCCGCGGGGAATGGTCAGCACCTGCAGCACCTGGTCGGCGAGCGGTTTGGCGATCGCCTCGGGCCAAGTGTCGAAGATCAGGTGGATGGCAGTCGAGGAAAATTGATCGGCGCCGAGGAAGCTTGCAAGTGCGGTGCCGAAGATCAGGAAGGGGAAAACCGCAAGCAGGCTCGACAGCGCCACATGGCTTGCCATGGCGAAGCCGTCGTCCTCGACCATGTGACAGATCGCGTCATAGACCACGTCGTAGATCGTGCGCAGCACCTTCGGCATTCCGTCTCCGGCTTTCCAGATTGTATCCTCTGGCCGAATATGGGAAACGAGTCCCATTTTGTACAGGAATCATTCCATGGCGGGAGAGCGCACCATCGTCGTGACCGGATGTTCGTCCGGTATCGGCGCTCATTGCGCACGGGCGCTGAAAGCTGATGGCTGGCGTGTCTTCGCGACGGTGCGCAAGCCGGACGATCTTTCGGGGCTGGAAGCAGACGGCATCGAAGCCTTCCTGATGGACTATGCCAGGACCGAGACGATTTCCGACCTGGTCGGCGTGGTTCTGGAACGCAGCGGCGGTCGTATCGATGCGCTCTTCAATAACGGCGCCTATGGCCAGCCGGGCGCCGTCGAGGATCTGTCGACGGCAACGCTGCGCGCGCAGTTCGAGGCGAATTTCTTCGGCTGGCATGAGCTGACGCGGCAGGTCATTCCGCCGATGCGCAAACGTGGCGAAGGGCGGATCGTGCAATGCTCGTCGATCCTCGGCGTCGTCCCCTATCGCTATCGCGGCGCCTACACCGCGTCCAAATTCGCACTCGAAGGCCTGAGCATCACCCTGCGCATGGAGCTGCAGGGCAGCGGCATCCATGTGAGCCTAATCGAGCCGGGACCGATCGCCACGCGCTTTACCGCCAATGCGCTTGCAAAGTTCAAGGAGCATATCGACCTCGAAAATTCGCCGCACGCGGTCGATTATATCAGGCAATTGGCGAGACTTGACGGATCGGGGCCGGTCAACCGCCATAAACTCGGCCCGGAAGCGGTCTATTCCGTGTTGAAACACGCATTGAACTCGAAAAATCCGAGGCCACATTATCCTGTAACGACTCCAGCTAAGCAGGGCATGTTCCTGAAGCGGCTGCTTCCGGCAGACCTCTTCTACCGCCTGATGCGCTGGATGGACTGACTGAGAAAGCTGAACGCCATGTCCACGGTCACCTATATCCTCGCGATCATCGTCATGGGCCTCGTCGCCCTCGTCCTGATCCGCGGCCTCTTCAACATGATGAAGGGCGGCGATCCCAACCGTTCCAACAAGCTGATGCAGCTTCGTGTGCTGTTGCAGGCGATCGCCGTCATCCTGATCATGGTGACGCTCTGGGTGACCGGCGGCGGCCGTCCGACCTGACCGGGATTCGAGGGGGAACAGTGGTCAAGCTCAACAAGATCTACACGAAAACTGGCGATGACGGCACGACCGGGCTGGTGTCCGGCCCGCGCCGGCTCAAAGACGACCTGCGCGTCGAGGCCTACGGCACGATCGACGAGGCCAATTCCGCGATCGGCCTGGCGCGTCTGCACACGTCCGACTTGCCTGAACTCGACGCCATGCTGATGTCGATCCAGAACGACCTCTTCGATCTCGGCGCCGATCTCGCCACCCCCGACACCGGTGAGCCGCCGGCCTACGAGCCGCTGCGGATCGCCGAGACGCAGGTCGACCGCGTCGAGCGCGATATCGACCAGTTGAACGCCGGCCTGGAGCCGCTGAAATCCTTCATCCTGCCAGGCGGCAGTCCGGCCGCCGCACATCTGCATCTTGCCCGCACGATTGCGCGGCGCGCCGAACGTTTGATGGTGGCGCTCGCTCGCACCGACGGCGAAATCGTCGGCGAGCCGGCGATGAAATATGTCAACCGGCTCTCCGATTTCCTCTTCGTGGCCGCACGTCATGCAAATGACCGGGGCCATGCGGATGTACTTTGGGTTCCGGGAAAAAACAGATAGGTTTGCCACGATCACGATCGCCGGGGGGCCTTTATGTTCATACCACTTCACGACGCCAATACGCTGAAACATATCAAGGTTCAGTGGGTGACGCTCGCACTGATGACACTGAATATCGCGGTCTGGCTTTTGACCAGCCTGGAGAGCGAACAGGCAGCCCAGGCGACCACCGTCGGACTCGGCTATATCCCGGCAATCGCCTTCGGCCATGCGGTGCTGGCGCAGGGGCTCGAAATCGTGCCGGAGCCGCTGACCTACCTCACCTATGCCTTCGTCCATACCGGCTTTTGGCATTTGGCCGGCAACATGATCTTCCTCTGGGTCTTCGGCGACAATGTCGAGGATGCGATGGGGCATCTGCGCTTCTTGATCTTCTACCTCGTTTGCGCGGCCGCTGGCGCGCTCTGCCACGGCCTGCTGACCATGACCTCGGAAGCGCCGCTGGTCGGCGCATCGGGGGCGGTCTCCGGCGTCGTCGCCGCCTATGTCATGCTGCACCCGCGCGTCCGGGTATGGGTGCTGGTGTTTATCCGTGTGCCGTTGCCCCTGCCGGCCTTCGTGCCGTTGCTTTTGTGGATCGGGCAGCAGTTCTTCATGCTGGCGATCGCACCTGACGGCGACGTTTCCTGGGGCGCGCATGTCGGCGGCATCCTTGCCGGGGCTTTCCTGATCCTGCTGCTGCGCCGGCCTGGTGTGCCGCTCTTCGACCGCGAGATCGTCACGCCCCGAGCCGTGAGAAACGACCCGGGCGCCGGCCAGGCCATCGCAGCCGGCACGGACGGGCGGACGGCGCAGCGATTTCCCTGGGGCCGCCGCTGACGGCAATATTGACGTGAACGTAAACGTCCATATATTGCCGAAGCAAATCGCCTGCCGGCGTCATCGAAGCGTTGAATTTGGAGGAAAAACGCGTATCCATGTCGCCATTCGACAATCGGAGCGGCGCCCAAGCGCGCATTTTCTAAAAAAGTCTCTGAAGCCAGTTTCTCCTGAAGGAAGGACCCCATGAAGATACTCGTCCCAGTCAAACGGGTTGTCGACTACAACGTGAAGATCCGGGTGAAGCCGGACGGCACGGGTGTCGAGCTTGCCAATGTGAAGATGTCGATGAACCCGTTCGACGAGATCTCGGTGGAAGAGGCGCTGCGGCTGAAGGAAGCCGGCAAGTGCGAGGAGGTGGTGGTGGTGTCGATCGGTCCTGCCAAGGCCGAAGAGACCCTGCGCACCGCACTTGCCATGGGCGCCGACCGGGCGATCCTGGTCGAGACAGACGATGCTGTAGAACCGCTCACGGTTGCCAAGATCTTGAAGGCTGTCGCCGATGCCGAACAGCCCGGTCTGATCATCGTCGGCAAGCAGGCGATCGACGACGACAGCAATCAGACCGGCCAGATGCTGGCAGCACTGATGGGAATTGCCCAAGCGACCTTCGCCTCGAAGATCGAGATCGGGGATGGCAAGGCTCAGGTCACCCGTGAAGTCGATGGCGGCCTGCAGACGATCGAGATCAAGCTGCCGGCTGTTGTGACCACCGATCTGCGCTTGAACGAACCGCGTTATGCCTCGCTGCCGAATATCATGAAGGCGAAGAAGAAGCCGCTCGACAAGAAGACGCCCGGCGACTTCGGCGTGTCCACCACACCGCGCCTCAAGGTGTTGAAGACCGAGGAGCCGTCCGGCCGCAAGGCCGGTGTCAAGGTCAAGTCGGTCGCCGAACTGATCGACAAGCTCAAAAACGAAGCCGGCGTGCTGTAATCAGCTTGGAACAGGAGCCATCATCATGACCATTCTTCTTCTGGCTGACCACGACAATGCCAGCCTGTCCGACCAGACCGCCAAGGCGCTGACGGCAGCCGCAAAGATCGGCGGCGACGTGCATGTGCTCGTTGCCGGCAAGGCTGCCAAGCCTGCTGCCGATGCCGCCGCCAAGCTTGCCGGCGTCTCCAAGGTGCTGCTGGCCGAAAGCGATGAACTCGCCAACAATCTGGCCGAACCGCTGGCCGACCTGATCGTCTCGCTGGCTGGCAGCTACGACACGATCCTGTCTGCCGCCACCTCGGTCGGCAAGAACGTGCTGCCGCGCGTCGCCGCCCTTCTCGATGTCGCCCAGGTCTCCGAGATCGTCGAGGTGATCTCGTCCGATACCTTCAAGCGACCGATCTATGCCGGCAATGCCATTCAGACGGTACAGGCGAGCGATGCGAAGAAGGTGATCACCGTGCGCACCGCTTCCTTCGCCTCCGCACCGGAAGGTGGTTCGGCCACCGTCGAGGCAATTCCGGCGGTTTCCGATCCGGGGCTTTCGACCTTCGTCGGCGATGCGCTGTCGGCCTCCGACCGTCCGGAGCTGACCTCTGCGAAGATCATCATCTCCGGCGGCCGGGCACTCGGCTCTGCCGAGAAGTTCAAGGAGGTCATCCTGCCGCTTGCCGACAAGCTCGGAGCCGCCGTCGGTGCATCCAGAGCCGCCGTCGATGCCGGTTATGCGCCGAACGACTGGCAGGTCGGCCAGACCGGCAAGGTGGTGGCGCCGCAGCTCTACATTGCCTGCGGCATTTCAGGCGCCATCCAGCATCTGGCCGGCATGAAAGATTCGAAGGTCATCGTCGCCATCAACAAGGACGAAGAGGCGCCAATCTTCCAGGTCGCCGACTACGGACTGGTCGCCGATCTCTTCGATGTCTTGCCGGAATTGCAAAAGGCGCTCTGACCGCGCCAAATGCTTTTCTTTCGCACTTGCGAATGACTGGAAAATTATCTTTTATCGGGCTACTACTGCTGCCGGGCGATCCTTCGTCCGGCAGTATTGCTAGAAAAATGCGGCGGCGCGGGGGCGAATGCCGTGCGGGGGTTTGGAGATGAATGCGGTGTTGAAGAATATTGGTATTATCGGTGCCGGTCAGATGGGCTGCGGCATCGCGCATGTTTCGGCCGCCGCAGGTTATAGGGTTCACATTTACGATCTCTCGCAGGACCGCATCGAATCTGGCCTTGCCACCATCAACGGCAACCTGGCCCGGCTGGTGACGAACGGCAAGATGACCGAAGAGGAGCGCAAGTCGACCTTGTCGCTCATCACAGGCTCGTCCGATGTCAATGATCTCGCCCCCTCCGATCTCGTCATCGAGGCCGCCACCGAGGATGAAACGGTCAAGCGCAAGATCTATACCCAGGTCTGTCCGGTCCTGAAGCCGGAAGCGCTGCTTGCCACCAACACCTCTTCCCTGTCCATCACCCGGCTTGCTGCCGCCACCGACCGCCCCGAGCGCTTCATGGGCATACACTTCATGAACCCGGTGCCTGTCATGAAGCTGGTCGAACTGGTGCGCGGCATCGCCACCGACGAGAAGACCTTTTCCGCCGCCAAGGAATTCGTCGGCACGCTGGAAAAGACCATCACCGTCGCCGAGGATTTCCCGGCCTTCATCGTCAACCGCATCCTGCTGCCTATGATCAACGAAGCGATCTACACGCTCTATGAAGGCGTCGGCACGGTCGACGCCATCGATACGGCAATGAAGCTCGGCGCCAACCATCCGATGGGACCGCTGCAGCTTGCCGATTTCATCGGCCTCGACACCTGCCTCTCGATCATGCAGGTGCTGCATGACGGCCTGGCGGACTCGAAATATCGTCCCTGCCCGCTGCTGGTGAAATATGTCGAAGCCGGCTGGCTCGGACGCAAGTCCGGCCGCGGCTTCTATGACTATCGCGGTGAAGTGCCGGTCCCGACGCGGTAACGCCCCTTCTTCAGCGAAGGAGGGTGACCAATCGCGGCTTTACGACCCGATCGCGCCCTTGATCAGCGCCTTGGCGTCCTCGCTGTCCCAGGCAGCCGGACCGTTCATCGCTGAAATCAGGCATCCCTTGTCATCGATCAACAGCGTCACCGGCAGCCCCATGGCGAGGCCCTCTTTCTTCAGGCTGTTGAACACCGAAATCGTATTGTCGCGATAAAGCTGCAGCGCATCGACGCCGATCTCCGCAAGGAAGGTCTTCGGCTTCTCGTCGTCGCCGCTATCGATATTGACCGGCACGACCTGGAACCTGTCGCTGCCCATCTCCTTCTCGAGCGCGTTCAGCGCCGGCATCTCCTCGCGGCAGGGAACGCACCATGTCGCCCAGAGATTGAGAAGCACGGTCTTGCCGGCGAAATGATCGAGCGTCAGCGGCTTGCCATCCGGCCCGTTGAAGGAGACCGCGGTCAGTTTGCGCGGCTCGTAGGCGGCGACCATCGCGGCCACCTGTCCCTTCATCAGCGGCGTGAGGCTGGCGACGCGATCCCTCGCAAGCTTGCATTCGACTGATGCCGTTTCGCCGCCGCCATTGCCAATCCCCGTCTCCTTCACGTATACCGCTGCCGCACCGGCAACGACACCCGCAACGGCGGCCATCGCGATCCATTTCAGGGATGGCAGCCCGAGGGGTTTTCTTGTCGTCATTTCATTCTCCTGGACATGCATCCTCAAGGCGGACACCTTCATGGCCGATGACACCACGGACACCAAATCCTCCAACCAGATGTGGGGCGGTCGCTTCGCCTCCGGCCCGGACGCGATCATGGAGGAGATAAATGCCTCGATCGGTTTCGACAAGAAGCTATTCGCGCAGGATATTCGCGGTTCGATTGCCCATGCGACGATGCTCGCCCATCAGGGGATCATTTCCACTGACGATAAGGACAAGATCGTTCACGGGCTAAACACGATCCTGTCAGAAATCGAAAGCGGCAATTTCGAATTCTCGCGTCAGCTCGAAGACATCCATATGAATGTCGAGGCACGTCTGGCAACGCTGATCGGACCGGCGGCCGGCCGCCTGCACACCGCCCGCTCGCGCAATGATCAGGTGGCGCTCGACTTCCGTCTCTGGGTGAAGGAAGAGCTGCAGAAGACCGAGCAGATGCTGACCGGCCTGATCGCGGCTTTCCTCGACCGCGCCGAAGAACATGCCGAAAGCGTCATGCCGGGCTTCACCCATCTGCAGACCGCCCAGCCCGTTACCTTCGGCCATCACTGCATGGCCTATGTCGAAATGTTCGGCCGCGATCGCTCGCGCGTGCGCCACGCCATCGAGCATCTGGATGAAAGCCCGATCGGTGCCGCCGCACTTGCCGGCACCGGCTATCCGATCGACCGCCACATGACGGCCAAGGCGCTCGGTTTCCGCGAGCCGACCCGCAACTCCATCGATACGGTCTCCGACCGCGATTTCGCCATCGAATTCCTGTCGATCGCAGCGATTACGGGCATGCACCTGTCGCGTCTGGCAGAAGAGATCGTCATCTGGTCTACCCCGCAATTCGGTTTCGTACGTCTCTCCGACGCCTTCTCAACCGGCTCGTCGATCATGCCGCAGAAGAAGAATCCGGATGCCGCCGAACTGGTGCGCGCCAAGACCGGCCGCATCAACGGCTCGCTGGTGGCGCTGCTGACGATCATGAAGGGTCTGCCGCTCGCCTATTCCAAGGACATGCAGGAAGACAAGGAACAGGTCTTCGACGCTGCCGAGAGCCTGGAACTGGCAATCGCCGCCATGACCGGCATGGTGCACGACATGACCGTCAACACCGCGCGCATGAAGGCGGCGGCCGGCTCCGGCTATTCGACGGCGACCGATCTTGCCGACTGGCTGGTGCGCGAAGCGGGCCTCCCCTTCCGCGACGCCCATCACGTCACCGGCCGCGCCGTAGCGCTCGCCGAAAGCAAGGGCTGCGACCTTGCCGAACTGCCGCTCTCCGATCTGCAGGCGATCCATGCCGACATCACCGACAAGGTCTACGACGTGCTGACCGTCGAAGCCTCCGTCGCCAGCCGCAAGAGCTTCGGCGGCACCGCGCCGTCCGAAGTGCGCAGACAGATCGCCTTCTGGCGCGCCCGCAACTAGGAGATACCAGGCGTGGCGAAAAGCCGCCGCGCCGTTCCTGCGGGCCCGAAAAGACCGCCCAACAATCAGGGTGCACAAGGCGAATAAACTTCGCTATGAAGATAGCAATCATTCGACATGAATGATGCCACTACATGCCCGCAGAAGAGGATTTCCATGCAGAAGAGCTTGCCGCACCTCGTCCGCCTGACGGCGGTTCTCGCCGTCATCGGCCTTGCCGTTGCCGGATGCGGGCGCAAGGGCGACCTCGATCCGCCGAGCGCTGCGGCAACCAAGGAAGGCGACGTGTCCAAGCCGACGAAACAACCGGGAACCGTCGACAAGCCCTTCCTTCTCGATCCCCTTCTTTAAGGCATAAACCCGTGAACCATTTCGAGTACCGCGACGGCGTCCTTCATGCGGAGAACGTCCCCGTTCCCGAGATCGCCAAGGCTGTCGGCACCCCTTTCTATGTCTACTCCACCGCGACGCTGGAGCGCCATTACCGCGTCTTTTCGGAAGCCTTCGCCGACATGGACTCCATGGTCTGCTATGCGATGAAGGCGAATTCGAACCAGGCGGTGCTGAAGACGCTGGGCCGCCTCGGCGCCGGTATCGACGTCGTTTCGGAAGGCGAGCTGCGCCGCGCGCTTGCCGCCGATATTCCGGCGAGCCGCATCATGTTCTCAGGTGTCGGCAAGACGCCGTCCGAGATGGATTTCGCGCTTGAGGCCGGCATCTACTGCTTCAACGTCGAATCCGAGCCCGAACTCGAGATCCTCAACCAGCGCTCTGTCAGCGCGGGCAAGAAAGCGCCGGTCTCCTTCCGCATCAACCCTGATGTCGATGCAAAGACGCATTCCAAGATCTCGACCGGCAAGAAGGAAAACAAGTTCGGCATCTCCTGGGAGCGCGCCCGCGCCATCTATGCCCATGCCGCCAGGCTGCCGGGCATCGAGGTCACCGGCATCGACATGCACATCGGCAGCCAGATCACCGAATTGCAACCCTTCGACGATGCCTTCAAGCTGCTGCACGATCTTGTCGCGACGCTGCGCGCCGACGGCCACACCATCCACCACGTCGATATCGGCGGCGGTCTCGGCATCCCCTACAAGGACGACAACAATCCGCCGCCGCTGCCGGATGCCTATGCGGCAATCGTCAAGAACCAGCTGCGCGGCCTGGACTGCAAGATCATCACCGAACCCGGCCGCCTGATCGTCGGCAATGCCGGCATCCTGGTGACCGAAGTCCTCTATGTGAAGGATGGCGGCGAAAAGACCTTCGTCATCGTCGACGGCGCGATGAACGATCTCATCCGCCCGACGCTCTACGAGGCCTATCACGAGATTCGTCCGGTAACGATTTCTGCGGCCAACGCGCCCCGCATCCGCGCCGATGTCGTCGGTCCCGTCTGCGAGACCGGCGATTATCTGGCGCTCGACCGCGAGATGGCGATGCCGAAGCCCGGCGACCTGATGGCCGTCAGCACTGCCGGCGCCTACGGGGCGGTCCAGGCCGGCACTTATAACAGCCGCCTGCTGGTGCCCGAAGTTCTGGTCAGGGGCAGCGATTTCCATACGATTCGGCCGCGCAGAACCTATGCCGAACTGATCAGCCTCGACTCCGTTCCGGCCTGGCTCGACTGAAGCATGTCGCGCAAATGTGCGCAGCGGTTTTGCGATCACGACATGCGTAAAACAAAGACTTAAAGCGCGCGAAGCGATCTGAAAGATCACGACGCGCTTTAAGTAGCCATCACTTTTTGGCGAACAAACGTGAAAAGCCGGTATTATCGGCCGCTCGCCCTCGCCTTCGCCACAAAGAGTGTTATCCTTTCGTTCATGAGCGTATTGCCCTGCAATCGCCGGAAGCGCCCTCTGTTCCAGAACACCAGATCGCGGAGACCGGACCGATGACAAGCCCCTCTCGGCAGAAGAAAGGTGCATTTGCGTTCCGTCCCTCGCTTGCCCGGCTGGTGACGACGAAACGCCTGCTGGCGCGCATCGTGCTCTTTTTCGAGCAGTTGCTGCCGTCTTTGATGCCGGTACTGTCCGTCATCGCCTTTTATCTCTCTGCCTCCTGGTTCGGCCTCTTCCGCAGCGTGCCGGACTGGCTGCGCATCCTGCTGCTGATTGCCTTTGCCGCCGCTTTTCTGGTTTCACTCCTCCCCTTCCGCACCCTGCGCTGGCCGAAAGTCGCGGAAGCCGACCGCATGCTGGAAGAGCGCAACGGCCTGCCGCACCAGCCGGTCACCGTCCAGGAAGACGAGCCGGCCTTCGATACGCCCTTCGGCCGGGCGCTCTGGCGCGAGCACCAGACGCGCATGGCCGAAAAGATCGCGGCACTCGATGCCGGACTGCCGCGGCCTGATATTGCCACGCATGACCGTTTCGCGTTGCGCGCCGTCCCGGCGCTGCTGCTCGTCACGGCCTTCGGTTATTCGCTGTCGATCAACGGCGGCTCGATCCGCGACGCGTTGCAGGCAGCACCCGAGCAGGTGGTCAGCGATCCGGCGGTGCGCATCGACGCTTGGGTGACGCCGCCTTCCTATACCAGCCGCGCGCCGATTTACCTGACGGCTGACGGCAGCGAGCAGGCGCCGATCGGCATTCCGCAGTTTTCAGGCCTCACTGTGCGCGTCAGCGGCGGAAAGACGGCGGAAAAAGTCGTGTTCCGCAAGGCGAACGGCGAGGCGCAGGATATCGCCGTGCAGGCCGATACCAAGCCGCAGCAGACGGCAGCATCAGGCAGCGGGCAGCCGACGGCGGCACCCGCCAGCCAGGCTCTCGTCGCGCAGACGCATATGATGAAGCTTCAGGAGAACGGAGCACTCGAAGTCAATGGCCGCCGCTGGAGCTTCGACGTTCTCCCCGACAAGGCACCGGAGATTGCCTTCGACGGCCTGCCGAAGCCCAGCATCAACGGCGCGCTCGAAATCGGTTTCACCGTCAAGGACGATTACGGCGTCCAGGAGGCGCATGCGGAGATCGTTCCCGTCGAAACAGATCCCACCGCAACGCCGCTCTATCCGCTGCCGGAGTACCGGCTGGATGTCCCCCGCCGCAACGCCCGCGACGCCAAGGGCGTGACCAGCCGGAACCTGACCGAACATCCGCTCGCCGGCAAGCGCGTGCGCATCACCCTCGTCGCCAAGGATGCCGCCGGCCAGACCGGCCGCAGCCCGCCGCATGAGATGGTGCTGCCGTCGCGGCCCTTCAACGAGCCGCTTGCCGCGGCCGTCGCCGAGGAGCGGCAGGTTTTCGCGCTCGATACGCGCAAGATGCCGCAGGCGATCGCCCTGAACGAGGCGCTGACCATCCGCCCCGAGGAGACCATCCCCAAGCTCACCAACTATCTGCTGCTCGAATCCGCCTTGACGCGCATGAAGCTCGCAAAGGGCGAGGATGCGCTGAAGGATACGGCCCAATATCTCTGGGAGATCGCCCTCGGTATGGAGGACGGCGATCTCTCGCTTGCCGAGCGCAAGCTGCGCGAAGCCCAACAGAAGCTTGCCGACGCGCTGGACCGCAACGCTCCCGACGCGGAGATCAAGAAGCTGATGGACGAGCTGCGCAAGGCGATGCAGGACTATATGACCGAGCTTGCAGAGCGCATGCAGAACGCGCCGATGCAGCCGAACCAGAATGCGCAGAATATCCTGCGCCAGCAGGATCTGGAACGGATGATGGACCAGATCGAGAATCTCGCTCGCTCCGGCAATCGTGACGCGGCCCAGCAGATGCTGTCGGAATTGCAGCGGATGATGAACAACCTGCAGGCGGGCCGCCCGCAGCGCGGTCAGCAGGGCCAGGAAAACAGTGAAGCCCGCAAACAGATCGACAAGCTCGGCGAGATCCTGCGCGACCAGCAAAAGCTGATGGAACAGACCTTCCGGCTCGATCAGCAGCTCAGGGACCGCATGCAGCGCGGCGAGACTGAGATGGGCGAAAACGATCCGCTGCTCGACGAGATGAATCCCGGAGAGAACGGCGAGCCACAGGACCAGCAGCAGAGCCAGCAAGGTAAGGAAGGCCAGCAGCCCTCCGACCAGATGACGGCCGAGCAGCTGCGCGAGGCGCTGAAACAGCTGCGCGCCCAGCAGGATGCGCTCGGCAAGCAGCTCGGCGAATTGCAGAAGAGCCTCGGCGAGATGGGCATGAAGCCTGGCCCGGGCTTTGGCCAGGCGCAGCGCGAAATGGAAGGCGCCGGCCGGGAACTCGGCCAGGGTCGCGGCCAACCGGCCGTCGAGGGCCAGGGCCGCGCGCTTGAAGCGCTTCGCCAGGGCGCCCGCGACATGATGAACCAGATGATGCAGGCGCAGCAGGGCCAGCAGGGTCAAGGTCCGAACGGCCAGGTTGGCCAGGGCGACCAGAACGGCCGCGACCCGCTCGGTCGGCCACGTCGGACCCAGGGACCTGATTTCGGCGACAACGTGAAGGTCCCTGATGAAATCGACGTTCAACGGGCGCGAGAAATCCTTGACGCGATCCGTGAAAAACTCGGCAACAATCCACCGCAGGAAATGGAACGGCGCTATCTCGAGCGGCTGTTGGACATCCAGTAGGTCCTGCGCCACCGCACAATGGATCGCAGTCGTTCTAACAGAATGACTTTAGGCCAGAGCGGCCTAAAATCTAAATCCGGATCTCAATCGAGGAAGGTGAGCACCATCTCGTCCGACGATCGCTCACACCTTTCGGCATTACGCGCTACGCGACGAGCGCCCGGGCAACAGCCTTGCGGATATCGGGAAGCGCGAATGGTTTGGCGACGACATCGATGATCTTTTCGGCAAGATCGTCGGCCCGTTCGCGCTGTTCGGCATAGCCGGTCATCAGCAGGATTTTCAAACCCGGAAAAGCGTCTTTTGCCTGATGGGCGAGTTCAATGCCGTCCATCACGGGCATGCGGATATCTGAAAGCAGCAGATCGTAGACCCCGTCCTTGAGCTTCTCCAGGCCCTCGGCCCCATCGGCCGCCTCATCGGTCTCGTGGCCATCAAGCCGCAGGGCCCGGGCCACGAAGGACCGCAGGGAGTCCTCGTCTTCCGTAATCAGAATTCTTGCCATATGTGCATCGCTCCGTATCAGCCCCGCGACGGAAATCACCAGACTTTCCTTTTCGATCGGTAAAGATGGTGAAGCGATGGACGAGATGGTTAACAACCCGTCTTGAAGGCATTACAGCGCCGCGCGTCTTTAAGACGCGCAACGGACGCTGTAACACTTTTAATTGCTGCATAATTTTATCCTTAAATCGATTCCGATTTAAGGAATTATGCAGTAGCTCAGGCGTCCCCGGTAACCACGCCGACGAAGGGCAGTTCGCGAAAGGCATAGGCGACATCCATGCCGTAGCCGACGACAAAATAGTCGGGGCATTCGAAGCCGACATAGTCAGCCTCCAGCTTTTCCTTGCGCTTGACGCGCTTGTCGAGCAGCACGGCGATCGTGACGTTGCGCGCGCCACGTTCGAAGAGCAGCTCCTTGGCAAAGAGCAGCGTCCGGCCGGATTCGAGGATATCGTCGATCAGCAGGACGTCGCGGCCATGCACGTCGCTGTCGATATCCTTGACGATGCGGACGCCCTGAGAAACCGTGCCGATGCCGTAGCTCGACAGCGTGATGAATTCGACCTCCGGGGCAAGCCCGCTATCATGCAGGGCGCGGATCAGGTCGGCGGCGAAGATGAAGGACCCCTTGAGCACGGCGATAACCAGCAGGTCCTTGGTCGGGCCACTGGCGATCTCCCGCGCCATCGAATGATTGCGCTCGGCGATCTGCTCGGCGGTGAAGAGCGGCTCGATGTTTTTTCCGCGCACGACAGGCATAAGGGCTTGCTCCATGAAAAGAAGGGTAAGCCGTTAGCACATATGCGAGCCTGAAACAGCCTCGCCGGCTATGAAATTAACGCGATTGGCGCGACCTGCGACGCGAAAATCGGCAATCCATGTCCTGTTACGTCTGTGGCAGGAAGGAAAGCCGGACCTCCGGCATTTTTCCGCCGGCATGCTGGACGCGAGCCGAGAAGCCACGGCTCTGGCCGCCATAGATCACGTCGGCCGGCGGGTTGATGACGATGCTTGCGGTCAGCCGTTCGTCGGTCACGAGATCGGCACGGATCGGATGCACCGTCTGCGTCGTGCCGCTCTCGTTTTCGATGATGCCGTTGATGAGGAGCACGCGCATGCCGTTCGCATCACGCGGCGTCACCGTGACATGGGTGAAATGCAGTGACGCTCCGGAAGTGGCTCGCTCGCCGGAGAGGCCGGAAAAACCACCCGCAAGCCCGAAGACGAGCACGACGAGCGCCAGCACCAGCGCTGCGAAGCTCCGCATCGACGCGCGCTGCAGCCAGGATTCCACGGTCTGCAGAATGGAAGCAGCCATTGCCGGCATGAACGGCGGCGGTGCGGCGTTTGCGCCAGCCATACGCTTGCGGTTGTCGTTATAGGTCCTTGCATTGAATTCCCTGGGCCGAACTTTGCCGAGGGTGACGAATTCGGCGTCGGAGATATCGGCAGGACGCGCCGAGCGGTACTGACGGTTGGCGGGTTCCGGCGGCAGGAAATCATAGGCCTGGCCCGGCGTCCGGCGACTGAAGGATGCTTCCATGGTGGCTGCCTCGCAGATGTCCACATGGTTTCGCTGCCAGGGGAAATCTTGGCATTGAAACGAATCCTGCTCAGTCGTAAATTTTAATGGTTAATGCTTCGCAAAGATCGCCATCAAACGGGCGTCTTTCCAGCAAAATTTACCGGCTGTTAACGGTGTTGGTTAACAAGTCGTGCGGTGAAACCCACAACAGACTGAGCTGCCCGTTGATCCACTTCGAGAATGTCGGTTTGCGCTATGGCATGGGCCCGGAAATCCTCCGGGACCTGACCTTCGACATTCCGAAGAAATCCTTTCAGTTCCTGACGGGTCCATCGGGCGCCGGCAAGACGTCGCTGCTGCGGATGCTTTTCATGTCGCTGCAGCCGACGCGCGGGTTGATCCGCATGTTCGGGCGCGACATTTCCGAAATCCCCCGCCCCGAACTGCCGCTTCTGCGCCGCCGCGTCGGCATCGTCTTCCAGGATTTCCGCCTCCTCGACCATCTTACCACCTATGAGAATGTCGCTTTGCCCTTACGGGTGCGTGGCAAGGATGAAAGCTCCTACAAGACCGACGTCCTGGAACTTTTGAAATGGGTCGGCCTCGGCGAACGCATCAACGTGCTGCCGCCCGTACTCTCCGGCGGCGAGAAGCAGCGCGCCGCAATCGCCCGGGCGCTGATGGACCGGCCGGAAGTGCTGCTGGCCGACGAGCCGACCGGCAATGTCGACCCGCCGATGGCCAAGCGCCTGCTCAACCTTTTCCTCGAGCTGAACCGCCTCGGCACGGCAGTCGTGATCGCCACGCATGACCTGGCGCTGATGGAGCAGGTGGAAGCCCGCCGCATGATCCTCTCAGAGGGGCATCTCGATATTTATGACTGAGCCCCCGTCCAGAAACCCCGAGAAGGCGTCTGCCAAGACCCAGCAGAAGCGGCCGGAATTGCGCGTGCGTCCGACCGCGCCGATCCTGCCGCCTTCCAACATCCAGGGCAGCGCCTTGATGGTGGTGATATCGATCATGGCCTTTCTCGCCTGCCTGACGCTCGGCGGCGTCAGCATGGTGCGCTCGACGGCGGCCAGCTGGGAGAGCCAGATCTCCCGCGAGATCACCATCCAGATCAAGCCGGACGACAATCTCGACATGGAAAAGGCGCTGACCCAGGCGCGCGATCTCGCGCTGACCTTCGTCGGCACCAAGAGCGGCCAGATCGTCGACGAGGCGGCGACCGCTCGCCTGCTCGAACCGTGGCTCGGCCCTGGTCTCGATCTCAAGGATCTGCCGGTTCCCCGCCTCGTCATCATCACCATCGACGAGAGCAATCCGCCGGATTTCGATTCGATGCGGGCGCTGCTGAAGGACAGTATCCCGCAGGCCACCCTTGACGATCACCGCACCTGGGTCGACCGGTTGGTGTCCATGGCGCACACGACTGTCATGATCGGCACCGGCATCCTGCTCCTGGTTTTCACGGCGATGGTGCTCACTGTCGTCTTCGCCACGCGCGGCGCGTTGTCGGGCAATCGTCACGTCGTCGAGGTGCTGCATTTCGTCGGTGCCGAAAGCTCCTTCGTCGCCACCGAATTCCAGAAGCATTTCCTGAAGATCAGCCTCAAGGGCTCGGCGATCGGCAGCGCGCTTGCCGCCCTCTTCTTCGCCACCGCCGGTTTCTGGCAAAGCCGCACCCTCGCCACCCCCGAAACGGACCAGGCGACCGCACTCTTTGGCACCTTCTCCGTCGGCGTGCTCGGTTATGCCGGCATCTTCGCAACGATGATCGTCATCGCGCTGCTCACCACCTTCACCGCCCGGCTCACCGTCATGCGGACGATCTACGAAATCGATACTCTACGCTCGGACCCGACACGCACGGACGGCATCGGAAGTTGATCGTGACCGTGCCGTTTTGCCATGAAAGCGTCTGTTCCGCGCCGCAATCAGCGTATAATCACGATTCATGACGATGGGACACACGACACCCAACCCGATTCATCAGGACCCGGAGCTTGATCGCCCGGCAGGTTTGCCGCCGCGGCGCGGGCCGATCCGCCGCCTACTGCGCTGGGGCGGCTTTGCCTGCTTGCTGGCAATCGCCCTGGTGTTCGGCGGGTTTCTGCGTTTTGCCGATTCCGTGACGACGCTGAAGCCCCCGACCGAGCCGAAGGCGGATGCCATCGTGGTGCTGACGGGTGGTTACCAGCGCATCGACCAGGCCGTGGAGCTGCTGCAGAAGGGTGCCGGCAAGCGCTTGCTCATTTCCGGCGCCCACCCGACGACGACGCCGGCGCAGATCCGCAAGATGACGCAGGGCTCGGCCGATCTCTTCTCCTGCTGTGTCGATATCGGCTATGATGCGATCGACACCATCGGCAATGCCGAGGAAGCTTCGAACTGGATCCACGCCAAGGGATACCGCAGCGTTCTGATCGTCACCAACAATTATCACATGCCGCGAAGCCTCGCCGAGCTCTCCTATGTCGATCCCGACATCGAGTTCATCGCTTATCCCGTGGTCAACTCGGATTTGAAAAGCCGCAACTGGTTCACCGACCCGAATGCGATGCGCGTCATGCTGGCCGAATATGTGAAAGTGCTGCTGACCGGCGCCCGCAACATCACCGGCTTCGGCCGCCACACCGGGCTGCGTTCGGCAAACGCGTCTGGCCAGGAATAAAGCGCCGCGGACGCAATACCACTGTGCACTTTTGCTGGAATTGCTCTGGGCTTTTACATCAGGGCGTCATCAAACGCTTTTTATGGCGGGCAATATCGTGTAGGCCGGTCGCGTGAGCATGCCTCGGGAAAGTTTCATGATCGCCCTGCGTTCCGTTCTCTTCAACACGATCTTCTACGCCAACCTCATCATCCGGATGATCGTGCTCTCGCCCTACTATTTCGTCGTGCCGCGCAAGATCGCCTATGCGATCCCGAAGAACTGGGCGCGCTCCAACCACTGGCTGATGCGGGTGATCGTCGGCACCACCTTCGAGATCGAGGGCCTGGAGAACCTGCCTGATGGAAGTTACATCCTGGCGCCGAAGCATCAGTCCTTCTGGGATACCTACGCACTGCTGCCCTGGCTGAAGGATCCGGTTTACATCCTGAAGCGCGAACTGATGTGGATTCCGCTCTTCGGCTGGTATGCGAAGAAACAGCGCATGATCCCGGTCGATCGCGGCGCCCGCGGCAAGGTGATGGTGGAAGTGCTGAAACGCACGAAGGAAGAGCTTTCGACTGGCCGCCAGCTCATCATCTATCCCGAGGGCACCCGCCGCCCGCCGGGAGCAGAGCCGCTCTATAAATACGGCATCGCCCGCATGTACCGCGATCTTAACCTCCCCGTCGTGCCGGTCGCCATGCATCCTGGCCTCTTCTGGCCGCGGCGGAGCATTCGTCGTTATCCCGGCCATTTCAAGGTAAGGATCCTGCCGCCAATCATGCCGGGAATGGATCCGGACGCCTTTTTCGCCCATCTGATCGAGGTATCGGAGCGGGCAAGCGACGAGCTTCTGCTCGAAACCGTCGCGCAAAATCCGCATCTGCCGCTCCCGCCGACGGCGGTCAAAAGGCTGGTCGAGCTGCGCAAGCTGAACGCGGCAACTGGCTGAGATCAGGCGGCGCGTAGCCGCTCCACTTCGTTGACGACCTGCTCCAGCCAATGGTCGCGAATGCCCATCTGCTTCAGATGCATCAGCGTGTTGAACACATAGGCATCATTCGGACCAGACTGGCCTTTTGCTTCGTTCACCACTCGTGCCGCCGCAAGCGCATCGAGCGCGCCGGCATATTGCTCATGCTCGCGATCGATGATGTAGGCGACCGCGTCGACCCGGCGCCGGCCGGCAAGCTGCAGCCGCACCCGGCGCTCCAGGTAGACATTGGTGACCAGCTCGCGGGCGCGGAGATAATCGATCACTTCATCCCATTTTTCCGCAGAAATGCGGAAAGCCATGCCGCGGCAGGCGCCACCCCTGTCGAGGCCGAGAACCAGGCCCGGGTTGTCGCGGGAGCCACGATGGACAAAGGAGCGGACGCAGAGCGAACGCCTGTAGCCGTAGACCAGGGCCTCTGCCCGCTCCATGAACTCGAAGCCCGGATTCCACATCAGCGAACCGTAGCCAAATACCCAAAATTCGTCCATATCGCACGCCAGACCGGGAATCACATTTGCGATTCACCATTGGAGAACATCATGGCAGCGTCAAGCCAATCCGGCAGCGGCAAGCAATTCTGGTTGCTGGGTGGAGGCGTCCTCCTGGCGATCGCGCTTTATACCGGCGGCTGGTTCTATGCGGCCTCGTCGCTGAAGAACACAGTGCTGAAAGCAATCGCGCCGCGCGATCAGGCAGGCGTCAGCGGCGAATGCTCCGATATCGAATTCCGCGGCTATCCCTTCCGTATCGGTCTGTTCTGCTCGAAGATCGACGTCGACGACAATGGCAACGGCGTCTCCGCCACCTTCGGCGCACTGCGTTCGGCAGCCCAGGTCTATGCGCCCGGCAATATTGTCTGGGAACTCGATTCGCCGGCCGAAATCCGCACCAGCAACGGCCTTTCGATCTCGGCCCAATGGACGAACCTGCAGGCAAGTCTTGCAACCAGGCTGCAGGGCGTCGACCGCAGCTCGACCGTCATCGAGGGCCTGAAGGCGATGGCCGTCTCCTCCTACACCGGCCAGACCGTGAGCTTCGATGCCGCTCGCACCGAAATCCATCTGCGCCAGAACGGCGCTGATCTCGACGGTGCGATTTCCGTGCAGGACGCCAACGCGGCGATCAAGGACTGGCCGCAGATCTTCCCGAGATTGTCTGCCAGCATCGATCTGACCGTCGCCGGCAAGGCCGGCCTGATCGACGGCAGTGACCGGAACGGCCTCAATGGTGCCACCGGCGACCTGCGCCGCATCGTCGCCGACATCGGCGACGGCAAGGTGATGACACTTACCGGCCCCTTCTCCTTCGATGAGCAGGGCTTCCTTTCGGGAAAATTCAAGCTGGAGATCGAACAACTCGGCCCTTGGGGCGACAGCCTGAAACAGGCCTTTCCGGATATCGCCTCGACCGTCAACACGGCGACGAAGCTCTTGAAGGCACTTGCCGGCGGCGGCGACAAGGTCTCCGTCGATCTCGTCGTCGATCGCGGCAATGCCACCGTCAGCGGTTTCATCCCACTCGGCCGGATTCCGCCGATCTAACCGATTCGCTTGATGAAGAAGACTTCCGGCACCGATTGCAGGCCGGGCAATTCGATCGCGCCGGTTTCGGAAAATCCGTTGCGGCGATGCCAGTCCTGGGGCCGGCTTTCGTCGCATTCGCTCGACGTCATCAGCAGGCGGGCGCCGTCGTCGCGCATGGCGTCTTCCCAGGCGAGAAACAGCGCCGTGCCGAAGCCCGACCGGCGGTGGCCGGGCAGGACGCGGATCATTTCCATATAGGGGACCCTGCCCCAGAAGCGGGAGAAACGCAGGAAGCCGAGGATCTCATCGGCCTCCCTGGCAACCAGATATTCTCCAAGCGCGACGCAGCGCGATACCCATGCCTCACCGGCGCTGGCATCCTCGCGAACCAACCAGTCGATATCCGCCCGGCCGGCACGTGCCACCTCCACCATCGCGGCGGCTACTTCTTGTCCAGCGCGTGGCGGCCGAAATCCGGCGCGTCGACATCCTGGCCGGCCTGGACGATCGAACGGCGGATGGCGCGCGTGCGGGTAAAGAGTTCGAAAATCTTGTCGCCCTCGCCCCAGCGGATCGCGCGCTGCAGATAGGCGAGATCCTCCGAGAACCGCGCCAGCATTTCGAGGATCGCATCGCGATTGTGCAGGCAGACGTCGCGCCACATCGTTGGGTCGGACGCAGCAAGACGGGTGAAATCGCGAAAGCCGGAGGCCGAATATTTGATGACTTCCGATTCCGTCACCGTCTCCAGATCGTCGGCGGTACCGACGATATTGTAGGCGATGATATGCGGCAGGTGCGAGACGATGGCGAGCACCTTGTCGTGATGCTCGGCATCCATCTCATCGACCTTGGAGCCCAGCGCTTCCCAGAAGCCGCGCAGCCGCTTCAGTGCCACCTCATCGGTGCCGGCGACCGGCGTGAAGATGCACCAGCGGCCTTCGAAGAGGCCGGGGAAGCCGGCATCCGGGCCGGATTTTTCGGTGCCGGCCAGCGGATGGCCGGGGATGAAGTGCACATTATCAGGCATATGCGGCAGCATCTGCGCAATGACCGAGGCCTTGGTGGAGCCGACATCGGTGACGATGGCCCCGGGCTTCAGGCTTGCCGAAATCTCCTTCGCCACACTTTCCGAAGCGCCGACCGGCACCGAGACGATCACCAGATCGGCATCCTTGACGGCATCCTGCGACGACGTCGTGTAGCGGTCGCCGAGGCCGAGCTCTTCCGCGCGCTTCAGCGTATCGGGGCTGCGTGTGGCGACGACGATCTCCCTCGCAAGCCCAAGCCGCCTGATGTCATAGGCGAGCGACGAGCCGATCAGGCCGATGCCGATCAGCGCGATCCGATCGAATTGCGCGCTCATGGCTGATGACCCATGAATTCGGTGAGCGCGGCAATCACGCCGCGGTTGGCCTCCTCGGGGCCGATGCTCATGCGCAGCGCATTGGCGAAGCCATAACCGCGCACGGCGCGCAGGATGTAACCGCGGCTCGTCAGCAAATCGTCGGCATCCGCGGCGCGCTTGCCGTCGATCTCGGGGAAATGGATGAGGACGAAATTGGCGACGGACGGCGTCACCTTCAGGCCGATCGCTTCGAGCGTCTGGGTAAGCGTCTCCACCCACATCTGGTTGAAAGAGACGGCCTGCTGGATGAAGGCCTGGTCGCGGATGGCGGCGGCGGCGGCGGCGATTGCCGGTGCGTTCAAGTTGAACGGCGCACGCACGCGGTTCAGCGCGTCGACGATCTCGGCGGGCGCATACATCCAGCCGACGCGCAGCGCCGCAAGACCATAGGCCTTCGAGAAGGTGCGGGTCATCACCACATTGGCATTGGAGGATACGACCTCGATGCCGGCTTCATAATCGTTGCGGCGCACATATTCGGCATAAGCGGCATCGAGCACGAGGACGACATGTTTCGGCAGCCCGGCCTGCAGGCGGCGGATTTCGCTGACGGAAACATAGGTACCTGTGGGATTGCCGGGATTGGCGATGAAGACGATCTTCGTCTTCTCCGTCACCGCGGCAAGGATCGCGTCGACATCGACGGTATAGTCTCTCTCCTTGACGACGACGGGCGTGGCGCCCGCGCCCAGGATCTGGATCTTGTAGACGAGGAAGCCGTGTTCGGTGATGATGCCCTCGTCGCCGGCACCGAGATAGACATGGCAGAGCAGGCCGAGCAGCTCGTCGGAGCCGTTGCCGCAGAGGATGTTTGCCGGATTGAGACCGTGCACGGCGGCGATTGCCTCGCGCAGTTCGATCGCCTGCCCGTCAGGATAACGCCCCAGATTGTCGGCAACCGTCTTGAAGGCCTCGATCGCCTTCGGGCTGGCGCCGAGCGGCGTTTCGTTGGACGAAAGCTTGTAGACGCGGGCGACACCCGGCGCATGTTCCTTGCCCGGTACATAGGCTGCGATATCGAGAATACCGGGACGCGGAACGGGCTTGCTCATCTCAACGCTCATGGGTTCGACCTTGGAATTGCCGGTAAATCCGGGCTGAAAAACACCAAGTGGCATTAAAGCGGAATGCGATTGTTGTCGAGAGCCATGGGCGTGACACAAGCAGTTGGAGATCGTCGGGAGCGACGTTACCTCCTGCATAATTCCTTAAATCGGAATCGATTTAAGGATAAAATTATGCAGCATTCAAAGTGCTACAGCGTCCTTTGCGCGTCTTAAAAGACGCGCGGCGCTGTCGTGCGTGTGGTCGGTACGCCATGGGGTGCGAGAACCGGCACGAAGACGCGGCGGGAGGCCCGCGCCGCAACCGGCAACCCCTGATAGAGTCGCTTTTGCGCTTCGACGATGATGACGCCCGAGAAGGCCGGCCAAAGCGTTCGGCCGATCCGTTCGAAGGCGCGCCGCAGGCGCAGGATGGTTCTGAGCTTCGAGGGCGGGAAGAACAGCGCTTCAGCCGTCGCGCCCGGCGTGAAATTCGTCTCGCGCAGCAGATTTGTCAGCTGACCGCGGGAATAGGGCCGGCCCGAACCGAAGGGCGTATGCTCCATGCGTGCCCAGACGCCGCGCCGGTTCGGCACGACGATGACCAGCCGTCCGCCCGGCGCCAGCACCCGCCAGAGCTCCTTCAGCGTCTCACGCGGGCTTTCGGCGAATTCCAGCGAATGCACCATCAGCACCCGGTCGATCGAGGAATCCGGCAGCGGCAGTTCCTCGTCGAAGACAAGCGCCGTCGTCGAGAGCGAGCCCATAGGCC
Source organism: Rhizobium acaciae (assembly GCF_025941625.1). Taxonomy (NCBI): domain Bacteria; kingdom Pseudomonadati; phylum Pseudomonadota; class Alphaproteobacteria; order Hyphomicrobiales; family Rhizobiaceae; genus Rhizobium; species Rhizobium acaciae. The sequence goes on from NZ_JAPCZO010000027.1 coordinate 61,898, forward strand.
AGTTCACCGCGCCCTGCCCGGCCGGCATGAAAGCGAAGGTGCGTTCGGTATCGGCCTGGAAGCGGTCGAGGAAGGGCACGGCATAACCGAGGCCGACCAGACGCTCTTGCGGCAGCCGCACCCAGAGCGATGACAGCGCCATGCCGATCGACTGCTCGGCAAGACGTCCAAGCTCGGAGTGATAGAACTGGCGTAGGTCGACGATATCGGCGTGCATTGCGACAAATGTTATCAGCGGGCGGTTGGACTTCAAGGCCGGAACCTCTACATTTCCGCGAGACTCCTGGGATAAGGGATTATTGAACGATGAAACCTTTGGAATTAGACGTTTTTCTCTGCCGCACCGACAATTTCGGCGTTCTCGTGCACGATCCGGAGACAGGTTTTACCGCGGCGATCGACGCGCCGGAGGAGGCGCCGATCCTGGAAGCGGCGACACGTCGCGGCTGGAAAATCACCCATATCTTCACCACGCATCATCACACCGACCATGTCACGGCCAACCTGGCGCTGAAGGAGCAGTTCGGCTGCGAGATCATCGGCCCGATCAACGAGGCTGTCGCCATTCCCGGCCTCGATCGGGCGATGGCCGATGGCGACAGCTTCCTTTTCGGCGATCACACGGTCAACGTCATCGAGACGCCCGGCCACACCGCCGGCCACATCTGCTATCACTTCGTCGATGACAAGCTGCTGTTTGCCGCCGACACGCTGTTTGCGCTCGGCTGCGGCCGGCTGTTCGAACGCCCGGCCGCCGATATGTGGCATTCCCTGCAGAGACTCGCCGTGCTGCCCGATGAGACCGCCATCTATTTCGGCCATGAATACACATTGTCCAATGCCCGCTTCGCGCTGACCGTCGACCCCGACAATGAGCGACTGAAGAACCGCGCCGCCGAGATCGAGGCCTTGCGCGCCGACGGCAAATTCACCATCCCGACGACGCTGGGGCTGGAAAAGGAAACCAACCCGTTTCTGCGCGCCGCCGATCCGGCGATCCGCCGCAATCTGCTGATGGAAGGCAAGACCAACGAGGAAGTCTTTGCAGAGATCCGCAAGCGCAAGGACCATTTCTAATGTCGCCTGACGACATCATCCGCGAACTCGGCATGCAGCCGCATCCCGAAGGTGGCTGGTACGTGCAGACATTCCGCGATACAGCGGGCGGAGAACGCGGCCACTCGACAGCGATCTATTACCTGCTGACCAGGGGGCAGCGTTCGCATTGGCATCGTGTCCATGACGCGGCTGAGGTCTGGCACTATTACGCCGGCGCGCCGCTCTCGCTGCACCGCTCGGAAGACGGAACGGCAAGCGAGACCCTGACGCTCGGAACGAACTTGTCCGCCGGCGAGCGGCCGCAAGCGATCATTCCCGCCAATTGGTGGCAATCGGCCGAAACCCTCGGGGATTTCACCCTGGTCGGCTGCACCGTCTCGCCCGGCTTCGAATTTTCGAGCTTCGAGATGGCGCCGCCCGGTTGGAAGCCAGGCGCCTGAAGCCTACTCCGCCGCCACGGGCTGGGCCTTGCTCTTGCGGCGGAACATGTCTTGGGCGGCGAGCACCGCCCCGCCGGTGACCAGCAGGCAGGCGAGAGCAATGCGCCAACTCGGCTCGGCAAAGCCGAACAGCACCAGAATAAGCGTCGAAAGCAGAGGTGCTGCATAACCTGCCGCTCCGAGAATCTGGATATCGCCGTTCTTGACGCCGTAATCCCAGGCGTAGAAGGCAGCACCGACCGGAAAAAGCCCGAGCCCGACGACAGCGACCCATTCGAAAACCGTTTCCGGCCAGACGGTCGCCTCCAGGCCGAGATGGCAGAAGAGCGACAGGATGGAGGTCGCAAGGCAGAAGCCGGTGACGACATCCGTGGACACGGCGTCGAAACGCCGCGTCAGCAGCGAATAGCCGGACCATGTGAAGGCGCAGAGAAAGGCAGCGCCGTAACCAATGGCATAGGCGCCGTTAAAATCGATGCCGTTTCGGCTAACGATCAGGAAGGTGCCGCAAAGCCCGGCAAGCGCACCTGCCACATGATACCAGCGCAGCCGTTCACCCGGCAGCAGCGCCGAACCGACGACGATCAGCAGTGGCCAGAGATAGGCGATCAGCCCCGCCTCCACTGCCGGCGCGTTCCGGAGCGCGGTAAAATAGAGGAAGTGATAACCGAACAGCCCTGAAATACCGGTTATCCAGACCTTCGCCGGCTGCTTCAGCAGCGCCAGCCGCGAGGGATCGAGGGTCAGCACGACGAGGCCGGGAATGCTGCCGATCGCAAAGCAGACGGCCGAAAGCTGGAACGGCGGCATCTTGCCGGAGGCGGCCGTGAACAACGCCAGGAACGACCACATCAGAATGGCCGTAAAACCGATCAACGTCGCGCGAAGCTTCACCTGTCCCCCTTCACGGAGGCAGAAGCCCCGTCAGCTGTTGTTGCCGTATTTGACGGCAGTGATCGTCACCATTCCATATTGGGTTGGAATGCGCACATAGACCGGAGCATATACATTTGCCGCGTCCGACTTGGCAAACCAGATTTCCATGCGGTTGCTCTTGCTGAGATAGTCGATGTCCTTGCGGCCCTTCTTGTAGCCCGAGCGCGGCACGAAGCGCACGCTGCAGACGATCGCCTTGCCCTTGAAGCCATTGGTGGAAAAATCCTCGTCGCCCTTCGGCGACAGCACCAGATCCATGCGCGTCTCGCCGTCGAAGATCGGCAGGGTCTGCGAGCAGACCTTGGTATCGCCGGTGAAGACCAGGCCGGAGATCGGGTCGAGCACCGAGCGCATGTCGCGCGGCGTGACGTCGATCCAGTTCTTCGGACGCTTCGGCGCCGGTGTCGTCGTCGCTGAGATGATGTTGCCGTTGCGGTAGCTGACCTCGTAGACGCGGGCCTTCTTCTTGCCGCTCTTGTAGTAGAGCGAATATTTCAACGCCTGCAGCCTGTCATTGCGCAGGACACCGGTGACGCTGGTCTTCGCCGAAATCGTCGTGATGAGATCGGCAAGACCGGCGGAATTGATGTCGCCGGCGATCTTGTAGCTGTGATCGTCCTCGATCTGCGTCAAGAACGCGGCGCGCGCGATCGGCAGGCCGGCGAGCGCCACCCGGTATTCCGTCCGATGCTGGATTTCGGCCGCCGATGCCGGTATGGCAAGAAGTGCGGCGATGGCCGAAATGAAAATCCGTCTGCCCGAATGAGCCATGGAAAAAGCCTTGTCTTGCTGCGCGCCGGCAGCCCTTGCTGAGCGCTCTATACTCCTGCCGCGAAGGGAAGAAAACAGCAGCTTTTTGACAGAATTGCGGGAAAGGCCAAGGTTTGGCTTGACGCGAGCAGCCTGTCTGACTATAGAACCGCAACTTTCCAATCATGCCCGTTGGATTGCGCACCTGGCTTTGCCGGGAATGGCAATTCGATGGCCCGAGAAAAACAAGAATAGGTGTTCCATGTCCCGCGTGTGCGAATTGACCGGCAAGGCCGTCCTGACTGGTAACAATGTCAGCCATGCCAACAACAAGACCAAGCGCCGGTTCCTGCCGAACCTGTGCCAGGTAACGCTGATTTCCGACGCTCTCAACCAGCGTTATCGTCTTCGCGTTTCGGCTGCCGCTCTTCGCACTGTCGAGCATCGTGGCGGCCTCGATGCCTTCCTGCTGAAGGCCAGCGAAAACGAACTGTCGATGCGCGCGCGCCTGCTGCGCCGTCAGATCGCCAAGAAGACCGCTGAAGCCGCTGCTGCGTAAGCTTCTGCCCTTCTTTCATACGGCTTCAAAAGGCTTGAACGGATAATACCGGACAAGCCTTTTGCTTTGCCGGTTTACTCCTCCAACTGGTGGCATCACCCAGGATAAAAAAAATGCTGAAGACCCGCTATACCATCGCCTATGTCGCGCTGATGACGCTCGTCGTCGTTGCTTCCAACTTCCTGGTCCAGTTTCCGCTGAACGCCGAAGTCGCCGACATCAACCTTGCCGACATCCTGACCTGGGGCGCTTTCTCCTATCCTATCGCCTTCCTGATCACCGATCTGACCAACCGCCAGTTCGGCCCGCAGGCAGCCCGCAAGGTCGTGTTTGCCGGCTTCGTCGTCGGCGTGACGCTCTCCTTCTTCACCTCGGTGCCGCGCATCGCCATTGCCTCCGGTTCAGCCTATCTCGCCGGCCAGTTGCTCGATATCGCCGTCTTCAACCGTCTTCGCCGCCAGGCCTGGTGGCGCGCGCCGCTGGTCGGTTCGCTGATCGGCTCGGCGCTCGATACGGTGATGTTCTTCTCGCTGTCCTTCGCCGCGTTTTTCGGCTTCCTCGGCCCGAACGATCCCTTTGCGCTGGAAGCAGCCCCCATCCTCGGCGTCTTCGCCACGGAGGCTCCGCGCTGGATTTCCTGGGCGATCGGTGATTTCGCCGTAAAGATGATCGTCGGCCTCGTCATGCTGCTGCCCTATGGCGCGCTGATGAACGTGCTGCGGCCGATGCAGGCCGTTCGCGCCAGCTAATTGAAGTTACGGTCGCCGCCGGACCGCACCGACGGCGATGGCCGGATGTAGCAGCACCTCCGCCGCCAGGTCGTCAATATCGCTCGATGAATCGACGCAGCACCGGCGCGGGCTGCGTTTCCAGCCATTGCTCATGCGCCGCAAGGCTGCGGCGTTCCGGACTGGCTGTGTCATAGCTGGCCGCCCACTGCAGGAATTCCCCACTTTTAACTTCCATGTCGCCACCGGGCCCGATCCTGTTTCCATATCGGGCAATCTCCCGCGCGCGGATGCGCGCCATCCGCAGTTCCGGATCGATCCTAAGAAACACGATCAGATCGTAAAACGGCTCAAGCGGCCTTCCCCATTTCAGCGCCGATCCGGAGAGAACCCAGCCTTCATGACGCGCAACCTCATCGAGGAGCAGCCCGATGCGCTCGTCGGCATCCCTCCGCGTCGTGAACGGCGGATCGGTCGGTAACCAGAAGAAATCATCGGTATCGAGATGGGCGATATCGAGCTTTTCGGCAATCGCACGGCCGAGTGATGTCGTGCCTGAACCGGACGCGCCCATGACATGAATATGCACCACGAACTTCCCTCCGAGGCTGCTTTCCCGATGTCGCGGGGATAGCCGAGGCATATGACATCAGTCTGACGTCTAGAGCCTTTCCGAAAGTCGATTCCGATTTTCGGCCGATGGCTAGGATCAATTCCGCTTTCGGGAACTCGGCGTTGACCACGCGGCCTCTTCCGAAAACCGAAATTCCAGCATCAGATTGCGCTGCAGGATCGAATGATTGTCGTCCGACACCAGAATGATATGGGTCGTGCCGTCGGCGGCCTGGAAAGCATCGAGCCCTTCCATATTGTCGATCTGCGAGTTGAAATTGCCGTCCAGCAGCAAGTCGCCGTCGACGACGGCGCCGGGCCTGATGTCGGCGCCCTTGATGCGCCGAAGACGCATGCCGATGCCTTCGGCCATGTTGAAGCGGCGCTCCAGCAGCAGCAGGTCGCCGTTGGGCAGGAAGGCACCGTCGGTGATGTCGAAGCTGCCGTCCCGCTTAACCGAGAAACGGCCTTTCAGCGGGCCGCTGAGAATGGCCGCCAGCCGATTGCCGTCACTGTCGAGACCGCGTTCGGAGACGATGACCACGCCGCCCCGCAGCGGGCTGGATGCCGGCGCCACGGTGATGGTTTCGATGCCGCGGTTGTCGTCCAGCATCTTCCGCGGGATGAGGATCGGCAGGGTGGCGATCGCTCCCGAGCCGGCAAAGCCGGGATCGGGATAGACATCGACGCGATGAGCCTGCTCGAAGGAGACCAGGATCCGGTCGCCGTCGAGCGCCAGGCCTTCGGCATCCATATGTCCCTTGCCCTCGAAGCTGCGCCCGGCGCTGTTCTTCATCGGCGTGATCTCGACATCCGAAAGGCCGGAAAGCCTGCCCTTGACGTCGCGCTCGATGCTGCCGGTCAGCCACTGGCCGGTATCGAGCACGACGACGAAATGTTTTTGGTCCGGCCGGAAACGGATGGAGGAGAGAGAGCCGAATAGCGCTCGGCTGGAGACCATTTCCAGCCCGCCGAGAAATTCCAGCGAACCGAATTGCATCTCCGAAGAACCGATCCTGAAATCGGAGATTTGCCGGCTAATGACCGGCACGTCGTCGCCGGCCCATGACGAGGAAGCGCCGGCTGCGATACAGAGAGCGATCGACGCCACACGGCAGAGGCGCTTGACCGTCATTCTTCCGGCGACGTCAGCCGGCACGGCGTATCCGGCCGCCGCGCGGCTGGACGGATTGGTCCTCGAACAGTGAGGCAAGCTGCTCGGTCATCGCACCGGCAAGCTCGTCCGCATCGACGATCGTCACGGCGCGGCGATAGTAGCGCGTCACGTCGTGGCCGATGCCGATCGCCAGCAGTTCGACAGGCGAGCGCGTCTCGATCTGTTCGATGACGGCGCGCAGGTGCCGCTCCAGATAATTGCCCGGATTGACCGACAGCGTCGAATCGTCCACCGGCGCTCCGTCCGAGATCATCATCAGGATGCGGCGCTGCTCGCGGCGCGCGAGCAGGCGATTATGCGCCCAGATCAGCGCCTCGCCGTCGATATTTTCCTTGAGCAGGCCCTCGCGCATCATCAGCCCGAGATTGGCGCGCGCACGCCGCCACGGCGCGTCGGCCGACTTGTAGATGATATGGCGCAGGTCGTTGAGGCGGCCCGGCGTCTGCGGCTTGCCGCCGGCAAGCCAATTTTCACGCGCCTGCCCGCCCTTCCAGGCCTTGGTCGTAAAGCCCAGGATCTCAACCTTGACGCCGCAGCGCTCCAGCGTGCGGGCGAGAATGTCGGCGCAGGTGGCGGCAACCGTGATCGGCCGGCCGCGCATCGAGCCGGAATTGTCGATGAGCAGGGTAACGACAGTATCGCGGAACTGGGTGTCGCGCTCCATCTTGAAGGAGAGCGCCTGCATCGGATCGATGATGATACGCTGCAGCCGGGCCGGATCGAGATAACCCTCTTCCAGGTCGAAATCCCAGGAGCGGTTCTGCTGCGCCATCAGGCGGCGCTGCAGCCGGTTAGCGAGACGGCCGACCGCCCCCTGCAGATGCGCCAGCTGCTTGTCGAGGAAGGCGCGCAGGCGCTCCAGCTCGGCGGCGTCGCAAAGTTCCTCGGCGGTGATGATCTCGTCGAACTCTTCTGTAAAGACGTGATAATCGACCTTCTCGTTGAAATCGGCGAAAGGCGTATTCGGCCGGCGGGTCTCGCCCGGCGTTTCCGAATCGTCCTCGCCTTCTTCCATCATGTCGTCGTCGGAGATTTCGGCGCCCTCGGTCTCGCCGTCCTCCATCTGCTCGTCGGCGACTTCACTGTCCTCGACGGGGGCGGCATCGGTGCCGGCATCCTCGTCAACCTCGTCCTGGTCCTGTTCGTCGCCGCTCGACTGGTCTTCCTGCTCCGACTGGTCGTCATTGTCGGCGTCGCTGTCATCGTCGCCGTACTCCTCAGCCATTTCCATGGCCGACAGCATGTTGCGGATGACCTTGGCGAAGGCCTGCTGGTCGTTGATCGCGCTCGACAGATTGTCGAGTTCGGACCCTGCCTTGTCCTCGATAAAGTCGCGCCAAAGGTCGAGCACCTTGCCGGCGGAGGCCGGCGGGCGCTGGCCGGTCAGCTTCTCGCGCACCATCATCGCAACCGCTTCGCCGACCGGTGCGTCTTCCTGGCGCTCGATGCCGGTAAAATTCGCCTTGGAATATTTCTCATCCGTCATGGAGCGCAGGTTCGACGCCATGCCCTCCATGCGCAGCGCGCCGATCGATTCGACACGCGCCTGCTCGACCACATCGAAGATCGCCCGGGCATCCGAACCCTGCGGCGCCATCGTCGCATGCACCTTCTCGTCATGGCAGGCGAGGCGCAGCGCCATCGAATCGCCAAGACCGCGGGTGACCGCCAGCTCATGCGCCGTCGGCCGCTTGGAAAGTTCCGGCAGCCGAATGCGCTCGCCGGTCATCCCTGGCCGTTCATTGGCGAAGGTCACCTCGACGTCGCCGTCGCCGGCGATCGAGCGCACGCAGCCGGTTATCGCCCGGCGCAATGGCTCGACGTCGACAGGCGCGCCGGGTTTTGCTTTCGAATTGTCACCGCGAGCTGCCATGATCGGTCGGTCTCAAGCTCCGAGAACGATATTGGCGGCACTTTCCTTCAGCTCGACGCCGAAGGCCCGCTGATAGTGCTCGGCAACCAGCGGACGCTCCAACTCGTCGCACTTGTTGAGGAATGTGACGCGGAAGGCGAAGGCGAGATCGCCGAAGATCTCGGCATTTTCGGCCCAGGTGATGACCGTGCGCGGGCTCATGACTGTGGATAGATCACCGTTCATGAAGGCAGCGCGCGTCAGGTCGGCGACGCGCACCATTTTCGACACGGTCTCGCGGCCGCCCTTGTCCTTGCCGAAGCTCTTCACCTTGGCGGAGACGATATTCACTTCATGATCATGCGGCAGATAGTTCAGCGTGGTGACGATCGACCAGCGGTCCATCTGCGCTTGGTTGATCTGCTGCGTGCCATGATAGAGGCCGGTCGTGTCGCCGAGGCCGATCGTATTTGCGGTCGCAAACAGGCGGAATGCCGGGTGCGGCCGGATGACGCGGCTCTGGTCGAGCAGCGTCAGGCGGCCGGAGGATTCAAGCACGCGCTGGATGACGAACATCACATCCGGACGGCCGGCATCATATTCGTCGAAGACGAGTGCAACATTGTGCTGATAGGCCCAGGGCAGGATGCCGTCCTTGAATTCGGTGACCTGCAGCCCGTCCTTGACGACGATCGCATCCTTGCCGACGAGATCGATACGGCTGACATGGCTATCGAGGTTGATGCGCACGCAAGGCCAGTTGAGGCGCGCCGCCACCTGCTCGATGTGCGAGGACTTGCCCGTGCCGTGATAGCCGGAAATCATCACGCGGCGGTTATGGGCGAAGCCTGCGAGAATGGCGAGCGTCGTGTCGCGGTCGAACAGGTAGTCGGTATCGAGATCCGGCACATAGGCGTCGCCCTTGCTGTAGGCTGGAACGCGGATGTCGGAATCGATGCCGAAGGCCTCGCGAACCGAAACGGTGGTATCGGGCAGTTCTGATATATCCAGGTCGATCTTGCTCATCATGTCTCCAAGGCGGGTGACGGCACCCGGCCATACTGTCTCACGCCATGTCGCAACCCAGACGCCACGTTTTTTATTCCGCGCCCGTCCAGGTCGGAACGTCGGCGATACTTCTCCGGGACTGAAACGAAACCTCGGCGGGATAATGACCGCGTGCGAGCATTCTTGAAAGAGTCCCGGACAAGAAACGCCGCGTCCGGAAGGTCGGCGGAGGCGATGTCGGGAAAACGCACAAATATGAGCCGCGTTTGCCTGCGGCCTCAGCCGATTTGGACCATACCCGATTGAAGCCCAAGAGCAAGGACGGGAATTAACAAAAACCGTTCTGCTTCAACAATTGATAGGCCTGGATGACGGCGCGGAAACGCTCCTCCGAGCCGCGGTCGCCGCCATTGGCATCCGGATGGTGTTTCTTCACCAGTTCCTTGTAGCGGCTCTTGATCTCCGCCGATGTCGCATTGGCGTCGAGGCCCATCGTTTCGAAGGCCTTGGTTTCGAGCGATTTCAGCTTGCGCGCCTGCGGAAAGCGCGGCCCGCTGCCCTTGCCGCCTTCCTTGACGAAGCCGAAGGGATCGCGAACGCGGGTATAGGCGCCGGAGCGCACTTCCGAATGCAGTGGACTGTCCTTCGCCGCCTTGTTGACGCCGACGGTCCATGTCGGCCGGTGGCCGGTGATCGCCTCTTTCTGGTATCGCGCGATCTCGCCGTCCGAAAGACCGGAGAAATAATTGTAGCCCTTGTTGTATTCCTTGACGTGCTCGAAGCAGAACAAGAAGAACTGGCCTTCCGCATTGCGGCCGACCGGAGCGCGATGCGCGCCCTTTTTGTCGCAGCCGTCCCACTGACAGGTAGGCGGCGCCTGCTCTGTCTCTGGCTCGCGTTTGCGGCGTGTTCGGATGCGATCGAAATATTTGGAATCAAGTCTCATGACGGCGCTAATTATGGGGCTGTCGCGAAGCGACAACAAGAATTGACAAACGGGAATGTTGCTGGCTTGGTAGGAACCCTTTTCGCGAACAGCAAGACCGGATGATGACCCTGCGAACCCGCATCGAAGAAAAACTTGTCGAAGCCTTCGCGCCCGACCGCCTGAGCGTCATCGACGAAAGCCATCTGCATGCCGGCCACCAGCCTGATATCACGGGCACCGGCGAAACCCATATGCGTGTGAGGATCGTTTCCGGAAAATTCGCCGGCATGTCGCGGTTGGCGCGCCATCGGGCGATCACCGACCTGTTGAAACCGGAGCTCGATGCCGGCCTGCATGCGCTGGCCGTCGAACCGGCTGCACCTGATGAACCGACCCGCTGGTAGCGGCACGCAACCCATATGGGCATTGGCCGTCTAAGATCCAAGCAGAATCAGCCTGGCTTTGCGCCGTCTTCCCCGGCCGGGCGGATGCGCAGCTTGGTGATGCGGTTCTTCTCCCGCTTCATGACGACGAAACGCTTGCCGTAGAAGGTGAAGGCCTGGCGCTCTTCCGGAATGGTCATCGATTCGTGGATGACGAGGCCGGCGATCGTCGTCGCCTCCTCATCGGGCAGGTTCCAGTCGAGCGCGCGGTTCAGGTCGCGGATCGGCACGCCGCCGTCGACGACGACGGAGCCGTCGGCCTCCTGGCGCACACCCTGTATTTCGATATCGTGCTCGTCGGAGATGTCGCCGACGATTTCCTCGAGAATATCCTCCAGCGTGACGATGCCTTGCACTTCGCCATATTCGTCGACGACGACGGCGAAATGCTGCTTGCGCCGCAAGAAAGCGTTGAGCTGGTCCTCGAGGTTGGTGCTGTCGGGCACGAACCACGGCTTCTGCGCGATCTTCACGATATCGAGGTTCTGCGGCTCCATGTTCGGCTCGGCGAGCGCCCGCAGCAGATCCTTGGCGTGGACGACGCCGATGATGTTGTCGATCGTGCCGCGCCACAAGGGCATGCGCGTATAGGGGCTTTCGAGGATCACGCGCACCACCGTTTCCGGCGCATCGTCGGCGTTGATCGCCCGCATCGCGGTGCGGTGGACCATGATGTCGGACAGTTCGAGCTCGCTAAGATCGAGTACGCCGCCGAGGCGGTCGCGGTCGGCCTTCACCACCGATCCCTCGCGGTGCAGCAGGTCGACGGCGCCGCGCAGTTCCTCATGCGCCGTCAGCATCGATGTCTCGCGTGAGAGATTGATGCCGAACAGCGAAAGAATCCGCCGCACGATCGCATTGACGAAGGAGGAAACCGGGCCGACGACGGCGACGAAGAGCTTGGCCGGCAGTGCGATGGCGAGTGCGAAGCGCTCGGGCGTCGAAATCGCCCAGCTCTTCGGCAGCACTTCCGCGAAAATGACCAGGATGACGGTCATCGCAAGCGTCGCCAGCGCCACGCCGGAACTGCCGAACAGCCCGAGGAAGAGGCTGGTGGCGATCGAGGAGGACAGGATATTGGCGAGATTGTTGCCGATCAGCAGCGCGCCGATCAGCCGGTCGCGCCGCTCGATCAGCTGTCGGACGAGGCCGGCACGTTCGTCGCCGTTGACCTCGAGCGTATGGACACGGCTGCGCGAAACGGCGGTCAACGCGGTCTCGGAGCCGGAAAAGAAGGCGGACATGAGCACCAGCGCCGTGATCGAAAGGATCTCCGGCCAGTATGTCGAAAGAAATGCCAGAGCGCCTTCGACCGACATCAGGCGTGTTTTTCCCGGAGAAAGCTGATCACCTCGGACGCCGGAACGTCGTCGGCGACGAAGGACTGGCCGATGCCGCGCGTCAGGATGAAGGTAAGCTTGCCGCTCTTGACCTTCTTGTCCTGGGCGATCGAGTCCATCAGCGTTTCGGCGGGCGGCAGTTCGCCCGGAATGTCGGACATCCGGGTCGGCAGGCCGACCTCCTTCAGATGCCGCTCGACGCGCCGCGCATCGTCCGGGCTTGCAAGGTTCATCCGTGCGGAGAATTCGTGCGCCAGCACCATGCCGATCGAAACGCCCTCGCCATGCACGAGGCGGGAACTGTCATAGGCGGTCGCCGCTTCCAGCGCGTGGCCGAAGGTATGGCCGAGATTGAGCAGCGCCCGCTGACCATTCTCACGCTCGTCGGCAACAACGACATCGGCCTTCGCCTGGCAGCTGGCGGCAATCGCCTCGATGCGCGCGGAGCCGCCTGCAAAAACCGACTTCCAGTTCGCTTCCAGCCAGGCGAAGAAATCCGGCTTGTCGATCAGCCCGTATTTGGCGACCTCGGCGTAACCCGCGCGGAATTCGCGCTCGCTCAGCGAATTCAGCACATCCGTGTCGGCCAGAACCAGGTCCGGCTGATGGAAGACGCCGATCAGATTCTTGCCGTGGCGGGAATTGATGCCGGTCTTGCCGCCGACCGAGGAATCGACCTGCGACAGAAGCGAGGTCGGCACCTGCACGAAGCGCACGCCGCGACGGACGATGCCGGCCGCAAATCCGGAAAGATCGCCGATGACGCCGCCACCGAGCGCGATGACGTAATCATTGCGCTCGACGCGGGCTTCGAGCACCTTGTCGCAGGCCGTCATCAGATGCTCGAAGCTCTTGGTCTTCTCGCCGGCCGGCAGGACGACCTCAGCCGAGGCGATACCCGCTTCATCCAGGCTTCCGACGAGCGCCTTGAGATAGAGCGGCGCGACATTTTCATCGGTGACAACAGCCGCCTTGCGGCCCTTGAGGCGAGAGGCGATCTCGGCGCCGGCCCGCGCAATCAGCCCCGGCCCGATCAGGATGTCGTAGGCGCGCTCGCCGAGCGGCACATGCACCGTTCGGATGGCGGAGGCGGAGGTTATCGCATTCATGACGCTGCACTTTCCTTCTGAACTTCGATCAAGGCCTTTAAGACTTCGTCGGCCATGATTTCCTTGCGGACGTCGCGCGAAAGCACGGTCAGATCGGCCTGCGCATAGATAGGATAACGCGCATTCATCAGTCCCTCGAGCGTCTGCTTCGGATTTTCGGTCTTGAGCAGCGGTCGCGTATCGCGCTTGGCGACCCGGTCCCAGAGCACGTCGAGATCGGCCTTCAGCCAGACGGAAAGGCCGCCCTTCTTGATATGCTTGCGCGTCCGGTCGTTGATGAAGGCGCCGCCGCCGGTGGAGACGACACGCGGCCCGCTCTTCAGCAGCCGCTTGATCACCCGCGCTTCCAGCGCCCGGAACTCTTGCTCGCCATAGGCGGCGAAAAGCTCGGCGATCGTCATGCGCGACACCCGCTCGATCTCGAGATCGCTGTCGATGAAGGGAATGGCGAGCTGGCTGGCGACGATGCGCCCGACAGAGGATTTGCCGGCGCCCATCAGGCCGACAAGGATGAGATTGCGTGAACCGAGCGCGGCGCGAGCTCTGTCTTTCAAGCTTTCAGCAACGGTCAGCAGTTGTTCACTCATCGGTCCATTCACACTTTGTTTGCAAACGGTATCGACAAATGCAGATGGAGCGTCAAGTCGCAGGCAAGGGAATCATGGCTTGAATACCGCTTCTTGCACTTGCAGATAGGCTTCTTATAACAGAAGCAGAGCATGAAGGAGTTGCTGGATGCCGACCCTGTTCCGTTTCCTGTTCGTCTGCGCGATCCTCGCCGGAACGGTCTACGGAGCGATGCTGGCGCTTGTGACCTTCGTGGAGCCCGAGCCGCGCGACGTGACGATCCGCATTCCGTCCGAGCGGGTCAATCCGCCCGCCACGGGCGCGATCGACACGACCAGGAAGTGACCGGCATGGTGGATCTGGGCCGCGTCCATGTGGAATCCTTCCTGGAGATGATGAGCGCCGAGCGGGGTGCTGCCGCCAACACGCTGCAATCCTATGAACGCGATCTCGACGACGTCCGCTCCTTCCTGACGGAGCGCAGCATACGGCTGACCGAAGCCGCCTCCGCCGATCTCGCCGCCTATCTCTCATCGCTCGCTCGAAAGGGCTTCAAACCCTCGTCCCAGGCGCGCCGGCTTGCCGCCATGCGGCAATTCTACAAGTTCCTCTATGCCGAGGGCCTGAGGACCGACGACCCCACAGGCATACTCGACGCGCCGAAGAAGGGCCGTCCGCTGCCGAAGACGATGGGCGTCGAAGAGGTCGGCAGGCTGCTTTCGCAGGCGGAGGCCGAGGCGGAAGACGCGGCTCCGGGCCAGCTGCAGCGCCTGCGCATGCTGGCGCTGCTTGAACTGCTCTATGCCACCGGCATGCGGGTCAGCGAACTCGTCTCGCTTCCCGCTCGTGTGCTCGATCAGGAGGGCCGTTTCCTGATGATCCGCGGCAAGGGCAATAAGGAGCGGCTGGTGCCGCTGTCGCAATCGGCGATATCAGCCCTGAAATCCTACGGGCGCCTGCTGGCGGCCGAAAATGCAGTGGCAAAAGTGCCGCAGGAAAGCCCTTGGCTGTTTCCCTCCGCCTCGAAGGAGGGATACCTGCCGCGTCAGGTCTTCGCCCGCGACCTCAAGAACCTGGCGATCCGCGCCGGTCTGACGCCGTCGCTGATCTCGCCGCACGTCATGCGCCACGCCTTTGCCAGCCACCTGCTGGCCAACGGCGCCGATCTGCGCGTCGTACAGGAACTCCTCGGCCATTCGGACATTTCGACCACGCAGATCTACACCCATGTCCTCGAAGAGAGGCTGCAGCAGCTTGTCCAGACGCATCACCCCCTTGCCAAACAGGCGAAAAAGCACGAATAGGACCGGCGACATGGGGCGGAGCCAGGAAAACGCCCCGGGCACAAGGAACGGAAACGCACCTCATGCACAATTATCTCGACTTCGAAAAGCCGATCTCCGACCTCGAAGGCAAGATCATCGAGCTGAAGAAGCTCGCAACGGAAGACGAGAGCATCGACACCACCGATGAGATCGGCCGGCTGGAGGTTCGCGTCCGCGAGGCCATCGTCGAAATCTATTCCAAGCTCAATCCCTGGCAGAAGACGCAGGTCGCCCGCCATCCGCAGCGCCCGCATTTCGTCGATTACGCCAAGACGCTGTTCCAGGAATTCACGCCGCTTGCCGGCGACCGCAAATTTTCCGAGGATGCCGCGATCCAGGCGGGCCTTGCCCGTTTCCGCGGCCAGCCCGTCGCCGTCATCGGCCAGGAAAAGGGCAACGATACCAAGAGCCGCCTCAAGCACAATTTCGGCAGCCCCCGCCCGGAAGGCTATCGCAAGGCAATCCGCATTCTTGAAATGGCCGATCGTTTCGGCCTGCCGGTGATTTCGCTGGTGGATACGGCAGGCGCCTATCCGGGCGTCGGCGCCGAAGAGCGCGGCCAGGCCGAGGCGATCGCCCGCTCGACGGAAATGTGTCTCGGCGTCAAGGTTCCGCTTGTCTCCGTCGTCATCGGCGAAGGCGGCTCGGGCGGCGCCATCGCCATCGCCACCGGCAACAAGGTCTATATGCTCGAGCATTCGATCTATAGCGTCATCTCGCCGGAAGGGGCCGCCTCCATCCTCTGGCGCGATTCCACCCGCGCCCGGGAAGCGGCGACCAACATGAAGATCACCGCCGAGGACCTGAAATCGCTCGGCGTCATTGACGGCATCATTTCCGAGCCGCTCGGCGGCGCGCATCGCGATCCCGACAGCGTGATTGCCGCAACCGGCGACGTGATCGCCAGTGCTCTGGCCGAAATGGCACCCCGCTCGGGCGAGCAACTGCGCAACGACCGCCGCCAGAAATTCCTCGCCATGGGCCGCAATCTCTAACGGACATTCGGCTCTTCGCCGATTGGGGCCAAACCTTGGCCACATTGATGTTATCTGTAGCATTCGCGCTTGCGGGGATGTTCCAGGCACGTCATAGGCTGGTAAGGATTTATAAAGTATAAGCCGCCTATGATTCCGTTTGATGCCGGACTCCATGGGCGGACCGGGTCGCATTATCTTTATGGGCTAGTTGGGATGCGCATACGTCATTTTGCCTATATTTCTCTCATGGCGCTGGCTCTGTCCGGCTGCAATGACGCGTTGGAAACCGCGCAGGTCGATCTTTCCAAGGTCAAGAACAAGGTCGAGCAACCGCTTCCCAGCCATATTCTCGCTCAGATGTCCGCCAAGGGCATGGACCGCAATTCGCCGATCATGATCCGCATCTTCAAGGAAGAAGGTGCTATGGAGATCTGGAAGGCGAAGACCGACAACCGTTTCGACAAGATCGCCGATTACAAGATCTGCGCCTGGTCCGGCCGTCTCGGCCCGAAGGTAAAGACCGGCGACCGGCAGGCGCCGGAAGGTTTCTACGAACTGACGCGCGCCAACCTGAACCCCAATTCCAAATATTACCTGGCGATCAACACCGGCTTCCCGAACCGTTACGACGCGGCGAACGGCCGCACCGGTTCCGATCTGATGATCCATGGCGCCTGCTCGTCTTCCGGCTGCTATTCGATGACCGACCAGCAGGTGCTGGAGATCTACGCGTTTGCCCGCGACGCTTTCAAGGGCGGCCAGGCGACGGTGCAGCTGCAGGCTTTCCCCTTCCGCATGACGGCGGAAAACATGGTCAAGCATCGCCTCGACAGCAGTTACGACTTCTGGAAGATGCTGAAGGTCGGCTACGACAATTTCGAAGTGACGAAGCGCCCGCCTGAGGTCGCCGTCTGCGAGAAGAAATACGTCTTCAATCAGCAGGCAACCGACGGCGGCGCCTTCAATGCCGCCGGCAAGTGCCCTGCTATGTCGACGCCGCCGGCGCTGACCGCAGCTCTTGCCTCCTACGGCAAGACTTATGATGCCGATTATGCCAAGGCGATGGGCAAATTTGACGGTATGGCCTGGTATGACCCCACGGAAGCCGAGCGCAAGGCCGTGGTCGCCAAGCAGCGCAAGGGCCGCGAACTCGCTTACGCGCCGACCGGCACGTCGCTGGAAGCCGGCCGCATGGTCAAGGTCGCCGAACTCGAAGACCTGATGGCCAAGCGCACCGCGCAGGGCCTCGCCGCCAAGACTGCGCCGGGCGCCACGCCTGTAGCAGCTGCCCAGCCGCCGGCAACGGCAATCGCTGCCGCCACACCTGCGGTCGTGCCGGTGCCGATGCAGAACCCGCTGGCCTTTGCGCCGCCCGAACCGCAGGAAACGGCGGAAGCCACCACGAAGAAGCCGTTCTGGAAATTCTGGGCGAGGAACTGAATGGCTTGAACCCCGTTCTCTACGATCTTCGCGGCCTGAAATGCCCACTCCCCGTGATCAAGACACGCAAGAAGCTCGCCGCCATGGCGAGCGGCACGCTCATTCGCGTCGACACCACCGATCCGCTCGCCGTGATCGATATGCCGCATTTCTGCAACGAGGACGGCCACGAACTGGTCGAGACGGAAAAGACCGAAAGCGGCCACCGCTTCCTGATCCGCAAGCGCTAAAGCGCATCGCGCAAAACTGAAACTAATTGAATGAGCCTGAGGGCTATTACGAAGCGCACGCCTTCACCATAAGGCTGTTGCCCGCGTCTCCAACCTTGCCTGCTCGCGCTTCCGCAGCTGTCGGTCGAAGACCAAGAGGCGTCGAAAATTCATCATACAACTACACAGCTTTTGTATGTTGACATTATACTTTACAGGTTCTAGCCATAGTGAGCCGGTCGGAGGAACGGCAAGAATAGAGGAGGCTATCGATCCAAGTCTTCGATTTCCATGAGAAGAGCGACAGCGTTCGCGTGTAGGGTAAGCAGCTGCTCCATCGGACACGATGGGCACTTTGAACCCTGTTGGTATGTCTCGATGAGCCTCTTCCAACTCGCGCAACCCTTCGTGCCGGACCATCAGTACCCGATTGTGGAAATATTGCTCGAAGGAGGCGAAGCGTGCAGAGGCACCTTCCTCTAGGTCGCAAAGCCGGGATACCGACTCTGAGAATTCATCGTCATGCAAAACGGGAGGAGAGCATGAAAAACCTTGTTAAACTGGCGGCCGGTCTTATGGTTGCCGCTTCATTCATGAGCGGCGCGGCCAGCGCTCAAACGGTGCTGAAATCGTCCGATACTCATCCGGACGGCTATCCGACAGTCGAGGGCGTCAAATATTTCGGCGAGCTGTTGAAGGAGCGCACGCAGGGCCGCTATTCCCTCGAAGTGTATCATTCCGCCCAGCTCGGCGAGGAGAAAGACACGATCGAGCAGGTGCGCTCCGGCGTAATCGAGTTGAATCGTGTGTCGATGGCGCCCTTCAACGGCACTGTGAAGGAATCGATCGTTCCGGCTCTGCCCTATATCTTCCGTTCGGAAGATCACATGCACAAGGTCATGGACGGCGCCATCGGCGACCAGATCAAGAAGGCCTTTGAACCGGCCGGCCTCGTGGTGCTTGCCTACTATGATGCCGGCGCGCGCTCGTTTTACAACAAAACGAAGCCGATCAATTCGGTTGCCGACATGAAAGGTCTGAAGTTCCGCGTTATCCAGTCCGACATCTTCGTCGACATGGTGGCCGCCCTCGGCGCCAATGCCACGCCGATGCCCTATGGAGAAGTCTATTCGGGGATCGAAACGGGCGTTATCGACGGCGCGGAAAACAACTTCCCGAGCTACGACACCGCCAAGCACGCCGAAGTGGCGAAGAACTACTCGCTGGACGAGCATACGATCCTGCCGGAAGTGTTCGTCATGAACAAGGCGGCGTTCGACAAGCTGACGCCGGAGGATCAGGCGGTCTTCAAACAGGCAGCCAAGGACAGCGTCGCCAAGCAGCGCGAGCTGTGGTCAGCCAAGGTCGCCGAATCGCGCGCCAATGTCGAAAAGCTCGGCGCTCAGATCACCATGCCGGACAAGCAGGGGTTCATCGACGCCATGGCCCCGGTTTATGAAAAGCACGTGAAAGACGACGTGCTGAAGAAGATGGTCGAGGATGTAAAGGCTGTGCAATAGCCCTAGCCTGCCTTCCTTTCTGCGGAAAGCGGCGGCGGTTATCGGGGTGGACAGTTATCTCCACCCCGGTTCACACGCCGCTTCGTGCACATCTTTCTCGTTTCCTCCCGGCAAGGGAGAGTGAGCGCCCAAATTCGACGAGGTCCCTATGTCGAACAACCTGACACCCGTCGGCAATTTTCTGACACGCCTGAGCAACGCCGCCCTTTGGCTCGCGGGCGCCGGCTTGGTGCTGATGACGGTCTTTGTCGCCTGGCAGGTATTTTGCCGCTATGTGCTGAATGATTCGCCGAGTTGGACGGAGCCGGGCTCGGTCATGCTGATGAGCTGGTTCATCTTCCTCGGCGCCGCCGTCGGCATCCGGGAGAATAATCATCTTGGTTTCGACGTGCTGCTCTATGTGCTGCCGAAATCCGGCAAGCGCGTCCTGCGCATGATCTCGGACGTCGTCATTCTCGCCTTCGGCGCCGGCATGGTCTGGTACGGCGGCGCGCTCATAAGCCTGACCTGGAACACAACCTTGCCGTCGCTGGGTATTTCCGGCGCGTTCGACTATCTGCCGCTCGCAGGCGGCGGCGTGCTTGCCGTCATATTCTCGCTGGAGCGCATCGTGCTCCGCCTCGCCGGCGAACCGATCGACGATGCGCTGGATGAAATTCTGCCGGCGGAAATCGCCGTTGAGATCGAAAACATCAATGCCGATCCGAACGTCAAATTGAAGGTGTAGCGCGATGGAACTCTGGATCCTGTTCGGTGTTTTCACCACCCTGATGCTGATAGGCACGCCGATCGCCTTCTGCCTCGGCGTCGCCAGCTTCGCCACGGTGCTCTACATGGGCCTGCCGCCGCTGGTCATCTTCCAGCGGCTGAACTCCGGCATGAGCGTATTTTCGCTCCTCGCCATCCCCTTCTTCATCTACGCCGGCGACCTGATGGTGCGCGGCGGCATTGCCAGCCGCATCGTCGCCTTCGCCGCATCACTGGTCGGCCACGTGCGCGGCGGCCTCGGCCAGGTCAACATCGTCACTGCCACGCTGTTCGGCGGCATCTCCGGTTCGGCGGTGGCAGAAGCCGCAGCCGTCGGCGGCCTGATGATCCCGCAGATGAAGCAGCGCGGCTATGGCGCCGATTATGCGGTGAACGTCACCTCAATGGCAGCGCTGATCGCGCTGCTCCTGCCGCCCTCCCACAATATGATCATCTATTCGATCTCTGCCGGCGGCAAGATCTCCATTGCCGACCTGTTCACCGCCGGCGTGTTGCCCGGAATATTGCTTGCGGGCGCGCTCATGGTGACCGCCTACATCGTTGCGCGCTCGCGCGGCTATCCGACAGAACCCTTTCCCGGCTTTGTCATGGTGGCCCATTTGCTCGCCGTCGCACTCCCCGGGCTGCTGCTGATCGCCATCATCTTCGGCGGGGTGAGGTCCGGCGTCTTCACTGCAACGGAAAGCTCATGCATCGCTGTGCTCTACGCGCTGCTGATAACCCTCTTCGTGTATCGGCAGATGAGCTGGAAAGAATTTGTCCACGCCACGCAGGGCGCCGTGCGCACGACGGCAATGGTGCTTTTGATTATCGGCACAGCCGCCGCCTTCTCCTGGTTGATGGCCTTCCTGAAGGTGCCTGCCTCGCTGGTGATCTGGATGAAGAGCGTCGCCGACGATCCGCTGACGGTGCTGCTCCTGCTCAATGTCCTCATGCTTGTGCTCGGCACCTTTATGGACATGGGGCCGACCATCATCATCTGCACGCCGATCTTTCTGCCGGTTGCACAGGCCTACGGTGTAGACCCGGTGCATTTCGGCGTGATCATGATCCTGAATTTCGGCATAGGGCTGAACACGCCTCCAGTCGGCGCGGTGCAATTCGTGGCTTGTGCAGTCGGCAAGATCTCTGTCTGGGAGGCCATGCGCTCGATCTGGCCGTTCTACGGTGCAGGCATCGTGGTGCTCGGGCTGGTCACTTACATCCCGGCGATTTCGCTGTGGCTGCCGAGCGTGTTCAAATAGGAGTGCGACATGGCGACCGACACAGCCGTAGATTTCAGGGTCGAGCGAAAGCCGAAACTCTCCGAAGGCGTCGTTTCGGCCATCCGCACTCAGGTCGTGTCCGGAGTGTATGCGCCCGGCCAAAAGCTGCCGACGGAGACCCGGATGGGCGAACTCTTCGGCGTCAGCCGCACCGTTGTCCGTGAGGCGATTGCAACCCTTGCCGCCGATGGCCTCGTCGAGGCGCGGCAAGGCGCCGGCGTCTTCGTCAAGAACCACCCGACGATTGCCTTCGGTTCGATCAGCGCCGATGTCGGCAACAAGGTTTCCCATGCACTCAACATCATCGAGGTGCGCATGGGGCTGGAAATCGAGAGCGCAGGGCTTGCTGCGCTACGGCGCAATGCGGCTCAGGAAGCGCAGATTCAGGAAGCATTCTTCGAATTCGACCGGCTGCTCGAGCGCGGCGAAGCGACCGGCAAGAGCGACTTCACTTTCCACCGAGAAATCGCGGCTGCCACCAATAATTCATATTATGTCGAAGTTCTCGATGCGCTTGGCATGCGGGCCATCCCCTGCGACGTCGCCTCGCCTTGGGGTACGGATAGCACGCTGTCGCGCAATTATCAGGAAGGCCTGCAGCGCGAGCATTTGGCGATTTTGAAGGCGATTTCTGCCGGGGACCCGGAAGCCGCCCGCACCGCCATGCGCGCTCATCTGGCGGCAAGCCAGGAGCGCTATCGCACCCTTCTCAGCGGCCAGCAGGCCAAGTGGCTTTCAAGTATCCTCAAAAGCAAGACCTGAAGAAGATCGCGCCACAACAAAAATCAACGGTTTAAATCCGCATGCCGGGGATGGCGAGCGGATTGTCCGACAGCGCCACACGATCGGGCATATCGATGCGCGGCTTGCCGAGGAAGGCGTCCAAGAGATCCTTCACGAAGGCTTCCGGCAGATCCCGGGTGATCAGCACCATGCGCGTGCGCCGGTCTTCCCCCGGCCAGGCGGGAAGCCGCACCGGCGGATGAAAGATGCTCTGCACCCCATGCAGCACCAGCGGCCGATCCGGCCGATCGGAGACGGACACGATCGCCTTCATCCTCAACAGCTTCTCGCCATGGGCCGAGCGCAGGAGATCGATGAACATCTCGAGCGCCATCGGATCGATCGGTTTCTCTTCGATGATCGAGAAAGAGCGGATCGAGGCATCGTGACGATTGACGTCATGTGGGTCCTGATCCGCATGATCATGATGGTGGTGACCATGGTGATCGCCATCATGATCATGATCGTGATGCCCATCACGACCGTGGTCGTGATTGTGATGCGCCTCGTGTGCATCCTCGTCCTGTAGCCAGCGGCCGACATCGGCAATCTTCGTCGCCGGATCGTAGAGCCCGTTGACCAGCACCGCGGCACTGCCCGCCTCGGCGCTGTCGGCATCCATCATCGTCGCGCGCGGATTGAGCGCCCGCAGCCGCTTTACCAGCCCGTCCGTTGCCTCGGCCATCGTCTTTTTCGAGACGATCAGCCGGTCGGCGACCGCCGCCTGCTTGCGCGCTTCCTCGTGATTGTCGAGCGTCTGCAACCCATTCACCGCGTCCACGACGGTGACGACGCCATCGAGCTCGAAATTCGTGGCGATGACGGGATTGCCCATGATCGCCTGCATGACCGGTGAAGGATCGGCAAGGCCGGTCGTCTCGATGACGACACGCTTGACCGGTTTGACGCGGCCCGTCTGCACGGCGTCCATCAGGTTCGCCAGCGTATCGACAAGCTCGCCGCGCACGGTGCAGCAGAGGCAGCCATCGGACAACTCGATGATCGAATCGCCGGAACTTTCGACCAGAAGATGATCGATGCCGACATCGCCGAATTCGTTGATGATGACGGCCGCATCCTTCATGACAGGATCTTTAAGGATGCGGTTGAGCAGCGTCGATTTGCCGGCGCCGAGAAAGCCGGTCAGGATGGTGACCGGAATCCTGTCGTTGAGCGCGCTCATGTCTTTTTACCTTAAAA
Source organism: Rhizobium acaciae (assembly GCF_025941625.1). Taxonomy (NCBI): domain Bacteria; kingdom Pseudomonadati; phylum Pseudomonadota; class Alphaproteobacteria; order Hyphomicrobiales; family Rhizobiaceae; genus Rhizobium; species Rhizobium acaciae. The sequence continues at coordinate 84,893 of NZ_JAPCZO010000027.1, forward strand.
GCTTAGAAGGATGTCGGGCGCGGCATCGGCACCGGCACGTTGGCGATCGCTCCCGCCGTATCGCCCCGCGCCATTTTTTCCGGCTGCGATGCCGGCTGCGGGTCCTGGCCCGGAATGAGGCCGGCAAAGACGAATTGCGGATCGTGGTCCATCGGCTGGATATAGGGTGACAGCACCTTCATGCGGCCGACCTCGTCGCGCGTTTCGCTGCGCACCTTGGCGCCCTTGGCGCTGCAGATATCGGCGCTGATGTCGGTCACCTGGTCCTGTCCCGACCCGTAGGGTCTCAGCGAACCCAGCGTGTCGTTGCTGGCAGGCTGGGTGGTGAAGCCCTTCTGCAAAAGGTTCGCGGTCGCATCGGCGCGGGCTGCAAGGCTGTCGGTGCCGAGCACGACGGAGACCAGCGTGCGGCCGTTGCGCGTCGCCGAACCGATCTGGTTGAAACCCGAGGCACAGATGAAGCCGGTCTTCATGCCGTCCGCGCCGGCAAAACGGCCGATCAGCATGTTGAGGTTCGGCACGTTCTGCTGGCCGGTGGTGAAGCCCTCCAGCGAGAAATAGCCGGCATATTGCGGAAAATCGCGGCGCAGCGCCACCGTCAGCACCGCAAGGTCGCGTGCCGTCGTATACTGGCCCTTGCCGGGCAAGCCGTTCGGATTGACGAAGTGCGAATCCGTCATGCCGAGCTTCAGCGCCTCGCCGTTCATCCGCGTCACGAAGCCTTCCTGCGTGCCGCCGATGGCTTCGGCGACCGCGACCGCCACGTCATTGGCCGACTTGACCAGCAGGATCTTCAATGCGCTGTCGAGCGTCAGTTTCTGGCCCGCCTTGAAATACATCTTGGCGGCCGGCTGCGCGGCGGCACGTTTGCTGATGACGACGGGCGTATCGAGGCTGATCTGACCGGCGCGGATCGCGTCGAACACGGTATAGACGGTCATCAGCTTGGTCAGCGAGGCCGGATACCATTTGCGGAAGGCCTCTTCATGCTCCAGCACGCGGCCGGTCTGTACATCGACGAGAATGTGCGGATTGGCCTGGGCCAGCGGAACCGAGGCCAGAAAAACGGCCGTCGCCGCTGACACGAAAGAAAGCGGCCGCAAGGCAGCAAACAAACGGAAGTGGCTCGTCGACACGGTTCGTCCTTCAGATACAGGAAAATCTCGAAATCTTCCCCTATTTAGCCTATATGGCTATGACATGGCAAAGGTCATTGACTAAGTAATTTCCACAGCCTCACACCCTTGTGATGCGATGAAAGATTGTCGAGATTTCATAACAGGAACGCCGATATGCCGATTTTGAACAGAGCCGCGGAGTTGCAGGACGAGGTCGCCGAATGGCGCCGCCACATCCACGCCCGGCCCGAACTCCTCTTCGCGGTGGAAAACACGGCCGCCTTCGTCGCCGAAAAACTCAAGGAATTCGGCATCGACGAGATCGTCACCGGTATCGGCCGCACCGGTGTCGTCGGCCTGATCAAGGGCAAGGGCGAAGGCCGCCGCACAGTCGGCCTGCGCGCCGACATGGACGCCCTGCCGCTCACCGAAATCACCGGCAAACCCTGGGCTTCGAAGACGCCGGGCAGGATGCATGCCTGCGGCCATGACGGCCACACCGCCATGCTGCTCGGCGCCGCGAAATACCTGGCCGAAACCCGAAACTTCAACGGCAATGTCGCCGTCATCTTCCAGCCCGCCGAAGAAGGCGGCGGCGGCGGCAATCTGATGGTCAAGGACGGCATGATGGAGCGCTTCGATATCGAAGAGGTCTACGGCATGCACAATCTGCCAGGCCTGCCGGTCGGCCAGTTCGCCACCCGCAAGGGCGCCATCATGGCGGCGACCGACGAATTCACCGTCACCGTCAAGGGCCGCGGCGGCCACGCTGCCCAGCCGCATAAGACGATCGACCCGATCGCCATCGGCGCCCAGATCATCGCCAATCTGCAGATGATCGCCTCGCGCACCGCCGATCCGCTGCGCTCGGTCGTCGTCTCGGTGACCAAGTTCAATGCCGGCTTCGCCCATAACGTCATTCCGAACGATGCGACCTTCGCCGGTACGGTCCGCACCCTCGACCCCGAGGTGCGCACGCTCGCCGAAACGCGGTTCCGGCAGATCATCGAGGGCCTGGTTGCGGCCCACGGCGCCGAGGCGGAAATCAGCTTCCACCGCAACTATCCCGTCACCGTCAACCACCCCGATGAGACCGAGCACGCAGTCGCCACCGCCAGTGCCATTGCCGGCGAAGCCAAGGTCAACGCCGAGATCGATCCAATGATGGGCGGCGAGGATTTCTCCTACATGCTGAACGCCCGTCCCGGCGCCTTCATCTTCATCGGCAACGGCGACAGCGCCGGCCTTCACAACCCGGCCTACGACTTCAACGACGAAGCCATCGCCCACGGCATCTCCTACTGGGTCCGCCTCGCCGAACAGCGCCTCGGCCTCTAGCAACAATTAAGGCTTGGCTTCCCGCCAAGCCTTTTGTATGCATGGCATGCAAGTGGTCCCGTAGCTCAGCAGGATAGAGCACCAGATTCCTAATCTGGGGGTCGCGCGTTCGAATCGCGCCGGGATCACCATTAATTTCAACGATTTACACCTTATTGGCCTTCCTCCTTATCGCTTCATGTTGCGCACGCTGCCGTTGATCTACAGGCATTTCGAGAAGGTAGGGGCGAATCCATCCAATATGGAACGCGGCACAAGGGTCAAAAGACGCGATGATATATAGCCAATAGGCTCGGACTTCCGACCGCAACGAGGCGTCACCGCCGCGGCCCGTGAGGCCGGAGCAATCAAGGGGTCCATTGCAGCTCTCTGTTTGTGATCTGCAAAAGTCTTTTTTGTATCCACATTTAATCATTGTCTACGGCAATGAATTATTGTAGATACATTTATGGAGATCGTATGGGACGAACCGAAGCGGATTGCCAATATCGAGAAACATGGCCTCGATTTCTCCGATCTGAGTTTCGAGTTCTTCCTGTTTTCCGTTGTCGTTCCGGCCAAAGACGGGCGGTCCAAGGCCATAGGCCGCCTCACTGACGGAACGATAGTCGTGATCTTCGTAACTCTGGGCTCTGAGGCGCTTTCGGTCATTTCGATGCGCTCCGCCCGCAAGGACGAAAGGAACATGATCTGATGGTTATCAAAGCCCGGAAAATGACCCGGCTCCAGCCTGGCCGCGGCTACTCCAAGGAGGATTGGGATGCCGTTTCCGACAATCCTCCTCTGTCCAAGGAAGAGATGGCAAGAGCCAAGCCCTTCAAGGAAGCGTTTCCTGATGTTGCCGAGAAGATGGAGAGGGCCATCTCAGCCCGAGGTCGACCCAAGCTGGACAATCCGAAGCAACCCCTGAACATCCGCCTCGATGCCGATATCATCCAGTTCTACAAGGCCACGGGCAAAGGCTGGCAATCTAGGATGAACGATGCATTGCGCAAGGCGGCCGGCTTATAGCGCCCTGGTTGAAGATCTTATAGCCGGTCTTCGCGAAACCCCGAACTCTTTGGGCAAGAGAATTGGGCGATCAATTGGTTTCGTTCAACTGGCTAGTTTTTCAACATCGGGGGCGATCCGCGGTCAGTTCGCTCAACGTTGGCGATCCCCTCTCAGCACAGACTGCCCTCCCGAAAAGGCACTCCGGCCAAAACCACTAGATCGGAAACAGTCAACGAATATTTTTGCGATCAATGCGCGCCCGACGCAAATGTGCGCATATCGGAGCATGCCATCGTAAAGTGGATATGGCCACTGCGGCTGACTATCGATCCCTAGTTGAAAATGTTCTCTGCGATGAGCGCGCCGCGGAAGTCGTCATGGTCCCAGCCATGCGAAGTCTTTCGCACCGCTGCCTCGGCATCCCAGCCCATAAAGAATGGCACGCTTCTTGCGTAGCTTGGCGTAGAGTCGAGCATATTCGGCGGAAGCTCGCGAATGCTCACAACCGGAAGGTGGATGAGTTCTCGGACATTTGGCATAGGCCGGTCGGCGGCCAGGAGCAGATGACAACATATTCGATCGTTCTAGGACGCGAACGCCATGTCTTTCAGGATCTGAAATCGGTATTGGCTTGCGCTTCGCCGCTGAAATCGGGTGACGTGCTGGCCGGGATCGCAGCGTCAAGCAACGAGCGGCGGGTGGCCGCCCGCTACCTGCTCGCGGATATGCCTCTCAAAACATTCCTGGAAGACCTCGTCATCCCATACGAGACCGACGAGGTCAGTCGGCTGATCGTCGACCGCCATGATTGGATGGCATTCGCGTCGGTATCTCATATGACGGTCGGTGAGTTTCGCGATTGGCTTCTCTCTTATGACGCGACCTCCGAAAAACTGCTTGCCATTGCACCAGGCCTCACTCCCGAAATGGTCGCGGCGGTCTCCAAGATCATGCGCAACCATGATCTGATCACCGTCGCCGGCAAATGCAGGGTGGTCACGGCCTTTCGTTCCACGATCGGTCTGCCCGGCCGACTGTCGAGCCGCCTTCAGCCCAATCATCCCACCGATGATCCTGAAGGTGTTGCCGGCTCGACGCTCGATGGACTTCTCTATGGGATCGGCGATGCGGTGATCGGCATCAACCCGGCGACCGACAATCTTGAGGCCTGCACGAGATTGATGGTACTTTTCGACCGGCTGCGCGAACGGTTCGAGATCCCGACCCAATCCTGCGTGTTGACCCATGTCACCACGTCAATCAAGGCAATCGAGGCCGGCGCACCGCTTGATCTGGTGTTCCAGTCAATCGCCGGCTCGGAGGCTGCCAACAAGGGTTTCGGCGTCGATCTCGCCGTCCTCAGGGAAGGCCAGCAGGCCGCCCTTTCCATGAAGCGCGGCACGGTCGGAAACAATGTCATGTATCTGGAGACCGGTCAGGGCAGCGCGCTCTCGGCGGACGCCCATCATGGTGTCGACGAACAAACGATTGAGACGCGGGCCTATGCCGTTGCACGTGAACTCAATCCGTTGCTCGTCAATACAGTGGTCGGCTTCATTGGCCCCGAATATCTTTTTGACGCCAAGCAAATTATCCGCGCCGGGCTCGAAGACCATTTCTGCGGCAAACTGCTTGGTGTGCCGATGGGGGTCGACGTTTGCTACACGAACCATGCGGAAGCCGACCAGGACGATATGGATAATCTGATGGTGTTGCTGACTGTCGCGGGCGTCAGCTTCCTCATCGCGGTGCCCGGCGCCGACGACGTCATGCTCAATTATCAGAGCCTTTCCTACCACGATATTGTCGGCCTCAGGCACCAGTTCAATCGCCCGCCCGCCCCGGAGTTCGAAGCCTGGCTCCATCGCATGGGCATGCTTGATCAGACGGGCCGTCTTGCACCGGCCAGCGCCTCGGGCGCCTTCTCCCGCAATCTCCTGAGCTACAGGGCATCGGCATGACTCCCTTCGAACGAGATCCGTTTGCGCGGTTCCGCAACGCCACCCGCGCCCGGATCGGGCTTGGCAGGGCGGGCGACGCCTTGCCGACATCGGCAATTCTCGACTTCCAACTTGCCCATGCCCGGGCGCGGGATGCCGTGCATGGGCAAGTGGATTTTGTCGCCCTTGCCAAGCAGCTTGCGCCCATGCCGACGGTCCGGATTCGGTCTCGCGCCAAAGACCGCACGATCTATCTGGCGCGCCCGGATCTCGGCCGTCAGACCGACGCAGACGACCTCCCGGGCCCAGGCGATCGTTATGATATCGCCTTCATCATCGCAGACGGACTTTCAGCCTCGGCGGTCGAGCACCACGCGGTGCCGCTGTTTCAGGCATGCATGAAGCGTCTCGGCGACTTCAGCATCGCCCCGGTGATATTGGGCGAGCAGGCGCGGGTGGCATTTGGTGATGAGGCAGCGGCAGCGTTTGGCGCAGAAGTTGCCATCGTGCTGATCGGCGAGAGGCCGGGACTAAGCGTGCCTGACAGTCTCGGTGCCTACATCACGTTCCGCCCGCAATCGGGACGACGTGACAGCGAGCGGAACTGCATTTCGAATATTCATGCCGACGGGCTCGGCTACGAGGTCGCAGCGGACAAGATCGTTTGGATCGTCCGGGAGGCGCTTCGCTTGCAACTGACCGGTGTCGATCTCAAGGAAAATGCCGAAGGCGCCATAGAAGCGCTGCCACACCAAGAAGCATAAAGTTCAAACGACAAAAAGGGGAACAATCATGTCAAATTCTCAACCGACCCTCGCCAAAAGCCTCACCGGGCTGCACTTGTGGGGACTTGCCGTCGGCCTCGTCATCTCCGGCGAATATTTCGGCTGGAGCTATGGCTGGGCGGCCGCCGGCACACTCGGCTTCTTGATCACCACGATCCTGATCGCCGTGATGTACACCACCTTTATCTTTTCCTTCACGGAATTGACGACGGCCATTCCGCATGCCGGCGGCCCTTTTGCATATGCGCTCAGGGCTTTCGGCCCGCTCGGCGGCTTCGTTGCGGGCTTTGCGACATTGGTTGAATTCGTCTTCGCCCCTCCGGCCATCGCGCTGGCTATCGGCGCCTATCTCAATGTGCAGTTCCCGGGGCTCGATCCGAAAATGGCGGCTGTCGGCGCCTATATCATTTTCATGGCGCTCAATATTGTCGGAGTTACCATCGCGGCAACCTTCGAACTCTTTATCACCATTCTGGCGATTGCCGAACTGCTGATCTTTATGGGTGTCGTCGCGCCGGGCTTCTCTTTTGCCAATTTCGCGGCCAATGGCTGGGCCGGCGCCCCTGAATTCTCGGTCGGCTCTATTGGAGGCATCTTTGCCGCCATTCCATTTGCCATCTGGTTTTTCCTGGCGATCGAAGGCGCGGCGATGGCCGCTGAGGAGACCAAGAACCCCACCCGCACCGTTCCCATTGCCTATATTGCGGGTATTCTGACACTCGTCTTCCTCGCCTTCGGCACCATGATCTTCGCCGGTGGCGTCGGCGATTGGCGTGCGCTGTCCAACATCAACGATCCGCTGCCGCAGGCGATGAAGGCGGTCGTGGGCGAATCCTCCGGTTGGCTGCATATGCTGGTCTGGATCGGGCTGTTCGGCCTGATTGCTTCCTTTCACGGCATCATCATGGGCTATTCAAGGCAGATTTTTGCGCTGGGCCGCGCCGGCTACCTCCCGGAAGCCCTCGCAAAAATCCATCCGAAATTCCGCACGCCTTATCTCGCAGTCCTTGCGGGTGGCGCCGTCGGCATCGCAGCCATCTTTTCCGACAGCCTGATCCAGATCGGCGGTTTGCCGCTGACCGCCAATATCGTCACCATGTCGGTGTTCGGCGCGATCATCATGTACATTGTCTCGATGGCGTCGCTGTTTAAGCTGCGTCGGGCCGAACCCGAACTCGCCCGACCCTTCAGGGCCTGGGGTTATCCCGTGGTGCCAGCCATTGCCCTCGGGCTCGCCCTCGTCGCGCTGGCGGCGATGATCTACTACAACTTCCTGATCTTTGTGATCTTCCTCGCGATGGGCGTGGTGGCATTCGGCATTTGGCGTTTGCTGTCAGGTGGCATCGCCAAGGAAGCGGCAGCGTCCACGTAACAAGGCTCTCTGGCCCGATCGCCGGAAAGGCGACGCACGAACCGGTTCCGATCAATATCGACGACCCCCGCCGAAGTGTGGCGGGGGTCATTTCAGCGCAAAGCTTGACTGATCTTATCATCACGTTCCGGGGCCAGTGCCACGTTCGCCACCGATTGGCTCACCGGACCTGGCGATGGACCCGCCGTACCCTCATAGCCCGCCGCGCACCCAATCCCAGCAGCGCCGCCACGACCCACCCGCCGATAAAGCCGATCGCGCCCCAGACGAGACCCGCAAAGCTGACGGGCACGCCGGGCGCGAAGTCGCGCCAGGTATTGGCGAAAACGACGTCATCCGCATTCCCCAGCAGAACAAAAGGCTTGGAGACGGGTGCGGCGGTGCCGAGGTGGAACTGCTGCGAGAGCAGTGTTTCGTAGCGCGTGATCGTGCTCTGCATCGAGACGCCGCGGTCGCGCAGGAAATCGTCGGATGATTGGGCATAGGCGTTCAGCGCCTGCTGGCGATCGAGATGGTGCTCGGCGGCCTGAGTACTGAAATCCTCGACGATGACGCGCAATTCGTCGATCGCCCCGCCGATCCGCTGGCGGTATTGCTGCGCAAATTCCGGCGCCTGCGAAAAGACCGTGCCGCCGGCAAGCCCGGCGACGATGGTGATGATCCTTGCAATCGGTCCCATGATCTATGCCTCCGGCTATCCCCCAGCGCTAACGACCCGGCGCGTCAAAGGTTTCTGCCGTCGACACAATCGGTAACCCTATGTGATTGAACCCGCGGCGCTTCCGGCGAGTTGATGCCGGACCAACTCAGAAAGAGAGGCTCGTCATGAAACAGATTATCCTTGCCTGCACGCTCACTGCTGCGTCCATCTTTTCCGCAATGCCGTCCCAGGCGGCAAGTGTGACGATCACCACGGATGACGCGCGTCCCACTTACCGTCATGCGGAACGGCCCTTTTACCGCCATGACATGAGGGCGCGCCACGTTTCCCGCGATTGCTTCACCAAGACGGAAAAAATCCGCCGTCACGGCCATACGGTCGTCAAGGAAACCCGAATCTGCCGATAAGGCAATCCATGCAGGAAAAGCCCGGCCGATCCTCCCCAGCCGGGCTTTTCTTTCTGATTTCGCCGATGAGGAACTTCGCCATATCAGCCGCGTTTATCGCGAAACAGGAGTATTCATCATGCGTATCAAGATGACTCTTTTGGCAATCGCCTATGTCGCCGTCAGTGTCCTGCTGCTCGCCATCGCCTACCAGCCTCAGGGGTCGGGCGCCGCGCAGAAAACGGATCGTCTGGCCGGCTCGTCCTTCCTCGTCGAACGCTTCGCCGGTTGATCGGCAGCTTATAGGCGACGATGGGAAATAGTCCTCGCCCGGCAGAGACCGGGCGCAGCGGCCCGCCGTTGGCTAATGCGGGCTGTCGAGTGAGAATCCGCCAAGCAGGATCCGGTTCTGGACCGCATGCACACCCTCGATCGCCTTGGCGACCGCGGTTGCCCGTTCGATTTCGCCTACTGTGCCAACGGTGCCGCTCAGCACGATCTGATCGTTCTCCATCGTCACCTCGACATCGGAGGCATCGATGCCGCCGGCAATCGCCAGCGCATTGGCGACAGCCGCCTCGACCGATGCGCGATTGGCGATCTCTATTTCCATCTCGGGTTCGAGCCCGTGAAATGTCTGCTCCTTGAAAACCATGATCCGTTCCTCCGTGAACACCTCGTAGGAAACGCTGATCGGCGGAGTTTGGTTCAGCACCCGCTACCAGTTGACGCGATAGCGGAGATTGACGCTGCCTGCCTCACCTCCTGAAAATGGATTGCTGACCGAGGCATCGAGATTGAGGTTCGGCAGGATGGCCTGGCTGACCCCCACCGTGCTCGAGAAGTCGCCGCGCGCATTGCTGACGCCTGTCCCTGCCGAAAGCGCGGTTCCCGTCCACGGATGGATCAGCTTCAGCGCCTGCGATGCCGTCACCGAAGCCTGCCGGGCCTCGACCGCGTCATATTGCACGCTGATGGACCGGCTCGATTGCATGTCGAGCGAATCGGAGAGGATCCAGCTGCGCGAGCGGCTGAGGGTCAGCGCGCCGCTGCCGCGCAGCGTATCGACGCTGACGCTCGCGCCCTGCTGTGACCGGCCTGCCGGGGTAACGCTCGTCCTGCTGATCCTGCCCCAAAGCATTGCCTGTTCAGAATCGGGCAGCAGCGCGCCGCCTTTGGTCGAGGCAAGCGCGATGTCGGCGCCAGCGCTCGTTTCCCATTCCGCCGGCAGGCGAAACCCCATCGTCGCCTTGTAGGAGCGGTCCGAAAGCTTGGCCGGCGACCAGATCAGCAGGTCGTCCGCCTTTGCCGCGGCAGTGAGCGAGGGCAGGATGGCGAAAAGAATGCATGCTGTTTTGAATATCGTCATGAAATCCGATCGTTTAACCTGACGCGGAGCTCCAGCGCCGAAACAGACGCGACAGCACCTATGAAAGCGCTCTCAGCGAACGCGATGGGGGATTGCGGCCAAGCCGCCCATCCCGGTTTCATCCTCTATGCAATTTTGGCCGGAAGGCCGGTGGCACCGCGTGCCTGTTCTTCAATGGACGCCGCAGCGTCCCGAATTGCCCATGCGACCACGGCTGGCCGCGGCGGAACCTCAATCCCCGCAGGGATTGTTATTAGGATCACATCCGACCGCTGCTCTGTAAACCCCTTAAGGGTTGAAATCTGCTGCACCGCACACTTGCCGCCCCCTCCAAAGCCTAGTAGAGCCTGAGCCTACGAGAGAAATTTTCGCGAAATTCTACATGATGACCGGCAAAAGCGCGCCGCGGCGCCTCAGCATCTTCGGTTCGACGGGTTCGATCGGCCAGAATACACTCAATGTCGTCGATCATCTGGGCGGACGGGAGAACTTCGAAATCTCCGTGCTGACAGGCAGCGGCAATGTCGAATTGTTGGCCCGGCAGGCGAAATCATCCGGCGCGCGGCTGGCGGTGACGGCAAACGACCGGCATTACGAATCACTGAAGAGCGCACTTTCCGGCACCGGCATCGCGGTCGCTTCGGGAAAATCCGGGCTGATGGAAGCTGCCGACCGAGAAGCAGACTGGGTGATGGCGGCAATCGTCGGCACTGCAGGCCTGGCGCCGACGCTTGCCGCTGCCCGCCGCGGCGCCGATATCGCCCTTGCCAACAAGGAATGCCTGGTATCGGCCGGCGACCTGTTCATCGCAGCAATCCGGGAAGGCGGCGGCAAGCTGCTTCCGGTCGACAGCGAGCACAACGCGATTTTCCAGGTGCTGGAAGAGAACCAGCGCCACGCCGTCGAGCGGGTCATCCTGACGGCGTCGGGTGGCCCCTTCCGCACCGCCTCGCTGCGTGACATGGCGGATGTGACGGTGGAAACCGCGCGCGCCCACCCGAACTGGTCGATGGGATTGAAGATCTCGATCGACAGCGCCTCGATGTTCAACAAGGCGCTGGAGATGATCGAAGCCCGGCACCTTTTCGGCCTCAGACCCGAACAGATCGAGGTCATCTTCCATCCGCAATCGATCATCCACTCGATGGTCGGCTATACAGATGGGTCGGTGCTGGCGCAACTCGGCGCGCCGGATATGCGCACCGCCATCGGTTATGCCCTGTCCTTTCCGCGCCGGCCGAACCTGCCGGTCGAGCGGCTGGATTTCGCCAAGCTCGCCAGGCTGGATTTCGAGGCGCCGGATGAGGTGCGGTTTCCGGCGCTGCGGCTCGCGCGCCTGGCGATGACACGCGGCGGCGTTCAGGGCGCGGTGCTGAACGGCGCCAAGGAAGTGGCGCTCGAAGCCTTCATCGAAGGGCAGCTCTCCTTCCTCGCCATGGCCGAGGTCACCGAGAGGGTCATGGACGATCTGGCCGGCCTGCCGCCGGCTGCCGCCATGGACGATGTCTTCGCCGCCGACAGGGAAGCCCGGCAAAGGGCGGCGGAACTCATGACACTAGCGATCGCCGAGTGAAGTTCAGGCGGGCCGATCGCCGAGTGGTCCCCCGCCCGTGACCGCGACCGCCGCCATTACCGCAACCGATTGCCGCCTTCGTCGAACAACCGGCAATCCGAAGGTTCAAACAGCAGGCTCACCTGCTCGCCCGCCGCAATACTGATCGGTGACCGATGTTCGACGGTGAGTGACTGGCCATCGGCAAGCTGGCAATAGAGATATTGCGTTCCCCCGAGATACTCCGAAAAATCGACCCTGGCCGTCAGGCTGCCCGATAGGTCGGATGCCACCTTCAGATGCTCCGGCCGCAGGCCGAGCGTCACCGCGCCGCCAACCGGCCTGTCCGCCGGCGGTTGGCCGCTTTCGATCTGTCGGCCGGCGACTTCGACCAGGCCCCCCTCACCCCAACGGGCATTCAGCAGGTTCATCCGTGGCGAGCCGATGAAGCCCGCCACGAAGGTATTGGAGGGATTCTCATAGATTTCCCGCGGCGTTCCCGCCTGTTCGACGCGGCCGTCGCGCAGCACGACGATCTTGTCGGCGAGCGTCATCGCCTCCGTCTGGTCGTGCGTGACATAGATCATCGTATTGCCGAGTTCGCGGTGGAGGCGGGCGATCTCGATGCGCATCGAAACGCGCAGTTCCGCATCGAGATTGGACAGCGGTTCGTCGAACAGGAAGACATCCGGCTTGCGCACGATCGCCCGGCCGATCGCCACCCGCTGCCGCTGGCCGCCGGAAAGCTGTCCCGGCCGCCGGTCGAGAAGATGGTCTATCTTCAGGATCGCGGAAGCGGCCTTGACGCGCGTCTCTATCTCGGCAGCATTCGTGCGCGCCATCTTCAAGCCGAAGGCCAGGTTGTCGCGCACGCTCATATGCGGATAGAGCGCGTAGGACTGGAAGACCATGGCGATGCCGCGCTCGGATGGATCGAGATCGGTGACAACACGTCCCTTGATCTCGACCTCCCCGTCGGTCACGTCTTCCAGGCCGGCGATCATGCGCAGAAGCGTCGATTTTCCGCAGCCGGAGGGGCCGACGAAGACGACGAATTCGCCCTCTGCGATCGTCAGGTCGATCCCGTGGACCACCTGCAGATTGCCATAGCTTTTTCGCACGTCCTGGAGCACGACGCTCTTGTTACCCATACCGTTCGTCATCCCCAAAAAGACCTATCTGTCCGACTGGACCCAGACGAGCATCTCTCCGGGCGCACGGTTGTCCCAGAGATGATAGGGCACGAAGCGCGCGGTGGCGACCTGCCTTTCGGCAGGCGCCTTGCGGTAGAGCGCTGTTCCCCAGTTTGATGTTTCCTCACGCTCGACCTTGAGATCGAGGGCGACGGCATCATTGAGATCCTTCAGCACGACGGTTTCGGCTGTGGAGAGCTCACGGGGGAGGACGATGGCATTGAGGTCTTCGCCATTGTCGGTCGTTTCGACGCAATAGACCAGCGGGCCGCGCATCAATGCGACGCGCCCGGCGTCTTGGCGCACCTTCGGGTTGGCATATTGCGGCCGAAGCGCCAGCGGCAGGTAGAGGGCGACACGATCGCCCGCGGCCCACTCACGATCGATCCTGGCATATCCGTCGCGCATATTGGCGTTGAGATCGAGCATCTCTCCATTAACGCTGAGGGTTGCGCCTTCGGCCCAGTCCGGGATGCGCAGCGACAGCGCAAAGCGCGCTGGCTTCTCCAGCCTGGTGGTAAAGGCGACCGCCCCTTCCCACGGATAGTTGGTGGTCTGCTCGAGTTCCACCTCGGCGCCGTTGGCCAGCTTCAGCCTTGCAGTGCTCTCGCCATAGAGGTGCACGGCGATCTCGTTATCCGAAACGGCGTACATATAGGAGCCGATCGAGGTCACCAGCCGGGCGATGTTGGGCGGGCAGCAGGGGCAATGGTGCCATTTCCACCGGTGGTGCTTGCCGGCACTTTCGAGCGGATTGTCATAGAAGAACGTCTTGCCGTCCGTCGAAAGCCCCGGCAGCGCGCCGTTATAAAGCGCCTGCTCCATGATATCGGCATAGCGCCGATCCGGACCGCGGCCGAGCATGCGGCTCGCCCAAAACACCAGGCCGACCGAGGCGCAGGTCTCGGCATAGGCGGTATCGTTCGGCAAATCGAAGTAATCGGTAAAGCCTTCGTTGGAGGCAGCCGGCCCGATGCCGCCGGTGATGTACATCTGCTTGGTCGTCAGATCGTCCCAGAGCGTTTCCAGCGCTGCCGTCAGGCTATCGTCCTTGTATTCGGTGGCGATGTCGGCCATGCCCGAATAGAGATACATGGCGCGCACGGCGTGGCCGACGACCTTTGTCTGCGCGCGCACCGGCTGGTGCGCCTGCGCATATTCATAGGTTTTCTGGTGGTACTCGGAGACATCGCGCCCATCGCGGCTTGCCTCGGCGGTGAAGAAATGCGGTTCGGTGCCGCGTTCGTCGATGAAGTATTTCGACAGCTCCAGATATTTCTTCTCATCCGTCACCCGGGCGAGCTTGACCAGCGCCAGCTCGACTTCCTCATGGCCGCAATAGCCTGATATCTGGCCTTCGCCATGGCCGAAAATCTTGATCATGTAATCGGCATAGCGGCACATGATGTCGAGCAGTTTGCGTTTGCCGGTCGCCTGATAATAAGCGACCGCGGCTTCCATCAGATGGCCGGCGCAATAGAGCTCATGGTGGTCGCGCAGGTTGGTCCAGCGGCGGTTCGGCTCGACGCGCTGGAACCAGGCATTCAGATAGCCGTCCTCGTCCTGCAGCTTCTCATACATGTCGATGATCTCGTCGGCGCGCGTTTCGAGCTTCGGGTTTGGCCGGCGATAGAGCGAATAGGCGATCGTTTCGATCGACTTGCCGAGGTCGGAATCCCAGAACATCTGCGTCGTCCCGCCCCATGGCTGGATGGGAATGACGACCCCGGGGCTCGGCTGGTCGACATCGATCGCCTTGAGCATGCCGGCCTCGACGCAGCGGTCGAGCAGGGTCTCGGCAGTGGAATTGCAGACGGCGTCCTGCCATTTGCCCCAGAAGCCGCCGAGCTCCACATCGGGAACGGCGACGGGACGAAACTGGCGGTCATTGCTTGGTTTGGTCATAGGCTCCACTTTCTCTAAGATCATTTCACCGCGCCGGCCATCAGCCCGCGCATGTAGTAGCGTTGCAGGAGCAGGAAGACGATCAGGCAGGGGATCGTCATGACGACGACACCGGCCTGGACCGCTCCCCAGTTGATGGCGCCGAGCCGTCCGGCGCGAACCGCCGTCATCAGCACCGGCAGGGTGTATTTCTCATTGCTGGAGAGCAGCACGAGTGCGGCGAGAAACTCGTTCCAGGCATTGAGGAAGGCAAAGATCGCGACCGTCGCGACACCGGGAAGCACCAGCGGCAGAAGAACCCGGACCAGAAGCCTGAGGTCGCGGGCGCCGTCGATGCGCGCGGCCTCTTCGATCTCCTTCGGCACGGCGTCGAAGGCGTTGCGCATCATGAACACCGAGAAGGGCAGTTGCAGCGTCACATAGACGAGCGTCAGTCCAAGCAGCGAATTGTTGAGGCCGAGCTTTGCCAGGATGATGAAGAGCGGCGTCAGGATCGATTGGAACGGGATCATCAGCGTCGCGATGATCAGCACGAAGAGCGCATTCTTCATCGGGAATCGATAGCGCGAGAAGCCATAGCCGGCGAGCAGGCTGACGGCGACGGTGAGCACCACCGTGGCGACCGAAACGAACAGCGAATTGATCATGTGCCGCCAGATGCCGGCGCCGAACGTATCGAGCAGCGCGTAGGAATCGATGCTGATGCCGGATATCGGCCATGGCGGCAAGGGCGGCAGGCTGGCCTCCGTGCCATGCCGGAAGGACGACAACAGCGTGATCACGAAGGGGGCGAGAAAGAAGATCGAGATAGCGATGCCGGTCAGATGATAGGCCGACTTCGTCCGAATGGCCTTGCGCGCGCGGCGTTCCCTTGAGGTGGTCATGGACGCTCCTCCCCGACGCGAAGCAGCCAGAGCTGCACGATGCTGATCGCCACCAGGATGGCGAGAAGCACGATCGACAGCGCTGCGCCGTAACCCAGATTGAACGACACAAAGGACTGATTGAAGATGTAGTAGACCACCGAGATCATCTTGTTCTGCGGCCCGCCCGACGTCATGATGTAGAACTGGTCGAACGCGAGGATCGAACCGGTAACGGAGACGATCAGCGCCAGCGCGATCGTCTTGCGCATCAGCGGCAGCGTCAGATGCCGGAAACGCTGCCAGCGACCGGCGCCGTCGATGCGGGCCGCCTCCGTCAGCTCGGACGGAATGGCCTGAAGCCCGGTCAAAAGAATGATCATGGTGAAGCCGGCGATCTTCCAGACGACCATCACCACGATCGTCAGAAAGGCGGTGTCGAAGGTCGCAAGAAGATTGGGGCTCTTTTGGACGAGGCCGAGCCCTCTCAAGGCCGGGCCGATGAAGCCACTATCGACATTGGCGAGCCAGACCCACAGCAGCGACGCGGTGGCAAGGCCGACCACGACGGGCAGGAAGATGATCGTCCGGTAGGCGCCGACGAACTGCCGTTCCTTCTCGACGAAGATTGCCAGCGGAAAGGCGATCGCGAAGATCGCGATGGTGACGATCACGGTGTAATAGGCCGTAAAATTCAACGCCGTCATGAAACGGGTGTCGTTGGCCATGCGAAAATAATTGTTGAAGCCGATCCAGCGAGACGCCCCCATCAGCGGCCAGTTATGCAGGCTCATCCATCCGGTGAAGAGAACCGGCATGATGAAGAAGACGATGACCAGCGCCATGGCCGGCGCGATGTAGACGAGGCCGCGCCAGTTCGATCGGCGCCGTCGCCTGCGCCGAGGCAATAGAATCTCTGAACCGGAACCGGTCATCAAAACGCTCCGCATCTGTCGAGTGAAATTGGCCGGGAAGCTGCCACCGCTCCCCGGCCGCGGCCGAGGGAGAGTTTACTGGCCGCTATCGATGATCGATTGCATTTCCGATTGCGCACTCGAAAACGCGCCGTCGACGTCGTCGCCGAAGATCGCGGCGTTGGTGAAGCTTGCCCATGGCCCGTTGGCGCTGTTGATCAGGTCGTTGAACTGCAGCGTATAGGGGGTCTTGGCCACGCCGATCGCCTTCAGGCCAACCTGCATGCGCGGATCGAGGCCCTCAAGCACCTTGTCGGCGATATCGCCGCGCGTCGGCAGGCTGCCATACTTCGCCATGATCTTCTGGCCGTCCATCGAATACACATATTCGAGGAACTCCTTCACCGCGTCGATCTTCTTCGTGCCCTTGGTGATGACGAAGTTGTCGCCGCCGGCAAAGGACGAAGGCTTCCCGTCGACGCCAGGAATGAGCGTTACGCCGAAGTTGATATCGGGATGCTCGGTCACCAGCGTGCCGATGGCAAAGGCGCCAAGGCTCTGCTGGCCGATCTTGCCGTTGGTGAAGGTCAGGAAGTTGGCGCCGTTGTCGCTGGCGGCTCCCGCCGGCACCAGGTCCTTCTTGATCATGTTGCGGTAGATATCGACGGCCTTGCGCATCTGCGGCGTATCGAGCGTTGCCGTCTTGCTGTCGGCCGACAGGATATCGGCGCCCGCACCCCAGACCAGCGGCGTGAAGGTGAAGATCATGCAGCCGCCGCAGCCGCCGCCGGAGAAATAAAAGCCGTAGGTATCGTCACCCAGCGCCCGGATCTTCTCGGCATTGGCGGTAATTTCGTCCCAATTCACCGGTGCCTTTTCCGGGTCGAGACCGGCCTTCTTGTAAAGATCCTTGTTCCAGGCAAAGACGGATGTTTCGACCGACAGCGGCAGGCCGTAAATCCGGTCCTGATAGGTGCCGAGGCGAACATGCGATGGCGAAAGCGAGTTGAAATAGGGCAGGGATTTTGCCCAGTCCGTCAGGTCTTCGAGCTGACCGGCCGCGGCAAAGGCCGGATTATAGATCAGATCCATCGACAGGGCGTCCGGCGCCTGTCCGCCGGCGATTGCCGTCGCATATTTCTGCACGAGTTCGGAGAACGGCACCTCGGTCATCACGACCTTGTTCTCGTGACCGGAATTATAGGCTTCGACGACCTTCTTGAAGGCGTCGCCGATCCCCGAGCGAACCCACATTTCGACATTTTCGGCAGCCGACGCGGCCGACACCAGACATAAGGTAGCGATGCTGGTCGCCGCCAAAAGACGCTTGATCATGACACTCCTCCCAATATGGCGCATCTCCTCGCGCCTTTGCTCATTCTCTTGTTCTCATCCCTGGGGGGCTTCACCCCCGCATGACTGCCGGACGATCAGCCGGCACGGCAATTTCCTCACTCCCGGTTCGACAGGCCGTCCTTCCGCAAGCGCGAGCACCGTCAAACCGGCTTGCCGCCCGAGCTCCTTCAGTTCCATGTCCACCGTCGTCAGCGGCGGTCGCGTCTGGGCCGCGACAATCTCCCAATTGTCGAAGCCGATGACCGAGACGTCCTGCGGCACCTTGACGCCGCGCTCGCGCAACGCATCCACCGCGCCGCGGGCGATCTGGTCATTGCCGCAGAAGAGCGCATCCGGTTTTTCTCCCCGTCTCTTCCAAAGCTGTTCGACCGCCTCATGGCCCCAGCTTTCCGACCAGACGCCGTAGAGCACCGGCTCGCGGCGACCGGCCACCTCGTGATAGGCGCCGGCACGTTCCCGCACCGAGAAGAAATCCTCCGGCCCGGTGATGTGCGCAATCCGCCGCCGTCCGATCTTCACGAGCCATTCCACCGCCAGCCGCGCACCCTGTTCGTCGTCCGACCGGAAGGTCACGCTGTTCTGCGTTCCCTCCGTAAATGCGTAGACGACAGGCACATGTAAATTCGACAGATCGACAGGCAGGCGCCGATCCAGGCGTTTTCCCGTCGCGATGATGCCGTCGACCTGCTTGTCCAGCATCGCGTCGACATGGATCTGGGCGAGTGCCGGATCGTCTTCGATGGCGCACAGGAAGACCGAAACGCCGTGATCGACGAGTGCGTCCGAGATCCCCGCCATGACAGGCAGCGTGAAACGGCCATAGGTGTCGTTCGTCAGCAGCCCGATGGTGAAACTGCGCTTGCTGAGAAGACCTCTCGCCAGCGCATTCGGCCGGTATCCGATCTCGGCGGCGATCCGTTTCACCCGCTCTCGCGTTTCCGACCCCATCCGGCCGGTATCATTGAGAGCTTTCGACGCCGTCGAGATGCTCACCGCGGCAGCCGCCGCCACCTCGTGGATGGTGATCCTGCCTCTTTTTCCTCCCGATATGTTCAGAACGTCCTCCTTCTGAAGTGATCTGAGAAAAGCTTTTACCAATCCCTATGTCAAGTGAGAAAAGGTTTTCTCATACGAACCCAAGGCTCGGATCGGCGACGCAGATTGCGGGAAGAGGCAAGCACAGGGAAAGAACCATCCGCATCGGTCAGGCCGATTGCAGTGTGTCACAGGCGTTGAGACCAAGCGCAGAGCGGATGATCCTGGGCGGGCAAGGGAGGTTTGTTGCAGCGTCTTGCGGAGCAAGACCGATCGCCGTCAGAGCCTCCAGTGGAGACCCTGAATTACGGTTCGAACCGATCGATCATCGAAAAATCAGGCGACGTGCCTTGCGAGCGCGCAA
>NZ_JAPCZO010000028.1:0-102392 GCF_025941625.1 Rhizobium acaciae
GGAATTGCAGGTCTATGACGCGGCAAACAACGCGGCGCTCCTTCTGGCAGGCGTGGCTGATAGATGATTGATGTCCAGGCCTAATATTAGGGAGATTAGCTTTTAAACTCAATAAGATAGTTCGGCTGAACGAAGTTTTGCCGCAAGAGAATGGAAGCGCGGCGCGACCAGGGAAAGAACTAGCCCGCATCTCTCACAGCGCCTGTTGCGTTGGTTGACGTTGGGCTTTTGGCGGCGGTCGGGGCCAGGCTCGCCGCCGAAGACGCGCGCGACCGTCGCCGCGATGTGGGGCGTTTTGTCTGGGCCGGAGATGTATCCTTTTTGTTGGTAGGTGGGTTCAGGTCCGGCGGCATCATCGGGCCGCAGCGCATATTCGGGCGTGAGCCAGAGCAAACTCCTCGGCATAGGGGCAGGCCGAAGCCATCGCCACCTTGAGGCGGCGGACTGAGACGCGGACCTGCGCGCCGATCTTCAACAGCTTCAATCGGATCGTGCCGCAGGTGGCATCGGCAAGCCGGGTATGAGCGAGGCCGAGGCGGCGTAGCGCACCGATCAATACATAGGCCAACGACGCAAACCAGAGCCGCAACTGATTGGCGCGCATGGTGTGGGCGCTGGTGCGGTCGGCATAGAGATCGAGCTGGCATTCTTTGATGTGTCAATCGGCGTCCAAATTTGCACGCCGAAACACACTTTGATGCGGTTCTCCATGTCGCCGCGCGCGCAGTAAAGTTTCTCGTAAAGCGGTTGTGCCGCCCAGCATTCCGGTTCCAGCGAGGTGACGACGAAGCGCGGATTGGGGGCCGCCATCGTCCATTCGGCCTTGGCGACGACCCGCCGTCGCCGTGACCAGCTGTCCTTCGTCGACCACAGGAAGTCGCGGAAGACGCGGGCAGCCTGGCCGCTTGTCCCGGCCTCCAGGCGCGCTTCCTCCAGGGCCTCGGCGATCTCCTTTTCCAGCCGCTTGTTGCGGGCAAGACCAAAGACATAGTCGACGTTGCTGGTCTCGCACCAGTCCATCAGTTCGTCGCGGGCAAAGCCGGAATCGGCGCGAAGAACGATGCGCACGCCAGGCCAGCGCGTGCGGATTTGCTTGACGATCCGGCCGACCTCCTCGACCGCGCCGGCGCTGGCGTCGATGTTGGAGCGCCGCAGCTTGGCCGAAAGCAGATGTCGGCCGCAAAAGATGTAGAGCGGCAGATAGCAATAGCCGTCGTAATAGCCGTGGAAGAACTCTTCCTCCTGATTGCCGTGCAGCGGATCATCGGTGGCGTCGAGGTCGAGCACGATCTCCTCTGGCGGCCTGTCGTGTGCATCCAGGAACAGTTCCACGAACAACGCTTCCAGAGCCCCGGCGTCATAGACGATCTTGTGATAGCGCGTTGGCGCGCCGGGGCGGCCGTGCTCCAGCCGGTTCAAGGTGGATTTTCAGGCAAGGACTGCACAGTCTTGCCGCTTCGGCGTCAGCCGCTCCGACAGCAGCGCAAGCACCGGGTCGTGGCGCAGCGTGTCGTGATCGTCGACATCCTCGTAGCCCAGCGCGATCGCCGCAATGCGCTGCCCGACTAGCGTGCGCGTGCTGTGGACCGTGCACTTGCGATCGCGGCCATCAACGAAGCAGGCGGCCACCCGGTCGAACAGCCCGATGGCCGCATCGACGTGGCGAAGCAGCAGCGCACCGGCATCCGAGGGATCGCGCCGCCGTCGAAACCAGCGACGACTTTGTGGCCGTCGAAGCCTTTAAATTCCAACTGCGTGGAGATACAGTCTGTTTGCATCGGGGCTCCGTTACGAATCTGTTAGGCCTTTGTAGCAAAAGCAGTTTCTCAGATTCGCGGCCCCGGCACGCCCCTTACTTTGAGAGATTCGGGCTAGTGGTTTCCGCCTAACATAAGAGTCCGTTTAGGATTCCCTTTGGCGCGTGCGTCTGCGAGTGTGGCGCATGCGCACAGGAATATCTTCACCGTTTCTTCGACTGATCGCCAACGCCTGATGGCCCTCATCTTCATGGAAGCCCGCGGCGCCGATACCATCACAATTGATTTGGCAATGGAATGGGTGGCGTCGATGGGCCCGGTCCCGGTAGGGTCGATGGTTGCCCATCGCCCCCCGGCCAGATCCGTACGTGCGTCACTACCGCATACGGCTTCTATCGGAAGTTGTGGCGGTAAGCCGAGCAATTGGATGCGGATGCATAAGGTGGCACGGGGGCAGGTATTTGCCCGAGCTCCCATAGGAACCCTCCCAATCGTCGAAGATTGTCAGGTACCGCATGGTAGTTCAAATACCCCTGTAACATTTGCCGTAGCCACCGACCTACCACTGCCACCGGTTCATGGCGTCGCCGCGTCAGCGTTTCTCGAATAGCCGTCAGCGTCGTTCGCATGCGCTTCTTAATCGTCAGACGGACAATCTTGAAGCCACCATCATTGCGCCGCTTGCCGCAACAATGTGTGAATCCCAGAAAGTCGAAGGTCTCTAGCTTGCGGATACCACGTTCCCGGCATTGTTGCACAGCATACCGCCCAAAGCGGATTAGCCGCGTCTTATCCGGGTGCAGTTGCAAGCCAAATCCGGCGACTATTCCGGCAAATCGGACTACGGCAGGAGGGGAATCGCGACGGTCCAGAGATTCCCGTCACCGTTTCGCCCTCCAGACCTGATCAACTGGCATCGCGCTGGCGAAGATGTGGAACGCGAGCTGCCGGTTCCATCGACCTTCCTCAGCCATGCCAATGTTCGCGACACCTACTGGTATCTGTCCGCTGGGTCAGAACTGATGAACCATGCTGTAGGGCGATTGGACAAGCGCTGGGAGGTTCGGTCATGAAACGCACGAACGACCTGGCCGTGCTGATCGAGCGGTGGTTCACAGATCGGCTCATGAAACATCGAGGTGTAAGTTCCAACACCATTCCCTCCTATCGCGACACATTCTGGTTCCTGTTTGCGTTCGTACAGAGGCGCCTTGGGAGATCCCCATCTCAGTTGACACTGCGGGATTTAGACGCTCCTTTCATCGGCGCATTCCTGGAGGACCTTGAGACAAAGAGATCAATGTAATGAATCGAACGAAGCCACTCTCGGACAGGAGCCGCGCTATTTCCCGGACCGGTCTGTCATCTGTTCGCGGCAAGTCCGTCGTCGCCCGTTTCGAGCGGATGTGCTGTCACATCATTTGGGCTGATGCGAAAGCGCCAACTGATCCCCAAGCGTACTCTGCCGATGGCACAGAGCGCCACGCAACCAACCCTGTGCGGTGGAATTAACGCTTTACGATCATCCCGCGAAGGCAGTGCGCACACGGCGACGCATGGCCGACAGCAGACTTATCCCGCGTAAGAGCAGAAATATGTGCAGTGCGGCCCAGAGCCCGTCGTTGCCGAACATCTGGCCGAACGAGAACAAAGCAGCGATAAAGACGGCGCAGGATATGAGCATCGTATTGCGCATTTCGCGTGACCAGGCGGCGCCGATGAAGACGCCGTTCATCTGGGAGGCCAACACGCCGCTCAATGTGGCGAAGGCCGCCCAGGGAAGATACGAGACAGCCTCCGCACGCACGTCGCCTGCCTTTGTCATAGCGCCGATAAACCGTTCTCCGAATGAGAAGACCACGATGCTCGTGAAACCCGAGAGCGCGAATGCCCAGGCCGCGGTTAGCCTGACGGCTCGCGAGAAAGCTGGCTGGCAACGGGCGCCAACGGCACGGCCCACTAGCTGCTCCGCGGCCGACGCAAACCCGTCGAGGAAATAAGCCCCGGCGAAGAAGACATGCATCAGCACCGCATTGGCCGCGAGTGTTGACGCACCAAGCTGGGCGCCCTGCCGCGTGAATAGGACGTAGGCTCCCGTGAGCGCGAGAGAGCGGAACAAGATATCGCCGTTAAGGTGAAGCATCCGCCTCATCGCTATCCTGTTGAATGTATGTTGGCATGACATTTTAGGTATTTCACGGAAGCGTCCGACGAGAATCGTCATACCGGCGATCATAGCGATGGCCTCGCTGCACACGGTTCCCCAGGCCACGCCTGCAATACCCCAGCCGAGAGAAATACCTAGGACGATCGAGAAGGCGATATTCATCCCATTCATGAAAAGTTCCAGGAAGAGTCCGAGGGCAGCGTTGCCGCGACCTAGGAAGTAGCCGAGAAGCGCATAGTTGATCAGTGCGGCAGGCGCCGAGATCAGGCGGATGCGGATGTAGATATCCATCGCGGCAGCCACCGGCTGGTCCGCATGCATGAACCATTCGCCGATTACGGCAATCAGCGGCGAAAGCAAAACCATGACCAGGCCGGAAATCGCGGCCATCAATAATGCACGCCAGAAGACCGCCTTCTCTTCTGGAGTATCGCCCCTCCCGAAAGCCTGCGCTACTAACCCAGTCGTCCCGGAGCGCAAGAAATTGAATGGCGTTAAGACGACGTCGTAGACCACCGCTCCGGTTGCAAGACCTCCCAGCAACGCGACATCGCCGAATCGGCCGACAATGGCCGTATCGACGAGCCGAAGCAGCGGCGTAGTAAGATATGCGAGTGCCATCGGAATGGCGATCGCCAGGACCTGCCGATTGGTGACTCGGAATGGTCTAGATCCGAGAGGCTGCGCTTCCTGTTCCACGCTCGACTCCTAATTCATCTACTGCGACGTGATTGCCGGCGGTACTCACGAAAACCCTGCACCAATTTCAGAGAGCGGCTATCAACAG
The DNA here is from genome assembly GCF_025941625.1 of Rhizobium acaciae. Taxonomy (NCBI): domain Bacteria; kingdom Pseudomonadati; phylum Pseudomonadota; class Alphaproteobacteria; order Hyphomicrobiales; family Rhizobiaceae; genus Rhizobium; species Rhizobium acaciae. Next base: position 4,712 of record NZ_JAPCZO010000028.1, read on the forward strand.
CCTTCCGTTTGCCAGATCTGCCACCTTGCGTCCGCTTGATCGGGTGGCACCCCTTGGCTCAGCGCAGTGAGTCGTCCATATTTGAAGGCTCCTCCCGCGAAGCTATTACGTGACGACCGATGTCGACCGCCAAGACGACCCTGCACCGGCAGACGTATCTCAGAAGCTGGAAAAGGGCCTGTCTCAGTCACTGCGATTAGACGGTCCATTAAGAGCTTTCTTTTCACCGGTCCGGGAGGGAGTGGCCGCAGATTGTTCCTGTCCGTCAAGTATCGGAAATGGTGTGATCGACCAAACGATCAAGTCGACGGCACGCTGAAGTATCGCCTCAGTCCGAACACGGCTGGGTGAGGCGGCGATGACATATCCGATCCTGTCTTGCGAATCGCCTTTCCTGACGATCGGCGCCTTGGGTTCAACACACAATTTAACCTCGGCGACACCTTGCAAAACAGCAGCCAGACGCTGGCCCTTGATCCAATCGAGAGTGCCATCACGATCAGGAACTAGGATCCGTGCTGCCGCAGTGTGCGAATGCCTCGTGGTCAAATCCGATTGGTGGCCGATGACGAGTTCTATGTGTTCGGTAACGAGATCGGCACCGTAAGCCAACTGGACCAGTTGAGGAGCGGGCGTGCCAGCAAGACGCGGATTGACCTCAATGACGACCGGGCCAAGCTTCGTCCACCGGAGATCGATGTTCTTCGGCCCCCAGCCAAGTCCAAGAGTTCGCAAACAGCTCACCGAAATCTCGGCGATCTGCTTATGTTGGTCATCAGTCAGCAGGGCCGGATAGATGTACTCACGGCAGACGAAATTAGGTGGCGGGCCGAAATCAGCGGCGGCAATCCCAACGACCTCATTTCCCATGATTTCAATGCTATAATGCGGACCTTGTGCGAATTCTTCGACCAGTATCCTCGGCAAGGACCGCCCTATGCCCGCCCGGCTCAACAGACGGGTCGTATGTTCGGTTAACTCATCGGCATCGCGGCACAATTGGACACCGCTGCTGCCGATGCCGACAGCTGGCTTGACAATCACCGGCAGGCCGATTTCCGTGGCCGCGCTTTCTACATCTCTTGCGTTCGCTGCCAAGCGATAAGCAGGTACGGGAATCCCGGCCTCTGCGAGGAGCTGACGTTGAGTGAATTTGTCGCAGCATCGTTCAACCGATACGGGGTTCGGTCCCCGTAGATCGAAATACCGGCAGAGCTTGCCAACTGTCGCATAGACCGCCTCCTGGGCGCTCGTAATGCCAGCAATATCATAGATCGCACGCAGCCGGGAACATTCACGGATCAGCGCCTCAAGACTGTTGGTATCGACCCGGATGGCGTCAGCGCCCTCCACCGCGAGGAAGTGGTACTGTGCTGGGTCAGCCGACAGGATAATTGGATGAAGACCAAGACGCTGGGCCGCTTGGACGTATCTCAGACTATTGCTTGCGCCTTCAATCAGGATGAGTGCCCTTTGTGCCATTGGCGTTGAACTTTCCTTGTGCGATGTGGTAGTCTGGGCATCAGCTTTTTCGCCGTGGTTCGTAGCTGCATTCTTGGCAGCATCATTCGTGCCAACCGTTTTGATTCCCCTATCTCCCTTCAAATACAGTTGTTTTCTACTGAAGGCGTCGTCGTGCGGGGCGGATTTGTCGCCTTCTCGACATAGTCGGCATCGGTCGTGTCCCGCCGAGTAGCTGCTATGGGGCGAGTAGCGCGGCTATGGTAGATATCGAGGATGGCGCGGTGCGTTTCCGCTGGACGGATTTATCGGCACGGCGATCGGCAAAGGTCATGACCGTGTCGGCCGATGAGTTCATCGCCGCTTTCTGTGGCACGGCCTGCCCGAGGGGCTTTGCATTGCATCCGCTATTACGGTTTCCTCGGCAATCGCTATCGCGACAAAAGCTTGCCCATTGCCGCGACCTACTCGGTATGCCGGTTCCCGAGCCATCAGAGAGCCAGGCTCCGAAAGAGTACCGCGACCGCTACCAGGAACTCATTGGGTGGTCCCTCAGGCAATGCCCGGCCTGTCGTCAAGGGCAGATGATCACAATCGAAACCTTCGACGGCGTCACCGGACCACCGCCATACCGGGATACGTGATGAACAAGCGCAGCACTTTCATCGTCGCCGCATCGCCCGGTGCGGCCGGCAAACCGGGCCGGTCCCGCGAAAGTGTGCGTCGTCGCGCCCACCAGCGCCTTCCGGTAGGTCAGGGAATCAATCGTCACCTCTTTCGAAACCGGAATCCGCGCTGCTTTCGTCACCCGCGCTCCCGCGACCCCCTGCATGCACGCCACCAGGCGATGCCGTTTCCTTGGACGGACACCATTCAATACCATAGAACGCCGTTCGCGCCGCGCGGCTTAGCCCAACAGTTTTTAGCTTACCGTCGCCATCAGACCCGTTGCGTTCCGCAATGTCGAATACCGCGACGCCAATCTAAAATGCTCTGCAAATCAACCTCCACATAGACGAACTCGACACATATCAACGGATCATGCTTCAGAACTTCCTGCACCCGAAGCTCCAGAGAGGGAAAGCCCACAGCGCATATCCGTAACCGCGGCGAAAGCCAACCTTGACGCCTGTTCCCATCGGAAACGGATTTACCGAAGTGTCTCCAGTCCGCGTAGGATCCGAAGCAGAGCCTTGACGTCGACATCGCGGTCGTTCGCGCTGACAACCTCCACCGGCTGCGTTCGGTAATGACTCCTGCTGTCGGCTCTATCTCTGAAACAACAAATGCTGGACAAAGTCGCTGGCAGGCGACGCGACATCCACTTGCCACGCTCGTGCGAGCCGGCGCCATTCATATAACTGCGAACGCGATATCCCATGTCGCTGCACCGTCGTCGCACACAAGCCAGGTTCCGAATAGCATCCGCACCGTCCCTTTTAACGTCAAAAATGACAGTCAGTGCCATATCCGACAATTCCTACAAGGCGGCCCTACTCGGATGCGTACGCAACTGGTGCTGCCGACAATCTGCGTCCGCATCGATCACGCCCTGATTGTTTCCCTCAGTGTCGAGCCCGGATACTCCTTGCGGAAGACGCCGCGCTTCTGAAGAATCGGGACAACCGATCGTGTGAATGCCTCGAAGGAGCCAGGCATTTCAGTGGGTGTTACAACGAAGCCATCGCAGCCTTCATTTTCAAAGAATTGCTGAAGCTTGTCAGCTACGCTCTTAGGCGTCCCCACGACTTGAGGACAAAACTCGCTTGTGGCAAACTGCTTGGCCGCTTCGCCGAGAGTGAGATTGCTGGGCTTGGTCCCTTGCAGGGTAACGTTGAAGCAGCCAAGCGAGTCGGTTACCGCCGGGATCTGGCTAATCGGCTTTTCTATCGGATATTGCGACAGATCAATGCCAGTACGATCCGCCAGGATGGCGACGCTGAGGCGCGTGTCGACCATTTCATTGATGTAAGCCTGCTTCTCGCGGGCAATCGCTTCCGTTTCGCCGACGATCACGTTCACCGAAACAAGGATGGCGCAATCGCCCGGATTCCGGCCAGCCTTAGCGACGCGATCCTTCATGTCGGCATAGAATGCCTGCATGTCCGGCAACGAATGCTGGAGCGTAAAGACAAGCTCGGCGTAGTTAGCGGCGAAATTCCGGCCGCGCGGTGACGATCCGGCCTGCATGATGACGGGTTGCCGCTGAGGGCTCGGCGGAACGGTGAACATTCCCCTTACCCCGATGTATTTTCCGGCAATCTCGGTGCGGCGCACCTTCCCCTCCCCAAGGAAGCCCCCGCTTTCCTTGTCCACGACGAGCGCGTCGTCGGCCCACCCCTTCCACATGTCGAGAGAGACCTTGAGGACCTCTTCGGCGCGGTCGAAAGGTTCATCATTCTGCTGCGTATCCTTGCCTGATTTCTGTGCCGCAAGATCGTTTGCAGAAGGGATGATATTCCAGACGATGCGGCCGCCGCTTAGCACATCAAGTGAGGAAAGCAGGCGCGCGATCGCAAAGGCCTCCTGGCAACTCGTCGGTATGGTCACGCCAAGCCCAATGCGCGACGTCGCCCGTGCCATTATCGCTACAAGCGGGATAGGATCGAGGAGTGAAATCTGTCCGCCACGTGCCATGATGGTTTCGTCGTAGAAGGACAGGGTATCGGCGAATATGAGGCCGTCAAATCTCCCGACCTCAAGCGTTCGCGCCAGCGTTTCCCAGAATGCGGGGTCAAGAAACCTATTCTCTGTTCCCGGATGGCGCCACATGGCATAGTGATGGCACGTTGGCCCCGCCATAAGGAAAGCTACGAACTTCATCTGACGTGGCATTCAGCGCTCCTTCACTTTGGCTTTCTACGCATAAAGAAGCAAGGAATGTTCCGCACGAGAGAACGTCTAGCTAAGTCACTGGCTTACAGTTATCTCTGTAACGCCAACCGAAAAGGAGAGCCAAGTATTCCCGTAAGGTTGTGGGCTCTTGTCAGGTTCAGGACAAGGAATCTCGTTCGAGAGCCGGGGAGGTGGATCAACGGAAGCGAGTCGACGTGCAAACTCGGTGTCAGCCGCACACCTTTACGAAGGATTGAAATCTTATACGGTGGCAAATTCGAAGAATCTGTCCGAAGCGGGACGCCTTGCACGCCGAAAGATCAGCCGAAGGAATGCGTGAGGCTAAGTTGCATCTGCGCGTTGCAATAGAAGTGCCCATCAATCCTGATGGACACTTATAACCTGCGGCTCGGTGTCGATCTCGCCCGGCCATCAATCTGCCTTGCCTCTCGTGTTATATGCTACAAACGCGACGCGGCTACTTTGTGGGCGCCGTTCGTCCAGAAGTGGGGGAATCGCTGCCCGTTCGCAGATCAGGAAACCATAGGCGGCGACGCACAAGGTGGCGTGGTGATGGAAGCCAAGCCGCGGCCTTCGAAATGCCCGAGGCCGATCTCCTGCTTGAGTTCCTGGTAGTCGCGCTCGATGCGCCAGCGCAGCTTGGCAAGGCCATCAGTGCGGTCGAAAGCAATCTCGACGAGAAGGGTCGACAGCCAATTGCCGGCTCCGGTTGCCCCTTCGGGCCACTCGATCAGCAGCCATTTCTCCGGCCGCGGCTCGGTGCGCCGGTGGTCGCGCTGGGCCACACGTACTCGCACGCGCGCAAAGCGTGAGGACAGCCGCTCTTTCCTGCCTTCGCGCCAGTCGATCCTATGCCAAGCCTGCCTGCTCGGGCAAGGCGAGCGCCAGCTCTTCCACCGCGACCGGTTCATGCTCGCTGCCCCGCCGCAAGCGCTTCGGCGGTCGTCCACGGCCCGACCAGGGCTTCGGCGGCAGCAGTCCCGTGCCGGGCGCCCACACCGTTGCATTCGACAAAATGCCGGCAATATAGCTCAACTCCACCGCCGTGACGGCCGCGCGCAGCCCCGCCTTGTTGCCGTAGCCGGCGTCCATCAGCACCACCCCGCGCGGCAGGCCGCTCGCACACAGGCCCAGCGCGACTGATCCAGCGCAATCTCATGCTTGGTCTTGGAGCCGATGTCGTCAGGAGCGCCCGCCTTGCGCAGGCGGGCGCCGTCATCGCTCCATCCCTGCGGCTGGTACAGCCGATAGGCCACCGGCAGGCTGACACGAGCATTGGCAAGCGACAGCGAGACGGCGACCTGGCAATCTGCGCTCACAGGGCATCAGCAAACCCGTGCAATAGTCCCGCAACGGACCTGCGCGGTCGTTTTGACCGACCGCGCTCACCAGTTCTTCGATATAGGTCGCAAAGCGCGAGCCACTCTCATCCGATCGTTCAACCGCCATCGGCGCCTCATCCTATCGTAAACTTCACCGATAGCTGATGCGCCGCAATCGACAGCCGCGACCTTCTGACTCAGTAGAACTACCGATCCTGGTAGTTTTCGAGAATTTCATCATCAAATAGTTTGTGGCGGACATCGCGCATACCAAACTCAGGAGCTGATGCGTCCGGTCGCGATTTTGGCCACGACTAACCTGGGGTGGCGCTCAAAGGTACGTGTCAGTAAAATTTAAAATCGCCAGCGACATGATTGGTGCACAATGAACGCAACGGTTTTGAAATTCGGAGGCTCTAGTTTTCAGCGGCCTGCTGATTTCCTTCGAGTCGCTAGCCATGTTGCCGGGCGATTAGCGGCAGGCGAAAAGAAAATCATTGCCGTGGTCAGCGCGATGTCGGGAACGACCGACAATCTCAATGCAGTCATGCTCGACGTCAACAGGCACCCAATACCATCGAACCTCGATGCGGCGCTCGCAACCGGAGAGATGCTCAGTGCTTGCCTCCTGGAGGCGGCCGTCAGCGGGCTAGGCATTCCTGTGACCTCATTAAACGGCTATTCCCTTGGAATACGTTCGAATTCAGACTTCGGTCGTGCTTCCGTAGAGAGCCTGGACCCAAATCCACTTAAAGCTGCATTACAGGAGAATAATGTTGTTATTGCCGCCGGTGGCCAAGCAATTGATCCGTCCGGCAAGTTAACGTTTCTCGGTAGAAACAGCTCCGATCTCACCGCAATCGTGATTGCGGCCATGCTCGGAGAGCGTTCTTGCGAAATATACTCGGATGTTCCGGGCGTCTATACGGCAGACCCTTATCTTATTCCGGGAGCACAACTGCTTCCAAAGATTGCTTATGGGATAATTGCACGGATGTCGCGACATGGCGCAAAGGTACTGCACCACCGAGCGGTGGACTATGCCGAAAAACACGCGATAACCATTACTTGCAAATCACTCACTAGTGACGGAGCAGTTACGGGCACGATTGTCACAGACCATGGGGACGGCCGTTCCGTGACAGTGACTCGTGAGGCAGCGGCTTTATTGTGCAACAGCCTCGCAGAACGCGACAAGATTTGCGCTCTTCTTGATCAACAGAACGTCGGTATACTTCGTTTGGAGGACGACCACGGGCCTGGCATATGCATTTTAAGCGATGTTGATTTTGCCATGCGCCTTGTCGCGAAGAAGGGCCCTCGCCTGATCTCCACGGGCTCAAGAACCGCAGTGACAGAGCTGGATTCTTCAACGTTGCGAGTTCACTTGGACACCGATTATGAACGAGCTATTTCCCGAGCGCGCCAGATTCATGAACGAATGTATCCTGGAACGGGTGGCGGACCGCTCAGGCCCACAACGGCCAAGCAGCGTTCCGCTTGTACTTCGCTGCTCATCCGCGCAAATAGTAGGCCGGAGAATTCGCAATGAGGCGGCGAATGGCCTGTTTGGTGACGTTCAGCTGTTCGGCCGACAGGGGGAGTAGACGCCATCCAGGTTCGATAACGCGCGCCTCAACCATGACAGCTTAAAGGTAAGGCGCGCCCCGAACAAGTTGGCGGACGGGGAGAATTTTCCCGGAACCATGTTAGCAGCAGCAGCGAGCCGTTGTAGCCCGCGGCGGCCAGGACGGGGTCGACGGCGTTGCCGTGCTGCTGGCGAACTAATGTAGTGTCCGTCCATAGTGTGCTGCAGCGTATCCCTCCGGCGGAGACCGCCTTGCGAAGTTCCGCGTTTCCCGTAAGTCTGCGCTCTCAAGATTGAACTTAAGAGCGCACTGAGCAATTCATGGGACATGCAGTTTTGCTGACGGGACCAGAGCGGCGTCGGGATGATCGTTAGAAGATCGCGCGCAGGATACTGGGGGAGGCGTTCGCGCCATGCGCGGTGGTTTCTGAAGTCGCACGCCGCTTCGACGTTTCGACTGGGCTGATCTACACCTGGCGGCAGCAAGCTTTCGTCAAGCAGGCCGAGCCTGCCTTTCGGCCAGCCAAGCTCGTTGACTCTGCCAGCAGTGACGCGGTCGAACTGGCCATCGCAGTGGACTTCCCAAACGGCGTGAAGGTGAGAATTGGCTCAGCAGCGCCATGCGACCTGGCAGCCGCGACCAAGGGTCTGGCGCTGCTTGTGCAGAGGGTCTCCGCCGAGGTCCATTTACGGCCGACGCCTTCGTCTTTCGCGGTACCGGTATAGCGGTATTCTGCAGGCGGACGCCTATAGCGGTTATGTTGCTGCCGACCATATGTAACGGTGGCCGGAAAAAGGCTCGCTTCCCCGGCCTGAACCGCAACATATGTTTCAACTCTGCGACCACGACAGCGCCTTCAGGAATGCCATCACGGATGGCAGCGAGCGCTGAGGACAGTGGCTTGTTGGTCAGAGATGTCGACCGAGCAAGCGCCTTCGCCTTCATTTCCATATCGACTTCGGTGTAGATATGCGTCGTGTCGAGAGACTCATAGCCAAGCCAGGCACGGATTGTGTTGATATCGACGCCAGCGCAGCAGGTGGACTGCCGCTATGGGCCGGACTGTATCGGGGGCTAACACGCTTCGTCTCAATCGACGGTACTGTTTTGCCCGCCAGTTCGGCGTAGTGGGTCACGCGTCTGTGGATCCCAAACCGCGTCAATGCAAGTTGGCCCTGTTCAAAAGGCCGGATCACACCTGCGACGTCCCTCAACGAGCCTCGACAGTGTCGTTGCAGTGGCTGGCCACAACTGCCTGCTGATTTGTACGCGTGGCTTGCGCGTACGCGCCTTACGGAAGCGACACGGTATGCGGTCCAGGTCTTCTTTGCCCCGTGAGCATGCCCATTCGATTGAGCGATGCGGCGGTATGTTCATCGGACCAGCGCCCGGCCATGCTTCGCATCACCGCCAAGGCATCCTCTGTCGTTGCGCAGCCATGCTTGCCACTCTGAAGCTTCCGCACCCTGAGTTCGGAGTGCTGACCACCCTTCCAAATCGTCAACAACGATGTCGGCAATCAACGTACGGAGCAATTGCTGGCGCGCGCATGGTCACACTAGGAGCATCCCAGGCTGCCTGTAGGTTATCCGCCAAATTGGCGAACGTGCCTGGGTCGACCGTGATGCTCGAAGGACGTTCGGCAGGCTTGCGCTCCTTGGGCAGCGTCGTCCCATGGCACAAACCCGCAACCGCAGGAGCCGACAATGTGTGTCCTTAGAATCCGTGGTTTGATGCAACGTGAAAACCGCCGGCTTTGCTTGCACAATGTCGCGTTTCGCACAATGAAGTCAGTAGGTAGGCGGTTTATGGGCGGCACTAGTGTAGTCCAGATCATCTTCCAAGGGCCCGGCTCCTCTTCCTTAAATTTCGAGGGCGTATGACCAGGTGCCGCTCCACTGTACGGTAGAGGGCAGGAAACCGCAGCCGGAGAATGCTCACGCGCTCATTGTAAGTCCTCGTTTGTTCAATCACGAACGTGATCGGTTTTAGAAGGAGCAGAACGCGGTAACCACTTTAGGTGCTCGCGTGGACAGAATTATCGAGAATGTCCAGACCACGTTCAAGCGTCTGCTCGTCAATAGTCAACGGAGGAAGAAGCTTGATAACCTGGTTGTCCGCGCCGCATCGCTCTACAACAAGCCCGTCTCCGAATGCTCTGCGGACGACTCTCTCGGCCAGTTCTCCTGTTCCGCAATCGAGTCCCAGCATCATGCCCCTTCCGCGTGCGGAAAGGCCAGAGTCGCGGTTCGTATCAGCAATCTGCCGAAGACGCACGCTCGTAATGGCCCCCATCTTTGTAACACGCGCAGACAGCTCTTCATCTGTCCAATATTTTTGCAAAGCAGCAGTCCCCGTCACGAATGCAAGATTGTTGCCTCTGAAAGTACCAATGTGCTCGCCCGGTCGCCAAACGTCTAGCTCGGGTTTGAGCAACAAAAGGGATAGTGGCAGGCCACAGCCGCTAAGGGATTTCGACAAAACAATGATGTCTGGCGATAGATCCGCAAACTCGAAACTGAAGAAATTGCCCGTTCGGCCGCAGCCTGCCTGAATGTCATCAATAATCAGGAGAATGCCATTCTTCCTGCACAGTCGTTCAACCGATTGCAGCCACTCTTTGCGCGCAGGTTTGATCCCCCCCTCGCCTTGGAGGGTTTCCAGAATAATGGCTGACGGCCGGTCAACTCCACTGCTTGCATCAGAAAGCACCCTCTCCAAATATTCCGAAGTGTCATTATCGACTCCCCAGTACCCGTCATACGGCATAAACACAACACCGCTTAGAGGAAGACCTGCCGCATCTCGGTAGTATCGATTACCGGTTGCCGCAAGCGCGCCTAAGCTCACTCCGTGAAAGCCGTTCGTGAATGAAACTATACTATGCCGACCGGTTGCCTTGCGCGCAAGTTTCAAAGCAGCTTCGACGGCATTGGTGCCCGTGGGAGCGGGAAACTGAAATTTATATGTCAGACCACGTGGGCGCAATATAATTTCCTGGAAATACTCCATAAAGTTGCGCTTTGCTGACGTAGCCATGTCCAATCCTTGAATAATTCCGTTCTCTTTTAGGTATTTAACGGCATTGTTCAAAAGATGGGGGTCGTTGTGCCCGTAGTTCAGTACGCCGGCTCCCGCAAGGAAATCGATAAATTCACAACCATTCTCGTCTTCCAGAATGGCTCCTGCGGCCGTCCTGAACACAACAGGAAAGGAACGCGAATATGACCGTACGTTCGACTCGAGGGTTTCGAAGGCAATTAGGGAATTGGAGCTACTCTCTTGGACCATGATCTTCCTCCATTAAAGCGACGGCACCAGCACTGAACATACTCTTGAGCTGACGATAGACCTCGGGCGCCTTTACAATCAGCTCTAAATGGGACTTCTGGCGGTGACGTCGCCATTTTAGTAGACAAGCTCGGCCTCGGCGCCTACTTGGGATGATAGTATTTTGACCGGCCGTTCTTTGGTATTCGCCTTGGCAATAATCCGTTCTACGATGCGGTTTGCGGCTTCCGGGCCAAACCTCCCGTCGGAAGCAAGATTGGCTCGCGCAAAGCACTGAACCGCACCGGATTTACCGGAGACCCCAACTCGTGAGAAGTAGGGTCTATGACAAGCAAGACGACGAACAAATTCTCTCCTGAAGTCCGTGCCCGCGCCGTGCGAATGGTGACGGAACATGAAGCCGAACATCCCTCGCGCTGGGCAGCGGTATCTTCCATAGCCGCCAAGATCGGCTGCTCGGCGCATACGCCCAATGAGTGGGTGAAGAAGGCCGATGTCGACAGCGGCAAGCGAGCCGGCCTGCCGAGCGACCTCGCCGAGAAGATGAAGGCTCTGGAACGGGAGAATAAGGAACTTCGCCAGGCCAAAGAGATTTTGCGCAAGGCGTCTGCGTATTTTGCCCAGGCGGAGCTCGACCGCCCACTGAAGCGATGATTTCCTTCATCGACGAACACCGCTCGGTGCTCGGGGTCGAGCCTATCTGCAGACTGCTGCCGATTGCCCCGTCCACCTATTACGAGAACGTCGCCCAGCGCACGGACGTGGATCGCCTGTCGGCCCGCGCCCGTCGCGAAATGGCCATGAAGATCGAGATACGCAGGGTGTTCAACGAGAACTTCCAGGTCTATGGCGTGCGGAAAGTCTGGCGACAGTTGCAGCGGGAGGGTTTCGATATTGCCCGCTGCACGGTCGCCCGGCTCATGAGGGTGATGGGGCTTCAAGGCGTTATCCGTGGCAAGCCCGTCAAAACCACCGTGTCGGACAAAGCCGCTCCATGCCCGCTCGACCGCGTAAATCGCCAGTTTCGTGCACCGAGGCAATAGCTTGCCAGAAACGGCCGCGCTCCTCACGCTGCCACGCCGATGGTCGTCCTGGAGACCGTTGTTTCTCTCGTGTGCATCTGTCCGAAGCGCGCTTGTGGATCGTCATTGCAACCTCCAATCAGTTGGTGTTGCGACGACCGCTTGAATCTGCCCAATACGTGTCCATTCGCTATTCCGAGCGGCTGGCCGAAGCAGGCATCGATCCTTCCGTCGGAAGCGTCGGCGACAGTTATGACAATGCCCTCGCCGAAACGATCAATGGTCTTTACAAGGCTGAGGTCATCCATCGGCGCGGACCATGGCGCAACTTCGAAGCCGTGGAGTTCGCCACACTCGAATGGGTCGACTTCCGTAATGGGGCGGTTGGTGTCAAGTACCCTGAGCTCACACGGATGCAACACGATGCGGTTGACCGCCCGCGGGCCAGTTTAAACCTTGGCTCCGGCGAGCGTGGGTTGCTGGTTTCCAAGTCATCTTCCCTGGCCGGGATGGTGCTTCCGTCCGTGGTCGGCGTTATAGCCGCCACACCATGCCTAGTCCAAGAGCGGTTCCCGCGCGCCCATCTGGTTCGCGTGCTCGAAGCTATGCTCGGCTACAGTCGACCCATCGGCGTCATCGGGTACCGCGTCCCGGCGAGGGACCTCGAAGACCCAGCGCTACACGCGCGGCCTGTTAACTCTTCCTGGTAGAACTCCGGCGGCGAGGAGCAACTACGCTGCGGCGGCTGCCACGGCAGCCTCGCGGGTGAAGCGAAACACCTTTCCGTCTCTCCACATCCGGTGCAACACCACACCGATACGCCGTGCCAGTCCAACCGTCGCACGTTTCTTTCCGCGCCGCTGGGCTACCTTCCACGCCCAGGCTGTCAGCCAGTTGGGTTGGCCGCGATTCAGCATCACCGTGGCAGCCTGATAGAGAGCCGTTCTGAGTCCGGCGTCTCCTGCCAGCGTGACCTGGCCGACGACATCTCGCTCGCCTGACTGGTTGCGCCTCGGTGTCAAGCCGGCCCAGGGGCCGACATCCTTCGAGGAGCGGAAACGATCTGGATCATCGATGGCACAGCGAACGGTCAGCGCTACGATTGCTCCGACACCCGGCATGCTCATCATAAGCCGACAAATGGGATCGGCCTTAGCCAGATCGCGCAGCTGTTTCTCCAGTCTGGCCAACTCACTGCGCAACTCCATACGGGCCCGCAGGATCGGAGCTGCCGCGGCTTCGAGCATCAGATTGCCCTCAATCAGCTCCCGGATACGAGCCTCGAAGCCCCCTTTGCCGACCTGTCCAATCTTTAGCCCGAAGTTGCGTAGAACGCCTCGCAGCGACAGTTCGAGATCGATGGCCGACTGTTGAATTGCTTTACGCGCAGTCAGTATCGCCCGCATTTCCTGAGCCGAGACAGATTTGCAATGCACGGGGCGGAACCAGCCCATCTGCAGAAGTCGGGCTATACCCTCAGCATCCCGGCGGTCCGTCTTGATCGGCATCGCCTTCAATGCGCCCTTCACCTGCCTCGTTTCCATCAACACGACCTCGAAGCCAGCCTCGGTAAGGGGCTTATAAAGCCATTGTGACAACGGACCGGCTTCCAGTCCCACCACGACCACGGTCCCCGACAAACTGCGCAGGAACAAAGCCAGCGCCTCCGGCTCGGTCTCGACCTTGGTTTCTTTCGCTACCTTGCCGTGGGCATTCAAAACGCAGATGGCGGTGCTCGCCAGTGAAACGTCGAGGCCGATAAAAAAGTCCATGTCGATGTCCTTCGTTGTTGAACAAAACCGGGGCGCCTCATGGCAAGACCCCGCTGACACGCTACGCGCGCCAAGGACAACGACAACTCGCCTCCAACTTCGCAACAAACTTGAACAGTGACGATTGGCTCGGAGCCCCATTACGGCATCTGGTTCAACAACCGGCGTCTTCTGGAGCCCATTGGAAACATTCCGCCAGCCGAAGCCGAAGAACGCTACTACGCCATGCTGGACGCGCCAGCCATGGCCGCATAACTTAAACCAAACGGTCTCCGGCAAACCCGGCGTGTGTGGATGCCCCCGGTTTGGCAAGAAGATTTTTTGACGGCTGTCCGCGAACGAGGAATTCTATCGGTCGTGTGTCAGGCCTCTTGATGTGGCCTGATTAGCCACGGGCCGGGATGCAGTTCGAAGAACAAGGGCCACATCGGTTCAGAGAGCTTTTTGCTCGAGCGCCGGGACTGGTTTACCCCATTCTGAACATTGAAGTCCTTTCCGCATTGTTCCGTCAGTCGATCTTCTTACCGGGGCTGTTGGCCCCAGGCGTCACCGCATTGCCTTTTCGAGAAAGGCAGCGGATCACGCCATTCTGTAATTCTGCTCCCTGGTCATCATTGCCCAAATGATGCGCGCCATCTTATTGGCGAGCGCGACAGCAGCCACCATTCGAGGCTTTCGGCCCAGAATGCTTCCCAACCAGTTATCCGGTAACACGCCCTTGCGCACGATCCAGCGGATCAGGCTCATCGCTCCGACGATGAGTAGCTTCGGATATCGGTCTGCCCCATCTTGCTGACACCACCCAGTCGGGTCTTGCCTCCCGTGGAGTGCTGCCTGGGCACAAGGCCGAGCCAGGCAGCAAAATTCCGGCCGCTCTTAAATGCGCGGAGATCGGGAGCAAATGCGAGGATCGCGCCGGCGGTCACGGGTCCGACGCCGGGAACGGTGCAAAGTCGACGCATATCTTCATTCGCCTTGGTTGCTTCTCGAAGCTTCAGCATCAGCCCGTCGATCTTCTCGGTCAGCATTCTGATCTGGTCCAGGTAAAGCTGACCAATCTCTCTGACTCCAGCAGGGAGATCATTTGTCTCATTGGCCAGAATGCCCACAACCGCAGTGAGATTGGCTAGTCCTTGAGCAACGACAATCCCGAATTCGCCGAGGTGCCCACGCAACGCATTGATGAGCTGGGTGCGCTGGCGCACGAAGCACTGGTGCGTTCGAAACGCCACCGCACGCGCCTGATGTTCAGCGCTCTTGACCTCGACATAATGCATGTTCGGTCGCTGTGCAGCCTCAGCGATCGCCGCTGCATCGGCTGCGTCGTTCTTCTGTCGTTTGACAAACGGCTTCACGTAGATCGGCGGAATTAGCCGTACATTATGGCCACAGCCTTGAGCAAAGCGGCCCCAGAAATGGCTGGTGGCACGGTAATCCTCCCGCAAATTAACGGGCTTCAAAAGTAGAGTTTTCTCGGGCTTTATGATCGAGGAGATTTTGATGAAGATGAGCAGATTTAGCGAACCACAAATCCTTGCCATCCTTCGCCAGGCGGAAGGGGGTGTCCCCGTCCCCGAACTTTGCAGGGAACATGGAATGAGCACAGCGTCATTTTACAAATGGCGATCCAAATATGGCGGCATGGACGCGTCGATGATCAGTCAGATGAAGGCTTTGGAGGATGAGAACCGTCGGCTGAAGAAGATGTATGCCGAGATGAGCATGCAGGCAGAACTGCTGAAGGAGGCTTTGGGAAAAAAGTAACGCGGCCATCTCAACGCCGGGAGATGGCCGGGAAGGCAGTGGCGTTGCGCGGGGTGAGCATTGCGCTTGCCTGCCGCACCTTCGCGGTCAGCGAGACCTGCTATCGTTACAGCGCCAAGCTGAACGACGAGAACGAGCAGATCGCCGATCTCTTGATCGGACTGACGCGGGCAAAGAAGACCTGGGGCTTCGGCCTGTGCTTCCTTTACCTGCGCAATGTCCGGGGACATCGCTGGAATCACAAGCGCGTATACCGCATCTACCGCGAGCTGGAGTTGAACCTCAGGATCAAGCCACGCAAGCGGTTGAAGCGGGACAAGCCCGATGCCTTGACTGTGCCGGATGCACCGAACCTGGTTTGGTCCATGGATTTCATGGCGGATCGTTTGGAAGACGGCAGGCAATTCCGGCTGCTGAATGTCCTGGACGATTTCAACCGCGAGGGGCTGGGAATCGAGGTAGACTTTTCGCTGCCTGCAGAACGCGTCATCCGCAGCCTGAACCAGATCATCGAATGGCGCGGCAAACCGTTCGCCATTCGTGTGGATAACGGACCTGAGTATGTCAGTGGCAAACTGATGGAATGGGCCGAAACCCAAGGAATTGCCTTGAGCCACATCCAGCCCGGAAAGCCGCAGCAGAATGCCTATGTCGAGCGCTACAACCGCACCGTCCGACATGAATGGCTCGACCAATACATCATTGAAAGCATCGAGGAGGCGCAGGAATTTGCCACGCAGTGGCTATGGACCTACAACAACGAGCGGCCCAACATGGGCATCGGCGGCATCACACCCGCACAGAAACTGAAAATGGCCGCGTGAATTCTACGATGGAGCTCCGTTAAAAACGGGGGGATTACCGCACAGGCCTCCATCGCGACGATGCACGGCGACTGCTCGTTCAAAAGTTGCTGTAATCGGGCTCGCGAAAGAAGCCGGTTGAATAGAACCGCCCCGCCGCGATCCGTTCCACAGACTTGGAAGCTCCGCTTCGCGAGGTCGATCGCAAGGATATGCACTTGTGTCATCTGCCTTCCCTCCGTAAGCGCCACCGTGGCGCGAAGCAGGCATCATACCGACGCCGGCGGAAGGGGGCATCCACCCCATCAGTTCACACTCGCACGTTTGCCTTTAGCCAAGCAGGTAGAAAGGTATCCACGAGGCATTTCCTCTACGACATCAAGTGGACCAATCGATAGGGGAGCGCCTTCACAATTCGATGATACCGAAGTTTACTGCTTTTATGGCTGCGACCGTTCTTGTTGAAACATTCAATTTTCGCATCACATTTTTAATATGGAAGTTGACAGTATTTTGGGAAATTCCCAAAATAATACCTATATCCCATGACGATTTTCCTCTCGCGACCCACAGAATGCACTCCTTTTCTCTTGGAGAAAGGCTGGTCGTATTCTCGATTCGAGTAGAATTCGACAACTTGGCTACCTTCAGGTGGAATTGCCTGCGGAAAGCTGCAATGCTCGATTGATCGCCAACTCGCGATTACTTGGCCGAGAAGGCTGCTATCGCGCCCGCTCGATGGAGCGCGGATGCCTGACCTTAAACCGAACGTCGCCGCCTCGTCGATCGAGCAACATCGTCACTCTGGTCGAGCGGCGAAACGACCCGCAACAAACGCCTCCGTCGCTGCCTTAGGGAAAGCATCGACGCGACGGGAGAATATTGATTGTGCACTCTTACTGCTGAACCCCAAACTTGGGGGACTGTAGCCATTCGCTGCCGTATCATAGTCTCTCCTTTAGTGAACTACTTGTTGTCACAGATGTACGACGCTTTGGTGTGTAGAGACTGCAGCCCAGCGCCCCTTCGTCGGCCGGCGGCATCGCAAATTGCACTGTCAACGCAGATCTGAGCAGACCTGGTATGTCCATCAGATCGGCTGGTATTTCAGCCAAGTGACGAACCAGCTTCAAACGCCGTGCCAACTCCACAGAAAGGTTCTACATTTTTTATCAATAACTTAGTCTACAAAGGCAAAAGTAAGACGAACATCCTCATGTCGTGGATGTGTCAAACCTGACAGGAGGCCCAACTGCTCATGAGACCTGCGCGCGGGGGTCTGGACCGAAGCGAACGACTGTGATTCTATGCCGACAGCGCGGTGCGCACCAAAGGTGGCGCGCCGCGCGTCATCGCCACCGCCATGTGGGGGCGCGACGAAGCCGAAAACCCTGGCACGTCTCGATGCCTGGAACCAACCGATCCATCAATCCATGACATCCGTGGCCGGATCGAGAAGATCTTCGGCGCCTGAAAGCAAAGCTATGGTCCTCGACGCAGGCGACGGCGCCGGGCTTGCAAAGGCCGCCATGCAGATCCGCCTCACCGCCATCGCCGACAATATGAAACGAATTTTGAAGATCGTTGCCGCCGCCGGATAGGCGGCAAAACAACACGCCTTCCGACGGGTCGCGAAGACGTGTTCATTATGCATCTCCCTCTAAGCAGACTCCGCCAGCTTGACCAACGAACCTCGGGTGTGATTCGGTCTTCTCACTGATTCGAGGGTGAGACATGGCGGGCAAATCTCCGGTAACGGCGGATGAGGAGCAGCGTAAGGCGCTGCAAGCGTTGGCGCATTCGCGCAACCGCGGCGAGGCGGATCGGGCGCGGGCGATATTGCTGACGCTGTCGGGCTGGACCAGCCCGCGCATCGCGGAAGCCTTCGGCGTGCGCGAGGACGCGGTTCCTGTGGCGTAGCTGGTTCGCCGAGGGCGGGATCGAAGCATTGAAGGCGACCGTGGCGCCAGGCCCGGCCCCGGTGAAGACTGAGGCCGCGCTGCGTGTCGTCACCCCTCTGATGGAAGCGCCGGTTGCCAACCGGCCCAATTGGACGATTGCGCGCCTCATCACCGAGATCGAGGCGCACGAGGGCGTCAGGATTGGTAAATCACAACTGTCCGAGGCGCTGCGAAAAAACTTCCGCTGGCGGCGGCCCCGGCACACGCTGAAAGGCCGCCAGAATGCCGGCGAGATCGCGCGCGTCGGGCTGCGCCTTCAGTTGCGCAAGGCCCAGGCCGAGGCTGGCGGCATCGTTCTCCTTTATGGCGACGAGAGCGAGGCCCTGACACACCCTTATCTGGCGCGGGCGTGGGCCAGGTGCGGTGCCGACCTGCGGGTACCGGCGCCGGGACAGGCCAAAAAAGTGGCGATCGGCTCGCTCAATCATGTCACGCGCCAGCTGATCGTGCACACAAGTGCGACCAAGCGCTCCAGCGACTTCATCGCTCACCTGGTTCAACTCGACCATCTGTACGGCCCCCAACCAGGACGCCCCATAAAGCCGGTCGTGCTGGTTGAGGACAACGGGCCGATCCACGTCAGCAAGCTCACCCGCAAGGCCCTCGAAGCGCGCAAGCACTGGCTTACCGTCGAGTGGCTGCCAAAATACGCACCCGAGCTCAACGACATCGAGGTCGTCTGGCGCGATCTCAAGGCGCACCACCTGGCCCATCAGACCTTCACCGACCACGCCGCGCTCGATTGCGCCATCCACGTAGCTGTGGAGGCCTTGAACAACGAGAGATGCCTCCATCCGTTGGGCAATCGGATAATCTCTGCTTAGTACCTGGAAACATTGGAAGTTGGTTCTGGAAATCCGTGCGACATGGAGCGTCTTTGCGCCTCAGCGCGGCCTTAACGGCTTCACTCTGCAGGTCTGACAGATTGATCTGGTAAGGCGCGCCCCCGAACGAGCAGACGGGCAGGGAGAATATGCTCCTTTATGAGGCGGCGAACGGTGTGGTTGAAGCTCCCTGGCCGCTTCCGTCATAGTGCGTGATTCGCTGTTCTTGTCGGCCGAGAGGTACGCGTCGACCCCTTTGACACGGCGGATTGAACTTACCCGCTTTGCGGTACAGGTTTTGTTTTGTCCACTGCGCAGCCCCATCCAGTTGAGGGAGACGGCGATGTGATCATTCGGCCAGCGCCCGGCCATACTGCGGATGACTTCCAGGGCATCTTCTGACGTTTGCATCCATGCTCTCCCACAATTGCGAGTGCTGGCCGTCCCGCCGGTGGATCGTCAGGACGACTTCGCGCGTCGATTTCATCGACATCGGTGACAATGTCGGTGACGAGCCCGCGAAGGAGTCGTTGGCGAGTGCGCATGGTTACACCAAGCCCTGTTTGCTCTTGGCACAATCCATGCACCGTATATCCGCAAACGCCTCTCAGTGAGGAGAGATCGCCTTCCCACAATACGTACCGACAGTGCTCTTGCCGTTGCAGTACCGCTTTCCAAGCGGCCGAGCTAGTAAGTGCGCTATGGACCGAGAACCTAGCGCACGATTTGACGCTCAAGATCTAGCGAGTTGGTCGAAGCTACACCTAAAGGATGGCGCTATGGCACATGACAATAATGGGGATCCCCTACCGCCGCCGCTGGTGCTAATCGCTGCGGCAGACGTTAGCTTTCGTTTGTTTCTGGAGTATACCGTCAAAGGTAAGGGCCTTGTTGTGTCCGGGGTAAGCGATGGCGAGACGTTGGTCAAGCGCGTCGAGGAACTAGTTCCGGACCTGTTGCTTCTCGAATCACGGCTGCGTGGCTTTGAGGCGCAGACGCTTTGTGCATGCTTGCGCAAGAATCACCGAACGCGATCAACATCTATTATCGCGATTGCCGCCGAAGGTGACGAAGCAAGTCGGAAAGCAATACTTGAGTCCGGTGCCGATCAGTATCTCTGCAGACCATTCTCGCCCGAGACACTATTAGAAAGTATCGGCGCGATCTGGCCCAGCTCGGATCGAGACTACGCCGTCGGAAATTCTATCTTGACCTTTCTCGATCTCGAACTGGATGTGTGCACCTACCGCGTACGACGAAACGGCCGACTGATCCATCTTCCTCCAACTGAGTTCCGCCTATTGTGCCATTTCATAAAGAACCCATACAGAGTGTTCTCCAGGGATGAACTTCAGGACGCAGCTTGGCCGCGTGCTGTTCATCTTGGCCCCCGCACCGTTGATGTTCACATCGGCCGCTTGCGCGCGGCCCTCAATAAGGCTGGCGGACGTGATCTCATACGGACTGTGTGGTCCGTCGGATATGCACTTTCGGAATGAGCGAATGCTAGGGCGTGGTGACGATTTAACTTTGGAGCTTGTCATATCGGGTTGGGACGCGTCGGAACTGCTTGAGCTTGTTGAAGAATCGTTCGATCCTGTTGCGCTCCTTGTAAAGCTGGGCGTAGTAAGAGCGTAGGACGTTGCGGTTGCGCTTGGGCGGAATGACGACCTGGGTTCCGGCCTCAGTGGTGGTATCGACGAGGTGGTCTGCGTCATAGCCCTTGTTGGCGATCGCGGCATCGGCGTCGATGCCATTGATGAGATCGTGGGCAAAGGCGATGTCGCTGCGCTGTCCGGGGCTGGCGATCAGGCGGACCGGCAGCCCGAGTGCCTCTGTTGCAGCATGGATCTTGGTGCTCAATTCGCCGCGGGACCGGCCCAGACCCTGGGCATCCACCCCCCTTTTAGCTTGCGTGCGCCGGCCGCATCCTGATGCGCCGCACGATGGTACTATCGATCATCAGCCGTTCGAGGTCAGCGTCCCGCGCCAGAACCGAAAGCATCTCGTCAAGAACGCCCATTTCGATCCAGCGGTAATAGCGCCGTTTCACCGCGCGGGTAATCGCTAAGCCGTGCGGGCAGGTCACGCCAGCGATCGCCCGAAGGGGCCATCCACAACAGCGCATCAAGAAACAATCGGTTGTTCGTGCGCCGGCCGCGTTTGCCCTTGGTGCCGCCCGCCACAAAATCCTTGATCCGTTCCCACTGGTCATCCCGAAGCGCATCGCAACCATCGCCGATCTCCAAAAATCAGCTTTGAATCTGATTTGCGCCTCCGGGGGAATCTGGAGGGTTTTGTGAGGTCGCGCGAGGATGCGCTGGCGACCGGACGCGATGCGCGACCTCATTGAAGCCGGATTGAACTGGCCCGCTGACGCTGGCACGGCGCTATGGATTTAGCGCTACAGCGTCTGATCTTGGCGCGGCGGCGCCGGCGGCAACCTGGCGGTGATGCGCGGGATGCCGCCGCAGCAGGGACAGACGGACGGATCGAAGGGCGCGCGATGACAACCTAAGGCCCGGCGGCGCTCCGGCGGGCATCGGCCAGCAATCGCCTGATGATTGTGAGCCGGGTGCGGCGAATGCCGTTGACGAGGAAGCCGTAATGGCGGATACGGTGGAAGCCGTCGGGCAGGGAGTGGAGCAGGAGCCGGCGGATGAACTCGTGCGGCGCCAGCGCGTCATTGAGGGTGCCGCATTGCTATGGCGATAGTCGCGCCAATCGAAGGTCACGCCGGTTACGCCGCAAGACCGGCGCCATCGCGATTTGCCGAGCGTCAGCCGTTGCGAAAAGTGTAGCCGTAACCGCTGATTGCCGGCGCGCCGCCGAGATGCGCGAAGAGAATCCTCGATCCTTCTGGAAAGAAGCCTTTCCGGACAAGGTCGACCGTTCCTTGCATCGATTTGCCCTCATAGACCGGGTCAGTAATTATGCCCTCGAGCCTTGCACACAGGCGGATGGCCTCCTTCGTTTCCTCTGACGGAATGCCATAACACGGGTACGCGTAGTCCTCGAGCAACATCACATCATCGTCGGCGATTTCCATGTCGAGTTCGACGAGCTTGGCGGTATGCCGGGCAATTTTTAGCACCTGCGCCTTGGTTTGAGCGGGGGTTGCGGAGGCATCGATACCGATCACGTTGCGCTGTCGCCCGTCTTTGGCGAACCCGACGACCATGCCGGCTTGCGTCGAGGCCGTAACTGCGCAAACCACGACATAGTCGAAGGTAAATCCAAGGTGTTTCTCCTGTTCACGGACTTCCTCAGCGAAGCCGACATAGCCGAGGCCCCCATACTTGTGAACGGAGGCCCCGGCCGGTATCGCATAGGGTCTACCGCCTCTTTGCTTGACCTCTTCGAGCGCCTGTTCCCAACTGCGGCGGATACCTATGTCAAAGCCCTCATCAACCAGCCACACCTCTGCACCCATGATCCGGCTCAGGAGAATGTTGCCTACTCTGTCGTAAACGGCATCCTCATGTGGTACCCAGCTCTCCTGCACCAGGACGCATTTCATGCCGATCTTTGCGGCGACCGCAGCGACCATTCGCGTGTGGTTCGACTGCACGCCGCCAATCGAGACAAGCGTATCGGCATTCGACGCGATCGCATCGGGGATGATGTATTCGAGCTTGCGTAGCTTGTTTCCGCCGAAGGCGAGACCGGAGTTGCAGTCCTCGCGCTTGGCGTAGATTTCCACCTTTCCGCCTAAATGTTCGCCGAGGCGGTCGAGCTTCTCAATGGGCGTAGGCCCAAAGGTAAGCGGGTAGCGTTCGAACTTTTCCAGCATGTTCTCTCCAGTGGCATGCGATTGTGCTGAGGCTCGCTGCGCGAACGCCCTCTAACGTAAGGGGCGTTCTTCCTATTCGAGATCGACCGCGTTCTCCCAGATGGGCCGTTGATGGTGTTTCCAGCGATGCCGAATCAAACCGTACGTTGGCGTATCAGCAACGCCTACGTTACGGGAAAGCCGCATCTCTCTCGGGTTGGAACGACCTGAATGCGGTCGCCTCTGGCCATCCTGGACACGGCATTCGTTCCATGACAATGTTCATTGCTTGTCCAAAGTAGCGCGCATCTGTGCGCTGTTTGTCATCGTCCGGCCAAGCGAACGGAGACGTGCTGCGCGTTTGACGCAAGGTGGGCACATCGGAGAGGTCATTCATCACCCTCACGATAGTTTTGCGACTGGTAGCGAACTCTATGGCCATGCTCAGCCCTTTGGGCACGTCTCTCAGCGCAGCCAGACCGCCAAACCAAAAAGAGCAAGCCCACGAAATAACCTACCTGAAGAAGCAGCGAACCAGCGAGCGTTGTGACGATTGCCCTGCTGATGGAATGCCAGACGAGGTAGACCACTATAGGGTTGGTGCACAGGAACAGCAGCAGGATGCGCCAAAAGATTCCGAAGGACAACGTCGTTCTCTCCTAATGTATTCGTCAACTCAAGCAACAATCGTGTCAGCCGCAACATGGGTCTGGCAGTTCTTCGGACAGACGCGGGCACAAGCTCCACAACCGATGCAGCGCCCAGTATGATCGACCACCATCATCATGCGATTGAGATCCCCATCGAAGTCGTCGTCCTCGTCGTCACAGATGCCAAGGATTTCACCCGCGTCGTCGACACCGTAAAGGTGCATGACCTGGCGCGAGCACACCTTGAAGCAGCGGCCGCAGCCGATGCAGGTCATGCCATCGATAGCGGTCAGATATTCGGGCATCCAGTACGAGCCGTCGCGGGTAAGGAAAGGGCTCGTCATCGTGCGTTCTCCAACGCGCTGAGCTCTCTCTTGGCAGCCGCCAACTCCGCAAAAGCAGCGAACGTTTTCTCGGCAACCACTTTGATTTCGGTCCAATTGACCGGGAGGTCCTCGGCGAGGTCGTGCAATTCCATCTTCGCAGTGCCGGCTCGAGACTGCAGTTTGCGGACTTTCTTCTTAAATTCCTCAAGATCTGACATGATCTCCTTCCTCGGAAAGCTGGCTCACGCCCGTGCCACATCGGGATAGACCTCAATGGCCGCTATCGCATCGTTGACCAGTGTCGCACCCGCTTTCGCGAGTTTGCCCAGTGAGTCGAAGCCGAATCGATGGACATCGCGTAGGGACTTCGACAGAACGACCAATCGCCCGGTCGTGAGAACCACTCGGCCGAAGCCCTCATGGTTCATCATCAACGTCGACGATATCAGCAGGCCGGAGCACTCCTCGATTGCAAGCGCCACGCCGGTGTAGAAAGTCTCGAGCCTCCACAGCACGTCCGGATCGGGATCGCCAATGATCGGGATCGCACGGCGCTGCGCCTTCGTGACGATGAAGCCGGCCAGCAGGGCAGCGTCAGATTTGACTTCCCATGTTCCATAGGTGTCCCGGGCACGGATGAGCCGCATGAGGCATCTGAGGAAAGGGGTGTCAACGGCCGTATCGTTAGCGTTGATAGCATGGATGACCGGGGTATCGGACGGTGTTTTCATCATTCAGTCCTCGTTCTCAAAGGATTTTTTTTCGGCAGCACCTGCTTCCGTCAGCACCTTGCGCAGCCAAGGCGGAGGAGCCGTCCTGAGCATGGTCTGGGTTCGCGACAGTACGTCTTCGATGGATTGAGGCTGCTGCACTTTGATTGGATGGATTTTTGCCGAGACAAGCTTGGCTGCCGAAGGCCCGCCGATAGCCAGGCAAAATAGTAGGTGACAGCCTTTCAACGCGTTAACCTTCGGGGTGATGCGATCCTCGCCCTCAGCCTGCTGCTTCCCGCTCTCGTCGGAAACATCTTCAAAGGCAACGGCTTCAACGAAATTCCGGGCATCGGACGTCACGTCATAGACGGCGAAGCGCTTGGCCGAACCGAAATGGGCGTTGAGGTTTTTCATGTCTTGCGTGGCGATCGCGATGCGCAACGCGCCGCATTGCCGTTGCGGCGTCGGTGCGTGAAGTTCGTCATTAACGAGCGATAGGCGACGGGCGGCGTTCATCTGGCATGTCTCGGTTACGGAATGGATCGAGTGATTGAGGCGTTGGCGCGTGCTGGTTGGCCTGGAAGATGTTGGCCACATCGAAGATCAGGTCGCGCGTTCCTTGGTAGAGCGTCGTGAGCTTGTGCTGACTGCCGAGTCGGTCGAAGATCGGGAAGCCAACGCGCATGAGCGGAATGCCCAGGCGGTCGGAAGCCTGTCGTCCATGCGAATGGGTGACGAGAAGATCAGCGCCCGCGGCAAGGCCCTCGAGATCGCCAAGATCACCGACCTGAACCGCATCGGCAGGCACTTTCTCGAGTATCTTCGAGGTGCCGGTCGTGGTGACGGCAGCCGAAATTTCGGCCCCCATGCCGGTGAAAAACGTCGCGAGTTGATAGAGTTGGTCGGGCTCGGCGGCGATGGCAATCTTCTTGCCACTGTAATGAAAATGCCCATCGAGCAAGGCGTCCTGTAGCTGAGCGCGGCGCCGGCGGATTTTCGCTGGCGCCGGCGCACCGGAGATTGCGGAAAGCAACGATACAAACCGGTCGGCGCCCTTCAATCCTGTAAGGGTCTGAAACAGCGCATAAGGCACTCCGGTCAGTTTCTGCAGCATCTCCGCCGGACCGCGCATGTGCTCTCCAATCGCGATGCACTGCACCGCCGTGCCAAGTTGTTGGATCTCCTCAACGCGGGTGCCACCATAGGTGGTCGACACCCACCGGTCGTCCGGAACCGTGCCGTCGAGCGAACTGGAGAGGTCGGGCAGAATCACCGGCTTGAGGCCGAAGCTTTCCACCGTCTCGCGCAAATGCTCGATGTCGGCGACAGTCAGATTCCAGCCGGGCAGGATTACAATCTTCTTTGACTGCCGCGCCTGCTCACCATGCCGTGTAATCCTTTCAACCATTGCGGTGACGGCCTTGGTCCAGCCCTCCTCGATCGCGCCCTCGAAATCCGGGGTGGCGGCCAGCACGATCTCCGTACCTGAGAGTTCATTGGCGCACTTCATCTTGATGGTCGAGAGATCCTTTGCGAAATCTTCGCCTCGGGTTTCGACCAGCGCCGTGGTA
Source organism: Rhizobium acaciae (assembly GCF_025941625.1). NCBI lineage: Bacteria > Pseudomonadati > Pseudomonadota > Alphaproteobacteria > Hyphomicrobiales > Rhizobiaceae > Rhizobium > Rhizobium acaciae. Next base: position 30,409 of record NZ_JAPCZO010000028.1, read on the forward strand.
CAGACCCCGATCAGTTTCGGGTTCGTGCGGGCCTTGAGATTGAGGATCGCCTCCTCCAGATGGTCCATGCCGCCGAGGATCGTCGCCACTTCGTCCATCGCCGTTGTCTGCAAAGGGACGGCTTCCTTGAAGTGCCGCACGAGAAGGACCAGGGCGAAGCTCGTGCAGCCCTGGCTGCCATGGAACAACGGTATGGCACCACTAACGCCAAGAAAGGCGAGAGCGGCGCCCAGCGGCTGAGACGACTTTAGCGGATTGACCGCTGCCGATTTGGTTTGAGGAAGAATGCGGGTCATCGGTTTTCCTCAAGGGTCGCCGAAGCCGCCGGCGGCTGTTGTGTGACTACTTTTGCGAAGGCGTGGGCAGTCTCGGTTTTGCTCTGCGCATCCGGCAGTTCTTCCTTCACAGTGGGTTGGTATTCCCACGGTGCCGGCTCCCGCACTTGACACCACATCGGGTTATGAATGGCGAGATCGATCTGGCGAACGAGCTCCACCGTCCCGTCGTAGCCGGCATAGGGGTGGTGACGCTCCTGATTGATATCGAGCCAGGGTGTCTTGGCTTTCAATGCGATGAATTGCGTGCGCCCGCCCGACAGCATGATGTCGACCTTCTGTTCTGAGAGCATGTCGTAAAGCTCGCGCGGCGCCATGGATTCAAACATGTGGCCCTCATCCTTGAGAATCTGCTTGATCCGCTCCTTGTCTTCGACCGTCGATTTCTTGACGGAGGTGCCGACGATCTCGACGCCGATCTCCATTAGCGCATGAACAATCGACCAGGACTTCACACCCCCGGTGTTGAGCAGCACGCGCTTGCCCTCGAGCCGCGGCCGGTATGCCGCTAGTCTCTTCCATGCAATCGCCTCCTCCTCAGCGATCAGTGCCTCGGTGCGCTTGATGATGTCCGGATTGGCGCCCTTCGCGACCACGAGCTTCGCGATCTGCCTGAGTGCTTCTGAAGTGTCGCTAATGCCGTAAAAAGAGCCCTCAAAGAACGGAATGCCCCAGCGCTCCTCCATCTTGCGGGCAAGATTGATGAGCGCGGTCGAGCACACCAGCATGGCCGCGCAGGCACGGTGCGCCGAGGCAATATCGAGGTAGCGCGCGTCGCCCGGAATACAGGCGCGCACCCGGATGCCTAGCCGATCAAGGAGCGGCTTCACCAGCCAGAACTCACCGGAGAGGTTGAATTCGCCAAGGATATTGATGTCGTAAGGGCTGGCATCGTCAGGCTCCGCCGTCCCGATGACATGATCGAGCAATGCCTCGCCGGCAAGCTTGTTGCCAAGGTTCTTGGAACCGACGAAGCCGGGCGCATTGATCGGCACCACTGGCAAGCCGAACTTTTCCGCTGCACGCTTGCAGACCGCCCCGATATCGTCGCCGATCAGCGCCGTCACACAGGTCGAATAGACGAAGATCGCCGACGGCGCATGCGCTTCCTTAATCTCGCGGATTGCTCTGAAAAGCTTCCGCTCGCCCTGCCCCATCACCACATCGAGTTCGGTGAGGTCGGTCGTGAAGCTTCTACGCCAAAGGGTTGGTCCGGACGAAGCCGCGCCGCGGTTGTCCCAGGAATTGCCCTCGCAGCCGAGCGGTGCATGAACGAGATGTGCCACGTCGGTGATCGGCTGGAGCACAATCTTGGCGCCATCGAAAGCGCAGCCGCCGGCTGCCGCGCCGGGGGTCAACGGTTTCGAACAACCCTCTTTGCGCGCCTTGTCGTCCTTGCCGCGATTTATCTCGCAGCCGGGCTCGTCGAAAACATCCTGTATTTTAGCGGTGGGCGAATGCATTGCGCCGGTCTCCAAGTCCATCGGAATACGGTTGGCCGCATCCGGGCCAACAGCCGCTTCTACCGGGTGAGGTCATATGAATAGTCCGTCACACCGACCTTGCTCGTTTCGCGATCGAGCTTGTCGAAGATCTTGTCGAGGATCGTCGTCAAGACGCGGAGCCCCCCTTGGTAGCCCATGAGCGGGAAACGATGGTGGTGGTGGCGATCGAAAATGGGAAACGTCAGCCGGATCAGCGGCGTGCCGGTGTCCCGCTCCAGATATTTGCCGTAGGAATTGCCGATCAACAGGTCCACCGGTTCGGTGAAAAGCAACGAGCGCATCGCCCAGAGATCCTTGCCCGACCAGACCTGGGCATCCTTGCCGAATGGGGAGGATGCAAGCAATTCCTTCATCTCCGCTTCCCAGGCGGACGTGCCGTTGGTGGCGAGGCAGTGCATCGGCTCCCCGCCGGTCTCCATCACGAACCGGGCCACAGCGTAGACGAAGTCAGGATCGCCGTAGATCGCGTATTTCTTGCCATGCAGCCAAGCTTGGCTGTCCGCTATTGCGTCCACAAGCCGACCGCGCTCCAGGCCGATTGTCCCAGGGATTTCCTTGCCGGATATCTCCGAAACCTTCATCAGGAATTCGTCGGTCGCCTTCAGCCCTAGCGGATAGTGGAAGGAGGCGGTCACCTGTCCGAACTCCTGGCAAAATTCCAACGTCTTGCGGGTGCTGTAGTGCTGCAGCGACAGTGTCGCTTCGGCGTTGAGGGCCGCTTTCACGTCCTCGATCTTCGTACCGCCGTCATACATGCGATACATGCCGTCCGAGGGTGTGTCGAATTGGTCGGAGGCATCCTGAATGAAGGCATAGGATACGCCCATCACGTCGAGGAGGCGCTTCAGCTCCCGATTGTTGCCGACGCAGAAGCCGTCGAAACCCGGAATGATATTGATGGACCCGGCGACTTCCTTGCGTTCCTTGCCCTTCCAGAAGTTCTCCAGGATACCCTTGACCATGCCGTCATAGCCATCGACATGGCTGCCGACGAAGGCCGGCGTGTGAGCGAAAGGAACGTCGAAGTCAGCCGGGACCGAGCCTTGGCCCTTGGCGTTTTCGATGAAGCTGTGCAGGTCATCACCGATGACTTCCGCCATACAGGTGGTGGAGACGGCGATCATCTTCGGGTCATAGAGCGTATAGGTGTTGGCAAGCCCGTCGATCATGTTCTTCAGTCCGCCGAACACCGCCGCGTCCTCTGTCATCGAAGACGAAACTGCCGATGAAGGCTCTTTGAAGTGTCGCGAAAGGTGCGAGCGGTAATAGGCGACGCAACCCTGGCTGCCATGGACGAAGGACATGGTCCGCTCGAACCCCGCGGCCGCGAACACTGCGCCGAGCGGCTGACAGGCTTTGGCGGGGTTCACGACAAGTGCTTCGCGGGCGAGGTTCTTTTCCCGGTATTCCCAGGTCTTGGTGTATTCGCCTTGATCGGTAACGATCTGGTCCGGGTGCGGACATTCGAAATTCAGCTTTTTCTCGGCAAGCATTTGCCTGTATTCCGGCTCCCGGAACAGCGGAGCATGGTCGAGAATTTTTTCGGCCGACTGCGGCATGGTCATCACCTTTTTGCATCTGGCGCGCCCGGACGCCGGCACAGGGCGTCGAGGCTTTTTCAGCTTTTCTGCGGATCAATGGGTGCTGGCGTTCATCGCCTTCCTGGTCGCGGGAGGCCGGATCCTCATTCGGCTGCGACCGCGTCAGGCTCCATGGCCTTTTTCTTCCACGGGGCTTCGTAAAGGTCCCAGATCGGGCTGTTTACGGCCAGATCCATATCGCGGGCGAAGATGGCGAAGCCATCATAGCCATGATACGGGCCGGAATAGTCCCAGGAGTGCATCTGGCGAAACGGGATACCCAGCTTCTGCACCGGGTACTTTTCCTTGATGCCGGAGCCGACGAGATCGGGGCGGATCCGCTCGATAAACTTTTCCAGCTCGTAACCGGTCACGTCGTCATAGATCAGGGTCCCCTTCTTCACATAATGGCCGGTGCGCTGATAATCATCGTTGTGAGCGAACTCGTAACCGGTGCCGACGATCACCATGCCGAGGTCCTCATAGGCCGTGATGACGTGACGAGGGCGCAGCCCGCCGACGTAGAGCATTACCGTCTTGCCTTCGAGGCGCGGCCGATATTTATCGATGACCGCATCGACCAGGGGCCGGTACTTGGCGATGACCGCCTCGGTCTTGTCCACGATTGCCGGCCCGAAATGCTCAGCTATCTTGCGCAGAGAGGCCTCGATCTGGGAGGGGCCGAAGAAATTGTATTCCATCCAAGGGATGCCGTATTTTTCCTCCATGTGGCGGCAGATGTAGTTCATCGAGCGGTAGCAATGGATGAGGTTCAGCTTGGCCTTCGGCGCACGCTCGACTTCAGCGAGCGTCGCGTCCCCCGACCAGTTGCCGACCACACGCAGTCCCACTTCCTCGAGCAGAATGCGGGTGGCCCAGGCGTCGCCTCCGATGTTGTAGTCGCCGACGACATTTACGTCGCAGGGGCCGGGCTCGAAATCTGCGTTTGCCTCGTCGAAGACCCAGTCGCGGATCGAATCGTTGGCGATGTGGTGGCCAAGCGATTGCGAGACGCCGCGAAAGCCCTCGCAGCGCACCGGCACGATCTTCGTTTCGTGCTCCTTGGCTTTCTTGCGTGACACCGCCTCTATATCGTCGCCAATCAGACCAATCGGGCATTCCGACTGGATGGTAATGCCGTTGTTCAAGGGAAACAGCTCTTCGAGCTCATCGATTATCTTTTCAAGCTTCTTGTCGCCGCCGAAAACGATGTCCTTCTCCTGGAAGTCGGAGGTAAACTGCATGGTCACGAAGGTGTCGATGCCCGTCGTACCGACGTAATAGTTACGGCGCTGCGACCAGGAGTAATGGCCGCAACCGACCGGGCCATGTGAGATGTGGACCATGTCCTTGATCGGCCCCCACACCACGCCTTTGGAGCCGGCATAGGCGCAGCCGCGGATCGTCATCACGCCCGGAATGGACTTGATATTTGACTTGACGTCGCATTCGGAAAGGACCTCGCCCGTCTCGCTGCCGTCCTCCCCACCCGTTGCGACGCTTAGATGGTTCTTGCGGCGTTTTGCCGCCTTGCCCGGATACTGCGACAGCACTTCCTCGATAAGCTTCTCATGGAAAACGCCGTCATTCTCGTAGTCGAGGCTCATGGGGCCTGTTCCCTTTCAAGGTTAGGGTGACGCCTAGCGGCGAGGCCGCTTTTTAAGAAGAGCGCGCCGGGTCAAGAACCGGCGCGCTCCTGCTGGCGGCAGGGGGCGTTATTGGACAACCGCCAGCGTGGCTTCCTTGGCCTGAAGCTCGACAAGCATCTGCTCGTCGGTTTTCATGATGCCAAAGTCGAGCAACATGTCCTCGAGTTCCTCCATGGTAATCGGGGTCGGGACGGTGCCCTGGCCCGAATTGGCATGGATCTTCTCGGCTAGCGCGCGATATTCTCCGGCCTGCTTGGAGTCGGGCGCATACTCGATCACTGTCATCTTCCTGAGCTCGGCGTGCTGGACGATGTTGTCACGCGGCACAAAGTGAATGAGCTTGGAATTGAGCTTGGCAGCCAGCGCCTCAGAGAGATCGAGCTCGCGGTCGGTCTGGCGCTCGTTGCAAATCAGCCCGCCGAGCCGCACACCGCCGGAATGAGCATATTTCAGGATACCCTTGGCAATGTTGTTGGCTGCGTAGAGCGCCATCATTTCGCCGGACATGACGATGTAGATTTCTTGCGCCTTGTTCTCGCGGATCGGCATAGCGAAGCCGCCGCATACCACGTCGCCGAGCACGTCGTAGGAGACGTAGTCGACGTCGTCATAGGCGCCGTTCTCCTCGAGGAAGTTGATGGAGGTGATGACGCCACGGCCGGCGCAACCGACGCCCGGCTCCGGGCCACCGGACTCCACACACTTGATGCCTCGGTAGCCGACCTTCAGGACGTCCTCGAGTTCGAGGTCTTCCACCGAGCCTTCCTCTGCCGCGAGATGCAGAACCGTGTTCTGCGCTTTCGAGTTCAGGATAAGGCGGGTGGAGTCGGCTTTGGGATCGCAGCCGACGATAAGAATCTTCTGCCCGAGATCGACAAGGGCCGCGAGGGTATTTTGAGAGGTGGTGGACTTGCCGATCCCCCCCTTGCCGTAGAATGCGATTTGACGCAAGTCTGACATGTTGCCTTCCTTCCTTCGTTCCATCCATCGCGCAATGGCGGTCGGCAGCTCGCGCCGCCTCGCAATGAAGAAGTTCAAGACTCGTGCCAGATCTGCCTGATCGAGCCGAAGGAGACTTTTTTGCTTGTTTTACAGCTAGTTACACCAAGCCGAAACAAGAGGTCGGCTAAACACGTCTGTGTCGCTGATCCGACAAAGCCGACGGTATTTGTCGGATGCTGTTACTTTGCGATCGCTTGGATTGACCTCGATTAGTGATGACGACAGCAGAATCAACGTGCTTCGAAATGGAGGCGAACGAACATCCGTCCTCCCAGGTGGAGTAGCGAGAGTTTGGCGACGACGATCGCACCATCACTGAACCGGGTTCTCGACGGCCGGCCACGCCGCTTGTGCCGAATGCGGCGGCGCCACAGGCCAGCAACCGGCGCACGTTCCCGACGAGATATGATGCGATTTTTCAGTGCAGACTGTGCCTCAGATCTCGACCGAGGCATCCTGCACCCATTGTCTGATTTGCAGAGACCGCGACGGGGTAGTGATCGGCTGCTTCCGATCGCGCTCATACTCAGTATACGGAATTATTTCTGAGCTCCCTCGGCACAGTTGGCACGACATTTGTAACTCCATGTCGCGAGTCGGCAGGAGCTGCCAACCCATGTCGTGGGTGACAGTTCGCTCGATAAAAATGACCAAGACCCATTGGCAGAAAGGACCGCTTATGGAGCTCAGGGTGCTGGGTAACCTCGATCCGCGCTGGCCGGCATTGTGTTCGTCACCGTCAGCCGGCCCGGATCAACTCGCGTTGTGTTCGCCTCCGACTACTCGGTCTCCGGCGGTCACCCACGAGCAAGGAGATCGGCTTGTCCGACTGGATCACCCTGACACCAATCACGCGGCAATGGAGATCGCGGGAAAAAGAAAACCCGCGCTACATACCGCGAAGGACCGGCCGGCTGATGTCTGAGCTGGCCCTGCGCTTGACTTTGCCGGGATGTGCAGACTCAGCCTTCCGCCCGCAGAATTCAGTAGTTTTCCCTGTGTTTATCAACCCGACCCACGGTCAAACCATTCTCGCTCAAATCGTCGCCTATTCCCTTGCTTTCCAAAGCGCAAATCAGGCGCTGATCGGCGTCGAAAAGGGTTCACCGCTCGCAAAGTGCGACACCTTTATGCGGTGTGGGTCTTTCGACGCCTGCCTTGCAGTTGTCATACTTATTGTACAAATATTGCGCTGCAACATTACCGTTCTGTCCTGCCCCTGTAGCTGCGAACTCCCTGATGATACGTGATAGAAGGAGTGCCCTATGGCAAATTCAATGAGCAATGCCGGCGCGTCCGTCACGAACCGAGGCCACGTCGATATCGGCGCCGCTGTTCAGCGATCTCGCGAAGCGATGGGATATAGCGTCGAAGATCTTTCATTGACCTGCGGACTGACTTGCGCAGAAATCACAAGTATTGAACTAGGTGCTGATGTCGATCCCGACAGGCTCAGGCGCATAGCGGCTGCACTTCGAGTGCCAACCTCCACGTTCCTGCTTGAATAGCGGGAGAGGCGTCACACTGCTTGCGATACCCAAGCCTCCTGCATGCAAAGGCCAGCCATCAACCACGGAGGTAATGGCAATCTCTGCAGCAAGACCACGGCAGCGCCGCCGGTGAGCTTGGCAAGCGCTCCTGCAGCTTCTCGCGATCATCTGGTGTCGTCTCTACGATCTGTGCCTTGATCTGCGCAAACGCGGCCATCAATCTCGGCTGTCGCGCCGGCGCCGTTGATGATCGTGGTGTTCCCCTTTTCAATCGAGACCTTCGTTGCACGGCCGAGCATGTCGAGTGTGACGTTCTCCAACTTGATGCCGAGGTCCCGCGAGATCTCGGTGCCTTGCCGCCAGGATTGCTATATCCTCCAGCATGGGCTTGCGCCGGTCGCCATCTGCGGCGAGTTCGATGTCTCGCTCGGAGTCCATCGGGTTCATGCCGGAGGTGACGGCCTTCGGTCCTTTCCCTGACTATTCGCCTGCGCGAGCTCGGTCGCGGTCGTAGTGCCGTCAGCGTCCGGCAAGGAACTCTCCCAAGCACCTCGGAACAACCGGTAGTCGACCAAAGCACGCTGTTGTCCTAACTAGTGGTCACTCTGTGATCCGGGCTGCGTGACCAAGCGACTTGTTTACTGCTGGGATGATCTTTTCTCCCCAGAGCTCGATTTGCCGCAACATCGTCTTCTGGTCGAAATCGCCCAATTGGGTCTGAATCGCAATCTGAGCCGGTCTCAGGATACTGATTTCTTGAAGCAGGCGGTCGATCACCCGATTCACACTGCCGATCGGCAGGTTCTCGCGCATGGTCTCGAACGACAGGTCCCGTTCCGTCGGCGTTTCCTGCAGCAAATAGCCGTCCTTGCTTTGCTGGCGGCGCTCGTACAGAGCCTCCGATAACCGGCGTTGGAAGCGGGCATTATCGAGATAGCTGTTGATGTCCGCCTCGTCGTCGCTGGCATAGCAGCAGCGCAACAGCGACACCTTTGCGTCCGAGACATTCTTACCCTCGAAGGAAGCTGCTTTTTCCAGGCTTTCCCGCAATGTGCTTAACGCGTCCAGGCCATCGTGAAATGCCGTGACCAAAACGTTGTGTCCCTGTCGAAAAGCCCGGCTCATGCTGGGTGGCGACGCCGCGGCAACCCAGATTGGCGGCCTAGGCTTCTGAACCGTGCGTAGCGAAATCGCCGTCGACGGTATCTTCAACTGACGGCCGTCGTGCTCGAAGATTTCTTGATCGAGGCCCTTGAGGATAATGTCCAGATATTCGGAAAAAACGGCCGGCGCCTGATCGATGTCGATGCCGAAGCGGTCGAACTCGAACTGCTGGTATCCGGAGCCGACGCCGAGCTCAAGGCGGCCGTTCGAAAGGATATCGGCGAGGCCGATCTCGGAAAGCAGGCGCTGCGGTTGGTAGAGCGGTAGCACGCAGACAGCGGTGCCGAGGCGAATAGTGCTCGTTACGCCCGCGCAATGCGCCACCATCATCAAGGGCGACGGAACCAGCGAGTAATTGTTAAAGTGGTGCTCAGCGAACCATACGGTGTCAAAGCCTGCCTGCTCCGAAAGAACTGCCTGTTCGATTGAGTTGCGAATGACGCTGTCGGATGATTGATGATAACCACGCTGGGCTGCGAGGATGAATGTCGCGAATTCCATGGCGTTTCCTCAGTTATAGGGAGATTGGTCCGTAGGGAGACTCGACAGGCGCGCGATTTCCGAAAGCTTGGCACTGCTTTAACCGGCCGCCGCACGCCGCCCGGCAGATGGTCGACAATCGTTTCGCAGCCCCCGTTAGTTGTTCCTGTCGGGGTTACCTTCGGATCAGGCATCAGCCCTCGTCCAGGTGGAGGATCGAGCCGCTGAAGCGCTTTACCTCGGATGCTGCCGGCGGGGTCTGCTCCTCAAGCCAATCGTAGACCACGGTGCGCTCGGCGTATCGCCATTCCCCTTCCCTCTTCTGAAACAGGTCGCAATAGCGACCGCAAGGGAGAGCCTGGTGTATTCTCCTGGCCCTTTCCGGCCCGCGTTGCCGAGCCGTAAAGTAACTCTCGACGGCGGCCTTTGCCGGGCCGATGAACTCGTTCAGAACGTTGGTGATCTGATGGATGTTTCGCGGTTTGGTCTTGAAGATACCCAGCGCGAGCTCAACGAGAGCCTCGGCCGAGCCGGAATAGACCCCGTGACTGTCATGCGCATCGGGCCAGTACGAGCTACGTAGCGCCGCCTCATCCGCGCGGTCCACCCCGCGGCAGTACCGATAGAGACGGTCGCGGATCGCCTCGCGGTCGAGTAATTCGGCAATTTTTTCGTGGTCCATGGTTTTGTCGCGGATCTGAGAGTGGAAGAGACGTGTTCGCGCATCAGCTACATAGCAACTATTCGGACTGTTTCGGCGGTTGAGGCAGCTCCGCTGTAGGCAAACACTGGCCACCGATTACGCATCGATGTGAACAGCCACCGCAGAGGAATTGGCACAGCGACTGAATGTCCGGGCACAGGCTGTTGCGGTCCTGCACCGGGAAAGCTCTTGTCACTTGAAGTCTCCACGATCTTGATTGAACAAGAACCGATCAAGTAGTTCATCGGGCAAGCGATCAATTTCCAGTGCATGATCGGGGCAGGATCGAGCGCCTCGTGACGCGAGGAGTTCGTCCCTCTCAGCAACCTCGATGTCACCGGGCAGGATATAGCCGTGCTCATCCAGCTTGAAGACGTGGGGCGCTTGCGACCAGCATCGCGCGTGCCCCTGGCATTTGGCATTGTGGACGATGATGCGCATGCGGTACCTCCATGTCTGTGCCCCCTGCGGCCTTTGATCAGGACCAGTCCAAGATCACATTCTCAATTCCGAACACCTGGCCGCCGAAGGTGATGGGCGACGTACCTTCTTTGATCCGGAAGGCCGGGATGCGGGCCAACCACTCCTCGAGTCCAACGACAATCTCCCGCCGGGCAAGGTGCGAGCCAAGACAACGGTGGGGACCACAGGCAAAGGCAGAGTGGCGATTGTCCTCTCGTGCGAGATCGATCGTGTCGGGGTGATCGAATTCCGCGGGATCACGATTGGCAATCGCCGTGGCGCAGGAAATGTAGTCGCCCTTACGGATCGGCGCGCCTTCGAAATCGATATCTTTCCTTGCTACGCGGATCATCTGCACGGTCGAATAGGCCCGCAGCAATTCTTCGGCTGCAGGCACGATCCGTTTCGGTTCGTTCCGCAGCAATTTTTGATCTTTGGGACTGCGCGCTAAATAGGCCAAGTCGAAGCCTATTGCCGTAGCGACCGTGTCGAGTCCTGCGACCAACAAAAGCACGCCGATGCCACGGACCTCCTCGCCGGTCAGTGGACGGCCATCGACCTCAGCTTCAACGACGAAGGTCATGAAATCAGCGGCCGGATCTTTGCGGCGCAGGGTTGCAAGTTCATCGATGAACTGCACAATCGCCCGCGCTGCCGCCGTTCGTATGACAGCGTCTCCATGGAGCAGATCCTTCCCCCAGCCCACAAATATGTCGAGCCGCTCATCAGATAGCCCCAAAAGGCAAAGAAAAATGCTCACCGCAAAGGGAAAGGCGAAATCCTTCATAACGTCACAACTTGTGCTCGAAGCGGAGATCCTGTCGATCAGCGCGACTGCGCGCTCACGGACGACCGGCTCCAGCTCCATTACCCGCTCGAGCGAAAACAGGGGATTGAGTAACGAGCGAAAGACGGCGTGGGCCGGCGGGTCGAGTTCCAGAGGGATCATCGGCCAGTTTTCGCCGAGCGCCGAGGCGAAGATGCTGCGATGGCTGGAAAAGGTCTCGGGATCCTGTAGCACTCGGCGTTGGTCCTTAGCGCGCGTGATGACCCAGGTCCCTCGGCCATCGCGCGTGTTGTTGGGAGAAAAAAAGATTGGCGGCCCGTCGTGGAGGCAAGCGACAGCTGCGTGCGGATCCCCGTTGGGCGTGCGCTGCATGTCGGGCGACATGAACAGGCTGAAGTCCTTCACCATCTCGGGTGGGACATGATCTGGGATCGGCTTGCTCACCACTTTGGTTTCTCCTACCATCAAACCATTCGCCAATTGGTGTCTTCGCTACCCGGCAAGGCATGGGCTCTCCGCCGCGTGTAGCTGCTCGACCAAAGGGGCGAGCGAAATCGTCGAGACACAGCACTTCCAATCTCGGACAGCGCACCGCTTACGTTGAACTCAGTAGCGCGTCTCCGAATACGAGCCGGCAGCTGTCACCGCCTCCCAAGCACGGTCTTCAAAACACGTGCCAGTTTGGCGGATTTGGCGGAGGGAACAAATTTGCGATTGCCTTTCAGTTGTTTAGCTTGAGGCAGAAGAGGAGATTGGCTGAATCCGCCTGCGTCGAGAATCGAACAAACCCCACCTATTGTCCGGACTGGCACTGCTTGGGAACGTCGCCTTCCGCAGAAAAGCGACCCTGCAGCGGATCGTTATTGTGTTTGGTGCTCGTCACTTCGGAAACGCTCCGTAAACGGCACCATGGTTATCGTTAAATGCAGGTGAGTTCATTCCAGTACGGGCCTACCGCTAACCGTGCCTTCCTCGTTGCACAGAGGAATTGGTCACGGACCTCTCGCTACTAGGGAAAGAGTGTTAGCCGTCGTGCGTTCATGTCTTGCACAATGCTTGAGACTGCGCTCTGCTCTAAGCTAAGGTGGCTCATCAATGCGGACTCCACCACTCCCGTTGCATTGCCAAGGTGGGACATCGCAACGGCCAGCTTGGCGAGACTTTTCCCAAACGATAGAGAAAGCTTGGATGCGGTTATTTCCATGCGTAAAGGGTGAGTGCAAAAACAAAAATTATCAACGATTTTGCACATCTCGCAATTCGATGCCGCTTCGGCAATTTCCCTAAAGATCCTCTCCGCTCGAAGTGCGAGTTCTGCTGGGTCCAGTTCGTTACAGGTGGCGGTGCGTAAGGGAGACTGATGCCGCGCGCGCCCTATTGCCGAGCTGAGGATGTCTCGTACCACGGCATATAAGTCCAATAGAGCCCACTCGGTGAGTGGCCTCGTGAAGTAGCCCCTTTGAGGAAGGGATATGATCTTTCCTTCAGCTGCAAGTCGGATAAGCGCTTCGCGTACAGGAGTACGGCCGATGTTGAGTTTGGACGCCAGTTCGTTGTCCCTGAGGTGCTGTCCCGGCACCAAGGCGTAGCTGTAGAGCAATTTGAGGACAGCATCGTAGGCTGTGTCGGACTTCGCGCGCGCCTTTGGGATATCTATTCCGCGGCACTGGGGGGTTTTCTCGCAGAACCACATCTTGCTCTCCTTTGTCGGCGTCCATTTGAGTAAGTTCGTGGGATCAAACAACATCCAGTGCCGGCGGCAGGAGTTGACCAAGGCCAAGCACACTATTGCATCGGTTGCGCCATCGGCTTCAAGCGGTTGTTCCTTCCTGAACCCATATAAATAGATTTTTTCATATGTCCTGAAATATATTATTTTAGGTCCTGACGGCGCGTGATTTATCCGAAAGCGTATTGAAAATATACTTTATACGTCCATTGCCTTTTCGGTCAGGATTGCTCAACCTTCGTTCATGAAGGAGGAATGACAATGGATCAGGCACTTTTCACAGCCGGGCCGATCGGCCCCGTTGAGCACCCGACGAAGACGCTACGTGATCTCATATGGTCCAGCGAGCTGTCTTTCCTTATGGAAGCCCATGATGGACTCTCGGCGGCGATTGCGAAGCAGGCTGGCTTCAAGGGCCTTTGGGCCTCGGGACTTTCGATCTCTTCGGCACTCGGCTATCGCGACGCCAGCGAGGCGAGTTGGACCGAATTGGTCGATGTGGTGGAGCGCGTGGCCGACGCTAGCGGACTGCCAATCCTGGTCGACGGCGACTCGGGGTTCGGCAACTTCAATAACGCCCGGCTGCTAGCGATGAAGCTCTTGAAGCACGGGGGCGCCGGCGTCTGCCTGGAGGACAAGGGCTTCCCGAAGGTAAATAGCTTCGTCGGAGACCACCACCGCCTCGCCGATATCGGTGAGTTTTCCGGCCGCCTCAAAGCGGTCAAAGACACAACAGGGAACGACCTCGTGCTGGTCGCCAGGACCGAAGCGTTGATTGCCGGCTTCGGTCTGGAAGAGGCACTGAAGCGCGCTGACGCCTATGCCGATGCCGGCGCAGACGCGATCCTGATTCATTCGCGCAAGAGCGATGCGGACGAGGTTCTCTCCTTCATGAAACAGTGGCAGAAGCTTCCGATCGTGATTGTGCCGACCAAATACTACCGCACGCCGGTCTCGACTTATCGAGATGCCGGTGTCTCGACTGTGATCTGGGCGAATCATGCGATGCGGGCTGCAGTCGCCGGGATGCGCGAGGTATGCAGTCGCATAGCTGCGGAAGAGAGCATTGCCGGAGTCGAAGCGGTAGTTGCCACACTCGACGAGGTCTTTGGCCTCTTGCGTTATGATGAATTGGCATCGGCTGAAAATCGCTATCTGCCGAAGCATGAATGAAGGGGGCACCTCCTTGAGAGACTCCGTATGGCTTCGATTACATCTGACAACACGCAGAGATATGTGGCAAGCGACAGCCTGCCCAATTGTTGGTTACGGCAACCAGCTTACAGCGAGCCTGAGAGGCTGCCCCAAAAAGATGTGAGTGATTTCAGTCAGTTGTGATTCCTTCGGATTTGCGAAGATTCGATGGAGAGCACGATGGCCTAGACTGAAACCACCCGACGGCAATATGTCCGTCGGACGAGCCGATATGCAAGCGATGTTACGGATCGCGAATGGGATTTTGTTGCAAAACGCCAAATTGTCCACCAACAACAGCTATCCAGCGCCGCAATCCTACACACTCTCCGAGAAATAATAATGAGAGGACGGTGACGATGACGGGTGTCGATTGAAAAATCGCTTGAGTGAATACGAGTCCGACATGCGCCAACCCAAAAACAAAGATTGCTATCTCCGTCGGGAGCAAAACGCCGCGAGTAATCTGGAGAAATGGATACGCTGTCTTAGAAAGTAACTTCACTCCCCCAGGGCTTCGAAACGCAAGAAAAAGCACAAATGCCGCAAACACCCAAAAACGGATCATCGTTATGAAGATCGGATGATACCTTTCACCCAGATAGTTTGAGAGGCTGTCTTGGGCGGAGAAGAGCAATACGGCCGTTATGACAAACACGTAACCCAGCGTATCTCCACGAAGCCTCGCGAACCGATTGCTGCGTGGTTCCGGGAAATTCAGGTGATCCGGCTCACCGGCGCTGGAATTCGCTCCTCGGTCTTTGGCGACAGATTCAGTGATGCAATTCATCTGAGCGGAGTCTGGGACCGAATCGTTTCTCCTGATCGAGACACGAGAAGATCAATCAATCGGTTTCCGGCGACCGAAAGATCTCCAGAATTTTCGATAACAAAAGTACCCTCGATATCCACTGCGGCCGGTGCGCTTCGCGCAAGGCGAGCTTCTTGAGCTTTGCTCGTCTCACGTCCCCGAGCTTTCAGGCGTGCCGCAAGTACTTTAGGATCGGCTCTGACGCTCACGATCTGTAAGCGGGGGTATCGCGAGTTTGCGGCGGGCAGGATCAATCTTGAGCCGTTCGCGACAACGACCTTATTATCACGGAGCAGATCGTCGATAGTAACGGGCAATCCGTAGTATAGACCATGCGCCCCCCAGTGAAGTGCGAAAGCGCCGTGCAGGGCGGCAACCTTGAAATCGTCAGCCGTCATGGGATTATGGTCTTCGCCCGGAGACGGCGGTCGCGTGACGGTCCGTCGAACGAAGTGAACTTGGTCATCGCTAAGCCGCTCTCGTGCGTAATCGATCAGGCTATCCTTGCCTGCGCCGCTCGGCCCCACGATCATCACCAAACGCCCATTGCGCTCCGCTCCTTTCATTCAACACCCCTTTGCTCCAAGGTAAAGCGCGCCCGGACTGTAAAGTCAGTGAGTGGCTGCTTCTGCTCAAACAGCGTGATTGCATCCACCCGATAATCTTCGGTAAGGAGATCCCCGAAGTGCTCCTGCAGTTCAGACTGCAAAGCGCCTTTCCTGTCAGACAGGCGTCGATCGGTAAGCGTCATATGAAAACGAAACCGATCAAAGACATATGGATAGCCCCAGCGCACCAGGTGCGTCGTTTCCTCGTCGTCCAATGGGTCGAGCAGCCGTCGCTTCAGTTCTGCTTCGTCAACCGCTGCGCGAAAGGGGTCAAATTTCTCGACGATCTCCCTCGCCAAAGCCCGCAGGCCCGGAATTTCATGATGCGGGACGAAGGCGAAAAATCCTCGCATGAAATTAAGTTTGAGCGGGCCAATCGGACATGGCCTTCTCTCCCGGGTAAATTTCGAAAGGGCTTGTTCGAGGGTCGCGATGCTGTTGCCTTTCGCCAGGCGAAAGGGGGCCTTCAACGTTGCGTGGAAGCCATATCGCCTCGGCTGCGCAATGACAGCTTCCCTGTCGGGCTCGATCTCAGGCCTGAGAGCAATTTCGCGCGGCGGGAAGGCACTTCGGCCGAGCCAAGTTTCGGCAGCGCGGGTCAGCGGGTGGTCGGCCGCCGGAGTATAATAAATGGCATACCAAGTCTCCCTTGCAGAATATCCATCTGGAACAGCCTGTCCCGGCTCGCTCCTCTCAACAAGTTTCATTTCACGGCTCCCCCGGTAAGTCCTTCGACAAACCATCGCTGGGCGGAGAGGAATGCGATGATGAGGGGAGCGACGACAATAGTTGAAGCCGCCATTAACGGTCCATAATCACTCCCCGTATCCTCGTTCTTGAAAGCCATGATGCCGAGCGGCGGCGGCATAAGGCTTTGGTCACGTACCGCAATCAGCGGCCAGAACAGGCTGTTCCAGTGAGAAACGACGGAGAAGATGCCGAAGGCGATCACTGCGGGCAGTGCCATCGGTACCATGATCCTGCCGACGATCGCGAGCTCCGACAAGCCATCGAGGCGCGCGGCATGGACGACGTCATCGGGAATAGTCTTGAAGAACTGCCGGAACAGGAAGATGCCAAAGGGCGAAACGACGTAAGGGAAGATCAGTGCCGCATAAGTGTTGAGGATCCCGAGCTTGTAGCCGAGGATGAACAGCGGCAGTGACAACACCTCGTGCGGAAGAAGAAGCGCAATCAGCACCAGGGCGAACAGCAAGTTGCGACCAGGGAAGTTCAGCTTGGCGAGCGCATAAGCCGCCGGGGCGCAGACGGCAATCTGAAGCGCGAGGATAGTCCCGCAGACAAAAATGCCGTTGAGCATGTAGCATGGCAACGGCGAACTTGTCAGCGCCTTGGTATAGTTCTCGAGCCCGTAGAACTGCTCCGGCCAAAAGCTGAAGGTGGCACGAAAGATCTCGCCTGGCGGCTTGATCGACAGAGACACCATCCACACGAAGGGTACCAGGATCAGCGCACCTGTGATGAGCAGGACGGCATGTCTGATGATGGCCGCTGGTACGGCGAGGTCTCGGGTATGGGATATGCTCATTAATAGTGAATCCTTTTGTCCATCGCCCGCGCCTGGATCAGAGTGAGCGCCACGACGATAAGCAAAAAGACGACGGCGACGGAGGCGCCGTAACCGGTGCGCAGATACTGGAAGCTCTCGCGGTAAAGGGTAAAGAGTAGCATCTCTGAGGCATGCCCCGGTCCGCCTTGGGTCAGAACCTGCACGGTGTCGAATGTCTCGAACGCTTTCAGCGACACGACGATGAAGACGAACATCGTCACCGGTCCCAGCATCGGAAGCGTCACGGTGCGGAGGCGGTCGAGCCACAGATCCGCGCCGTCAATGTCCGCTGCATCGTAGAGGTCCTGAGGGATCGACTTCAGACCTGCGAGGAACAGCACCATGGCGAAGCCCAGATTCTGCCAGATGCCGATGACGGCGAGCACGGGAAGCACCGTGTTCTCGTCACGGAGCCAGTTGGCGGTCGGAAGACCGAGCGTGACGAGCGCCTGGTTGACGAGGCCGATGGTTGGATGCAGCAGCGCCTCCCAGGAGATCGCCATCGCCGTCAGCGTCGCCATGAAGGGCAGGAAGTGGACGGCGCGATAGAAGGCGCGAAAGCCCTTGCCGCTTTCAATCAAAAGGGCGATCGCAAGGCCGAGCACGATCGTTCCCGGCACGACAATAGCGACATAAACGGTGGTGTTGACGAAGGAGGCGCGGAAGCCTTCATCGGCGAATACTTCCCTGAAATTGTCGAATCCGACAAAGGAAAGCGTACTTCCGCCGAAGTGCCAGTCGGTAAGCGCGATGGCAAAGACGGCAAAGACCGGCAGGAAGAATAGGACCACAAGCAGGACGAGCGCCGGACCGGCGAGAGACCAGGCCGACAGGGCCTCCGCAATGCGCTGATTGCGCAGCGCCCTGCGGGCCGCAACGGTGTCCGTTGCGACGCCGGCCCTTTCCGGCACCGTCGAAGAAGCCATGGTCATTGCATGCGCTCCTTCATCCGCAGCACCTTTGCATCGCTGTGGTCGTTACCACGCAGCCGTCGGCCATCGGTGGCGAACATAAGCAAGCGATCCGGCTTGACGCCGAGATGCAGGGTCTGGCCCGGGCTGATCTGCGGCGCGCGCTCGGCCAGCAGCCTGGCGACAACCGGCTGATCCATTGCGGGAACATTCAAATGGACGAAGAGGTCGGAGCCCATGTGCTCGACCAGCCGCACGGCGCCGGTCAGAGCGTTCGGGCCGTGGCCTTCGACAACATGGAAGGCCTCCGGGCGGATGCCCAGTGTGAGGCCGGTTCCCGATGCAATGTCGCCCGACACCGTGAAGTGAGTGCCGGCGGTGCTGGCAAGCCCGGCCTCCAGGACCTTGGCGTCGAGCATGTTGATCTTGGGTGAGCCGATGAACTCGGCGACGCGGCGATCATCTGGCTCGGCATAGATCTCCTGCGGCGGAGCGACCTGCAGCAGCTCACCATCGAGCATCACTGCGACGCGATCCGACATGGTCATCGCCTCGGACTGATCGTGGGTGACGTAGACGAAGGTGACGCCGAGCCGCTGGTGCAGTTCCTTGATCTCCGCCCGCATCTGCACGCGCAGCTTGGCGTCGAGGTTCGACAGCGGCTCGTCCATCAAGAAGACGGCGGGTTTACGCACCATGGCGCGGCCAACAGCGACGCGTTGGCGCTGGCCACCGGAGAGCTGACCGGGCTTACGGGCGAGCAGATGGCCGATGCCAAGCGCCTTGGCCGTGCGCATCACATCGAGTTCGATCTCGGCAAGGGCCGGTTTCGTGCCGGGCAAAAAGCGGCCCAGCAACGGCAGGCGCTGCCAGGCCGAAAGCCGCCGCATCCTGAGCGGAACGCTCATATTGTCCTGCACCGTCATATGCGGATAAAGCGCGTAGGACTGGAAGACCATGGCGACATCGCGCCGTTTCGGACGCACGCCATCGACGACGTGATCGCCGATCGCTACCGACCCACCCGTCTGCACCTCGAGCCCCGCCAGAATGCGCAAAAGCGTCGACTTTCCGCAGCCTGACGGCCCGAGCAAGGTCAGGAACTCGCCATCGGCAATGTGAAGCGAAACGTCGGAGAGCACGGACGTTAAAGCAAAGGATTTCTGTATATTCTCGAACTTAATGCTCGCCATGCGCTGCCGTCCTATGAAGCAGTTGAAATCGCAGTCGTCGGCATGAGTGCGGTCCGATGCGACTTTCTAGTGTGGATAAGGGTGCAAGACAAGGTCCTGTCATACGATGGCCGCGCATTTCGAGAATCCTCGTGTTGAGTGACTGACAAGGGGACCGGCCAATTCAAATAGCCTGTCGCACACGGCGTCACGGACTTCATGGTCATGAAATATGCCGACCACGGCGGTTCCGCGGCCTTTGGCATCGTTGATTAAGTCAACAACGGTTGCTCGATTGGCAGCGTCTAGGGAAGCCGTCGGCTCATCGAGCAAGAGAATGGGGTAATCGATGACGAAACCACGAGCGATGTTGATCCGCTGCTGTTCGCCGCCCGAAAATGTCGCAGGAGCCAAGGACCAAAGGCGTTCTGGTATGCGCAATCGCTCCAGTATGGCAGCGGCAGCAGCGCGCGCTTCAATTTCGGAGGCGCCTGCATCCAGCAACGGCCCGGCGACTATCTCGAGTGTCGATACACGAGGGATGACCCGCAGGAACTGGCTGACGTATCCAATGGCCTGCCGCCTCAGCTCGTTGATCTCCCAGTGCGTTGCCTTGGTAATATCAATGATAGTCTCATTGAAGAGGATCAGGACCTCGCCTTCATCGAGTTTATAATTTGCATATAGTGCGCGAAGTAGTGTTGATTTGCCTGCGCCCGACGGGCCGTGCAAGCAAAGGCATTCGCCGGTACCAAGGTCAAATGATACGTCATTGAACACGGGAATAACTGCCCCACCCTGCGTATGCAGGGTGAAGCTCTTTGACAGTCCCGTCGCATGAAGGACGCTAGGCTGATTGTTACACTTCATATTCGGTTCTGTTCTCTAGATGCTCTGAGAGGCTCGCCCCAAAAAATCGGATATCTCTGCCTTGCGGGAGCGTTGGCGCCTGCGCGGCTGTGTCCTTCGCGCTTCCGAAACCAGTGAAACGGCTTCCACGGGCAAACTCGTAGTACAGAGCGGCGCCATCCTGCACCCAGTTACCAAGATCGAAATCCACCATCCGACGCGGTTCATGCACC
The DNA here is from genome assembly GCF_025941625.1 of Rhizobium acaciae. Lineage (NCBI taxonomy): Bacteria > Pseudomonadati > Pseudomonadota > Alphaproteobacteria > Hyphomicrobiales > Rhizobiaceae > Rhizobium > Rhizobium acaciae. The sequence goes on from NZ_JAPCZO010000028.1 coordinate 50,643, forward strand.
TGCGCGCTAACCTCCCCGCCAAGCTGCAGCTCAGTCCATCCCACGCGCTTACGGCCACCAAACTTCGGTCGCCACTCTTCCATCATATCGGTGACGAATGCGGTGCTCGACGCCCAGATATAACGCACGCCATCAATGGTCCGATCCCGGCTTTGATGCATGTCGCCGCTGAGGAAGAGCTGGATCTTGCCGCCATTAATGTAGCGGCCAAGCATCGTTCTCGTTTCTTCCGGCATGAACCAACCGGTGTAATCCACCTCTGACAGCGCGTTGTCACAGACGGCGATATGGGAAAGAACGGCAACCTGTCGCGTTCCTGCATCCAAGATTGCCTGCTCCAGGAATGCCTCCTGCTCAGCTTCCGATGGCAAGCCCGAGCCAAAGATCATGCTGTTAAGCCCGACTAGTCGCCAATTGCCGAAATCAAAGGACCAGAAGTCCTTTCCAATGGCATCCAGATAAGAATTTCGATGCGCTTCCGTCACCCGCGATACAACATGCGCGGAGGTGGCGAGATCGCCGATATCGTGGTTTCCGGGAACAGCCAACCATGGGCACGGAAGACGGTCTAGCTGTTGCCTCGCAAACTGAAGATCCGCGGCATTGCTTGCACCATCGAGAGTAATATCCCCGCCTACGATGACGAGTTCCGGAGGACGTTGAGACAACTCGTCGAGAAGGATTTCCCAGTTGAACTGGAAGAATGGTCTGTCTTGGGACAGATGTGGATCGGAAACGAATGCAATAGACGGAGAATTCGACATGATTTTTCTGCCTCTTGTCATCAATAGACGGCGCGCCCGGCGCTCCAAACCGACTGGACAACCGGAAGGCCGTTGTGCATCCGCACCCGAAGAATGTCGGCACGTTTTCCGACGGCAATTTCTCCTCGATCATGAAGACCGACGCACTCTGCCGGAGTCGACGTCACCGTGGCCACGGCGCGAGGCAACGACCAACCGATCTCCTCGTCGGTCAAGAGGAACGCCGCATGCAACATACTTGCCGGAATGTAGTCGGATGCCAGAATATCGAGCAGGCCCAGTTTTGCGCATTCGCCAGCTGAGAAATTGCCGATATGCGATCCGCCCCGCACAATGTTCGGGCCTCCCATAACAACCTTCATGTTGCGCGCCCGAGCCTCCGCTGCGGCGATCCGGGTCGTCGGGAATTCTGAAATGCGATTGCCGAGTTCTTCAGCCTCCAGCACTTCTTCCGGGATCGTGTCATCATGGCTTGCGACAGCGATCCCTTTCCGGTTGCAGATTTCGGCGATGGCGCGACGGTTGGGCGCGGCAAAACGATCGCGTGCCTCCTGCCGAGCCGCAAAGATAGCGTCGAGCGCATCGTCCGAGGCGCCAGTGCGGCGCTTCTGGTGAGCCTTCCACTTGGCGGGGTCCGGGAATGTTCGTTGACCCGGGGTATGATCCATCAGGGAGACAAGCTTCAGAAGAGGATTGTCTTGCAATGCCGAAAACCGCTCGACGATATCGGGTTCGATGATCTCGCAGCGCAGGTGCATGTAATGATCTGCTCGCAAAAGACCTGCGTCCACTGCTTCCTTCATGCCCGATATCATGCGCGACAGGGCCGCGTTCCGGTCGCTATCGAATTCTTCTCCCACCAGTCCGAAACTGTCGAGCATGGTGGTAATGCCGGAGCTGATGACTTGAGCATCGTACGAAACGGCCGCAGAAAGAGCATGCCAGTATACGCCGGCGCGTGGCATGATATGCTTTTCCAGATGATCGCTGTGAAGATCAACCAGGCCCGGCATGAGGACGTCGCCATCAAAGTCGACAGCGTCGACGGGCACCTGCTCTGTTGCATTGATCTCAGTGATCAAACCGTCCTCGATCGAGACGGTCCCCTCTACTGTCTTGTCCAAGAGTACGACTTGCGCATTGCCGAAAGTCATCTTCGTCATTTCTATTCTCCAATATGCAATTGAATTAGGCGCGCAGCACTGACGACACGAGTAGTTGCGTATAGGGGTGATGGGGGTCGTCGAGGATCTGATCTGCGATGCCCTCTTCGACAATCGCGCCAGACTTGAGGACGATGATTCTGTCAGCCAACATCCGCGCGACGCCAAGGTCATGAGTGACAAGCAGGACAGCAACTTTCAGGTTGCGCACCAGTTTTCTGAGAAGATCGAGGATTTTGGCCTGGACCGAAACATCAAGCCCGCCCGTCGGTTCGTCCATGAGAAGCAGCTTCGGCCGCTTCACCAAGCTGCGCGCCAGCTGCAGCCTTTGCTGCATGCCGCCTGAAAACGAACCTGGTAGATCATCAATGCGGTCGGCGTCTATTTCGACGCTTTCAAGCCAGTCGTTGGCGGACTGCCGCATGGTCGTGAACTCCCGCAGCCCGAGCAGGGCAAGCGACTCAGCGATGTTTGCGCCAGCCGTGACGTTCATCCGCAGACCGTCCTGCGGCCGCTGTTGGAAGAAGCCGACATCAGACCGGAGCAGACGAACGCGCTCCTCCTCTTGGAGAGCCCATATGGCTTGGAGGACACCGCTTTCGTTTTGAATTTCGACGACGCCGGCGTCCGGCTCGAGCTGCCCCCCAAGACATCGCAGAAGCGTACTCTTTCCGGAACCGCTCTCGCCGAGAATGACGACGATTTCACCCGCAGCAACCTCAAGTGAGGTATGTCGACATACCAAGCGGTTTGGAGCAAAGCTTTTGCGAAGATCGGTCGCGCGTAAGACAATGTGAGGGCGGGATATGCCGTTCATGGCCGATCTCCGGAAGTCTTCTCGCGCCGGGCCGCACAGAATGAGGTGTCGGAGCAGGTAAAGCTGCGTTCACCGTCGTCGCCGGCGACTATGTCAAGATATGTCTCGTCTGACCCACAAAGGCTGCACTTACCCGCCGGTCGGCTCGGGGAAAAAGTTTGGTCGTCAAATGAGAGGCTCTCAACCCTCGTGTAGGGTGGGATCGCATAGATGCGACGGTTGCGACCAGCGCCAAAAAGGACCAGAGCTGGGCTGCCATCAAGCCTAGGATTATCGTAAGTCGGAATGGGTGAAGGAGCCGCGAAATAGCGTCCGTTTACGCGCACTGGATGGTTTGTGCCACTCTTGGCGTCACCAGCCCTGACTTTATCTTCATAAAGGCGGACATACAGCATGCCGTAATCCTGAAAGGCATGTTGCCGACGAGTGATCGCGTCGGACGGTTCCATGTATCGCATCGGCTCTGGCACCGGCACCTGGAGCACAACGATCTGGTTTTCAGTGAGTTGGTCTTCCGGAATCCGATGACGGGACTGGATGATGGTCGCGTCCGCCGTGCGGAAGGTTGTCCTGATATCGGTAACCCGCTCGAAGAATTTTCGAATGCTGGTTGCATTGATGGAATCGTCCGCGCCTTGGTCGATGACCTTCAAAACGTCGCCCTGGCCGATCAATGCCGAGGTCACCTGCATTCCACCCGTTCCCCAGCCTGGAGGGAGTGGCATCTCGTAGCCAGCAATCGGAACCTGAAACCCGGGAATGCAGACGGCCTTCAGAATAGCGCGCCGCAACGCCCGTTTCGTCGTTTCGTTCAGATATCCGGAATTGTACTGACTCGGCGCTTCTCGGCCCGAATTCATGGGGATCATTGCTGGTCCTCCTTATGACGGGCGGCTGCCTGGATCTCGCGCAGCCGCTCGACCTCAGCCTGATAGCTGACGTAGTGGGGCAGTTTCAGGCTTTGAAGCAGGCCGGCGGCATCAACGCCATCGGCGTTCGACAGTACGAACTGTTCGTCCTCGATGGGCGCTTGAATGGTCTCGCCGAGTTCACGCCCTCGCAAAGCCCGATCGTTTACGGCGATCGCCATTGCGCGTCTTTCACTGTAGCCAAAGGCCAGCCCATAACCCCTGGTGAACCGTGGCTCGGCTTTCTGGAGATCCGGTTTCTTATTGAGGATCTCGCACTCGCTCAGCGTCACCCGCGCAATCGTTATCGCAAAACCGAGCTCCGGAATGACGTAGTCGACGTTCACCTTTCCAATTCTTACCTCTACGCAAAGTGGGAAGTTTTGCCCCCACCCCTGCAATGTAGAGTTGGCCAGGCCGGTCAGGAAACCTTCGTCGGCCCTCGCCAAGGCCTGCAATCTTGCGTCTCGGGGAACCGGATGGGCGATTGGGGCCTGAGTGATATCCGCAACCTGCTCGAACCGGTGGGCCGGCACTAGCTCTTCCGCGATGCCTTCGGCGGCCAATTGCGCGGCGACATGGGCCACATAGACAGGCTGACCCTCCAGCTGGTCCAACGATGCAGCCGTCTCACGCCGCTTCTCATTGTTGAGCAGCCTATGGCTGTAGTCATAGGTAGCACCAAGGAACTGCTCGCCGGGGGCTTGTTTGACGATCGGAGATACCCGGCGCTCGATCATCATCGAGCTTGTGTTTAGCGGCTCCGAATACCCGGCTCGCGGTAAGGTTGCTCGAAACGTTCGCAACAGAAAAGCAGCTTCAACAGAATCGCCCTGTGCTTGTTTCAATGCCTGACTGGCCGCGTGCCGGTCGTAGATGGCGCCCTCGTTCATCGCACGATCGACGGCCAGCGATAGCTGCTCGCTGATTTGATCATTTGACAGTTCAGGTATCGACGGATCACCACGACGCTGCTCGAACACGCGACGTTCCGCATTCTCAATCGCTTGTTCCCCGCCCCGGATCGCTACGAGCATTTTGTGGTCCCCCGAACCGAACGCGGCAGTCCCGTGAGTCTGGCGCCATCAAAAAAGATCACATCGAGACCAAGAGGAAACTTCGAGGCATTATCTAACCAGGCCGACCAGAACCACTTCGGTAATCCTGACGGAGCAATGGATTTTTCATCCTTGATGCCCGGACCGGAGAGGCTCGCCGGCTCACCGTCAGTAAGTGACGGCACCTGTATCAGAAGGGTTGTTGACAGGTTCGGCTCTAGTAATGTGCCAAAGCGAAAGGCTTTCAGGTCAAGCAGAGCTGGCGCATCAGCAATTAGCGCGAAATCCGCCTCTGATGGGTCGCTGAGCTGCGGAACTCCGTTTTGCATCCGCAGGATATCTCGAACCTCCTGCGTATTGAGGGCAGGGTCAAGCCAGACCTTTGTTTCGTTATCCAACAGGCACAGAGCAGCTGCAAACAAGCTATCGCCCATCGCCGTTGGCGTGTTGCTGAAAGGTTCGGTACTGATGATCTCACCAGGGTAACTGAACGCCCTCAACACTGCGCGGAACGTCGACTGAGTCTGATACGCAGCATTTGACCGCGAAGATTTCCCACTCATTAGCGGACTCCAGCGATTGACATCGAGAAGGAAACTTCGGTTTCACGCACCTTTGTTGCGACTTCCGACTGCGAAATCCTGTCAGCCTGCTGTGCGGATAGTACGATATTTCTTGCCGATTCAAGCCATGAGCCGTCTGGCCCCAGCATCATCGCATCGACGACTGCTGCGATCGCGGCATGCCGCTTGTCCCGTCCTCCGATACAGCCGACGCCGACAGTTCCGTCTTCAAGCTGCACGGAGCAACGCGTCACCGTCATTTCGCCGAGGTTGAAGCATCCTCCCTCGGCATCCGCACGGGCGCGCAACATGACAGTCTCGAACTGCGGTTCGCGGATCCAGGTAAAGTCAGGCCTTACCGGGAGGGCTTTCCAGCAATTCGACAATAGCGTCGGGGAGGCAGTTGCAAGGACTGACATCCAAGTACCACGGTCCGAGAAAAGAGAAGTTTCTAGCGTCATTAATCTGGTTACGTCCACAGCGCCCGATGGAGATCATTGGGTCGCCGGGTCATTACCCTATTCCGCCGAGGTGATCGTAACGTCTGAGTGACGAAAGCTAGACAAGCCTGCCGGTCATACAAACGGATGCCCGGCGTTCGCATGATTTTTGCTTACGGTGCGGTCTTTATATATTACATATCGTTATATCGAACCACCAATTCGACCCAACGTGCTGACATGCGTATGACCGAAAACAGAATTGGCCTGCTGGTGTCGTCAGTGATGATGTTCTTAACCTGCAGCACCGGCTGAGAGCGAGGCTGGGCCAACAGTGAAGCATCGGATCGAGAGGCTTGGCCAGTCGTAATTCGGGACTCGTATCGAATGAAGTCATCGACACCGAGCCTTTTCAATCCATTCGGAACGGACTGGGTTTCCGCGATCGCTTGATCGATGCCGTGGAACCGCGGAAGCGGAAAATATACTGAGCTGACCATGATTGGATTGTCGTCGACGACGGTGCGAAGGTCGACGCGACGGACATACTGTGCTTTTGAAAGCTTCAACGCCGCGACTATTTCCTTTGTCGGCCGGATTGTCGCGCTCTCCAGAACATCCTCTCTCCCGATGCGATCGAGGCCTTTCAAGATCAACGGAAAGGATTTTCGCGACGACATCGGATGTGAGATCACCCGCTCCTGCACGAAGCTCCCATGTCCGTGTTCGATCCTGACGAGCCCCTTCTCTTCCAAGACCTCCAGCGCACGGCGAACCGTATTGCGGTGAACATCAAAATGCTTTGCAAGTTCCTCTTCCGTGGGCAGCCGGTCACCCGGCGACAGGCGTCGCTGCAAAATATCCTTCTCTATCGACAGGGTGACTTTCTGCCAGAGATGTAAAGCTCTCTTCATCGGGATAGGACTGGCCTCGTCGTCGGTCACCATGACATTTCCTTGTATCAGATCCTATGATTGTCGCATGCCGCCGTCAGGTCGTGAAGGGTGGGAGCATGGATGACCGACAGGGTGTTACAAGGTATGTCACACGGACTTCACCTCTCAAAACCTTGCTTGCACTATGTTCTCGCCGCCAGAACCACCGAAAACCGCGATGATCTCCGAACGGCTAGCGCCATTCGCGATGGACAATAACTGGCGGTAAAAGAGAACAACAACGCTATTGGAGAGCGACATGCATTTCCGGTCAAGCCGACGCAATTTTCTGAGAGGGGCCGCAGCTCTGACAGCAGGAACGGTTGTATCCGTTCCAGCTCTCGCGCAATCGAAACCCATTACTTTGCGGATTCTCACAAGCACACCAAAGGAACTTTACGACAATCTCAGCGCCGACTTCATGGCGAAACGTCCGGGCATTCGAGTGGTCGTGGACACTCCCTCTCCCGATTACGATGACCTAACACTGAGGGTATTACGCGCTTCCATCACCGGTGACGCACCGGACGTCGCTTTTCAGGGGTTCAACCGCATCAATCTCTTGGCGCAACGTGGTCTCGCGGTGCCGCTCGATCCCTTGATCGAAGCCGAAGGAGACCTAGCATCGCTCGGTTACCAGGCGTCTCTTCTGGACATGACGAAGGTCGCCGACAAATCCTATGGGCTGCCGTTCGCGATCTCGTCGCCAACGCTCTTCTACAATCTGGACCTTGTGGAAAAGGCTGGAGGCAACCCCGATCGTTTGCCGTCCGATTGGCCTGAGATCATAGAGCTCGGAAAAAAGATCCGGGCGCTCGGCAATGGGGTCATGGGGCTGCACTATGCTTACATAGGCCACTCCGGAGCCTGGACATGGATGGCCCTCATCATGAGCCAAGGGGGCACTATTCTGACTGCCGACCAACGGGATGTTGCCTTCAATGGACCCGAAGGCCTGTGGGCGCTCGAGATGTTCCGGCAATTTGGAGAGGCCGGCCAGATCGAGATGTCGTTGGACCAAACGAGACAGGCATTCTCGGGTGGAACCATGGGCATTCTTGGCACTGCCAGTAGTTATCTCCGTTCGGCCGAGAAAGCTGCCGATGGGCATTTCACGGTTCGTACGGCTAACCTACCAATGAGGCCGAATGGAAGGCTGCCGACAGGCGGGAACGCTGCCATGATCTTGGCCAAGGATCCCGTTCGACAAAAGGCAGCTTGGGATTTCGTCAAATTCATGACCGGTCCGGAGACCCAAACGAAGTTGGTCAGTACGACAGGATATATTCCGGCCAACAGTATCGCGGTCAACCAGCCTGAGATGCTCGGAAAGTTTTTCGCGGATCACCCGAATGCGATGGTCGGCGTCCAGCAATTGCCAATCTTGGGGCCGTGGCCGGGCTTTCCGGGCGAGAACGCGATTAAGATCACTGATCTCATCCGGGATCATATCCAGTCCGTAGTGACACTGCGCCGCGAACCGAAGGCGGTACTGGACGACATGGTCCGCGAAGTTCGGGCTCTCCTACCGCAGGCTTGATCAGGCAAGCCCCCAGATCCAATAGAAAGGCGAGCCGTCAACGCTCGCCTTTTTCTCTTCCAGCTACAGCGTTTGGATCATTCGGCATTGCGGATGGCAACCGACCATGCGCGCGCGCCACTCATATGACTGGGTCGCAATTCCCCATTGTCGGCAAATCCGATCAAACTGAAACCGTGATGATCGAGGTGGGCTTTTATTTCAAGCGGCAGCATGAACCGATGGTCACTTTTCTCTACTTCGATTACCTCATCACCCATCCACCAGGTTCTTTGGAGATGGAACAAGGAATTTGGCAAATCTGTTGAGATCTCGGCATCTCCCCGGTAGGAAATGCCGTCGGCTTCCACATCAATGGACCAGTTGCGCCCGCCTGAGGCCCCGGACAGAAGGGCGCAGGGATTAACTCCCTCAATGACGAGGACGGAGCCTGAGTGGGTGTGATCGACAAGAACCTGCATCGTCTTGCGGACATCTTCATGCGTCTTTGCATGACTGAAAACGCCACCAAGCATAGTAACGGCGTCGAAACGGCGGCCTAGATGCAGGTCGCGCATGTCCTCAAGCCCAATCGTTGCCTCTGGATTTCTTTGGCGTGCGGCTTCAACCATCACCGGCAAGGCGTCAATGCCGCACAGTTCGACATCGGGATTGGCAAAACGAGCGAGCGCCAGCCCTGTGCCGCAACCGATATCCAGAACAGAGCGCGGCCGCCGTTTTGCAAATCGATGTACAAGCTGGAAACAATCCTCAGCCCATTGCGCTGCTTGAGGATAAACACGCTCATACCACTCCGCGCTTCGATAAATGAAACGCATCGGTACTATGGCGTTTCGATCCTCGGATATATTGTTTTCCATAGGTATTCCCTCGATGAGATTAGAATATGGAGTTGCTAAAACCTCCTAAGGCCGCCTTTCAGTCGGACTTGCCGACCAGACCTTCGAGGAATCGCCGCATATCCGACGGCGGATTATAAAAGACGGGAGAAATCAGTAGCCGCATACCGTCATGCGCCGCTTCGACGGCTTGAAGGACTGCGGCTTCGAAGCCTTCTGCGCGAATAACTCGTGGCGTACCTCTGCCGGTTTTGGCAAGGGTCCGCTCGATCACATCGCCGCCTTCGTCGAAAAGTACAATGCTTTTTGCTTTTCTGAGCAGCATTTCGCAAAATAGTCCCAGGTCGGCCTTCTCCATTAGGCTGCTGACCCGCTTTTCTCCGCCCTGCGATTGAAGCACGCCTCCGGAGACAACAATCAGCGAATTGTCCGGAAAAGTCTCCAGACCTTTCAAGGCTTTGCGAGGATTCATGCCGATCGTGTCGTCGTATATCTCGACGCCGTTTAGCGTGCCGAGAAATTGACACCGCTGGGGCAAGCCTCGGAATCTAATCAGACCGTCGCGCAACGTTTCCCAGTCGACCCCTAGCTCAATGGCAACTGTCGCAGCCGCCAAAGCATTTGGAATATGATGCGAAGGCACTCTTAATTCTGAAACGGGGCAAATCCTGTCGTACCTTCCCCTGCAACGCGAGGCGATATGACCGTCCGCGACTACGACTCCATCTGTTATGTTGTCCAGTGCGCTGAAGTAGATTTCGCGTCCCCGCCCGAGCCCGTGAAAATTTCCGCGGACTTCAGGATCATCGAAATTAAGCACCGCCACGTCGCCGCTCTTCTGAAAGCGCAACAGATTTTGCTTTGCACTTCGATAGGCTTCGAGGGAACCGTGCCAGTCCTGATGATCCGGAAAAAGATTGGTGACGATCCCAATCGAAGGGCTAGTCGTGACATAGTCCAGGTGATGGCTGGTCAATTCAACCACCGACCAGAGAGTATCATTGCGTGACCCGATTGCTTCCAACATTGCTTTTCCAGGCCCGGAAGGTGTGAGCCTATAGTCCGTCGAACCGAGGACATCAAACCCCGAATCCCGCAGGATTGCGGTCAGCAGAAATGTCGTCGTCGTCTTTCCAGCTGAGCCCGTCACTCCGATCGTGGGACCGGACGCATCGCGCAGAATAGTATCCGCGAGATTGGTTAGTTTGATGCCCTTGGACCGGGCGTGATCGATAATGAGATCCCGCGGCGGCGTCGAAAGGGAAACGAGGAGCGCTTCCGCATCGTCAATATCTGTAATCTCGGTTCGGAGGCGGAAATCGACCTTTCCGCCTTCATCACCAAAAGTCTCTTGAACGCTTTCGGGTTCACCGTTCCCCGCGTGAAGAATGGTTACGTGCCTGCCGCGACGAGAAAGGTACCGGGCCAGAGCCAGCGCGTCCTCGTTCACAGCGTCGATCAATACATGCAGATGTCCGTCAGAATGTCCGCTCTGGCGACCGTAAACTGAGTTGTCCATAGACTTGCCGTCCCTCATTGTCGGAAATCACAACCGCTGATCGACGACTAAAGATGCGAAATTTCATCTACAAGGCAGATCGCATATGACCGCCGGAGAGGTCTAAGCTTCTTCATCCCACTGTTATGAGCCACCAACTGTGGACTCTGGGACTAAATTTTTCTCCAGCGGCAACCGGAATCACCGGACGCAAGTTCTCCGTCTGAAGCGATTGCGAGTACTCTAAACAGTTTCTTTAGACGCAAAGCAGCCAAGGCCAAGATAGGGAAGCTCAACCAACCCTGTTTTTTTGATATGTTTCTCGACAATTCGGCTGACCCGAGTAGCAAATTCCTCTTCTCCGATGGCGGCTTCCGCCTTCAGCGAAGGCGTCAAAGCCATGACCGAGTCAAGGACCTGAACGGGCGTTTTCATCACTGACCAAGTAAAAGCCGAACCGTGTACGTCGCGAAACAGGCCACTCTGCCGAATTTCTGCGATCGGTTCGAAGACCTCATAGCGACCCGCCGAGTTGCTGTGCGCATTACGACGGAACCCCGGCACCAAGGCCTCAAGCAAAGAATAGATCTCGCCCCCGATTCCTCCTGACGAATCTCCCCAGCGATATTCGACCAAGGCTAGCCACCCTCGAGGCGCCAGGACACGAAAGCTTTCTAAAAAGAAGGCGAATCTGTCAAACCGATGGGCGGCACATGCCGCCGCTACCAACGCGGTCGAACCGGAAGAAAAAGGAAGCTGCTCTGCTACTCCGTCGAGGAAGCGGATGTTTCCGAAGCCGACCGACAGCTCTTGGGCAACGCGCCGCATTTCAGGATTAGGCTCAAGGCCGATCACATGCCTTCTAGGTACGAGTCCGCGAGCCAACGGCCGAGTGAACAGACCCGTGCCGGCTCCGACATCTACTGCGGGAAGGTTTGGATCTAGATCCGCGATCAATGTACTGATGTGGTCGACCATTGCTGCCGGATATTCCGGACGACTCTCATAACGATTTGCCAAAATCGCAAATTCAGAAATGTAGCCCGGTGCCTCTCTGTGCTCGTCGAATGTTGTCATCGTGGTGCCTCCAACGGTAGCTAAGTTGTCATACATCGAAAGCCTCAAGATGCGCCCATTGAGACACCTGTCACCGCGTTGCGAGGCACTTTGCTGCAACTGCTTACCGCCCCACTGACCTGTCTCGGGATGCTGTATTGTAGTTTATCAAATGGATCTCACTGCCGAAGTTAAGTTCCTGTCCAGCACAACGAGAGCATGCTCGAGCAATACGAGGGTTTCTGGATTTCCTATACCAATTCTAATAGCTTCCGAAGGACGGAAAGACGGGGTAGTATACGAGTTACTTTCGGCTATCTGCACGCCTTCGCTTTTTATCGCGTCTGCCAATTCTTGACTGGATGTTCCTGCAGGCAGCGGAAGCCAAACATGAAGGCAGCCGGGATCGGTGGCATACCTGCAGTCACCAAGTATCTGGTCGAGAAGCTGGTGCCGGATACGCAATTCGTTCTTCACGGCCGTCAGGATCACCAAGTCGTCGCCACGCCGGATCAAATTGGACATCAACGCTGCGCTCATCGGCGTCGCCATCCAATAGGTCGCGCGAACACCGGGCCAGAACACACGGGCGGCTTCGTTGGGTGTCGGGGCGACGACATATGCCAATTTGAGCCCGGCCGCGAAACTCTTCGCTGTACCCAAGAGATACCAGGATATTTCCGGCGCGATCGCCGATATGGGCGGTAAAGGCGATGGGCTTAAAAGGCTATAGATATCATCCTCGATGATCTTGACGTCATAGCGCCTGGCGATCTCCGCAATTTGCCGACGCCGCTGCAGAGACATCGTGACGGTCGTGGGATTCTGATAGGTGGTGACAAGATATATCGCGGCAGGATTTGCTTTTTGGCAAACACCCTCAAACGCATCTGGCTCGAGCCCGTCACCGTCGATCGGCACATCAACCAACGGAACTCCGTACCGCTGAGCAAAGGTTCGCACCGGCGGATATGCCATCTGCTCGACTGCGAGCGTTCGCCCTTCGGGGATGATCCCCGGGAGGATCATGTGAATGGCCGCTTGCGTACTATGCGTCAAAACAACACGACCTTCGACCGGTGGTGTTCCCAATCGTCCGGCCGTGAATTCCGCCCCTCTCAACCGGTCGTCCTCGGTGCCTGTCCAGCGGTGTGTCTTCACAAGGGCCGAAGGAGAAACACTCAGAAGCAATTCTTCAAGCACATCCTTGAAGATTTGATCAAACGTCTCGGGGACCGGGGGCGGGTGGTTGAGATTGAGACGGATCAAACCATTTTTATCGACGCATCTGTCGGGCATCGATCCAGCAGGGATGTTTAACTTTCTCATTTCTGTAGTCCTATGCTCTCAATTACGCTCATCTGCTTCTGTTTACAGCGGCTTGGCGTCATTCCCTCCTACCGCTAGGACAGCAGAAATCGCGACCGCGAAAACCGTTGCAAAAGGAATAGCGCGCCCTCGGATAGAAGGGACCTTTATCGCGGTGGTCACATGCAGCGCTGCCAGTATGATGAATGCTATTGGCAGGCTGATCTGGAATCTCTCGATCGAAAACATCGGCCTCGCGAGCAGCAGCAACGCCAGAAGCGGCGCATCATATGAAACTGGCACGCCGATGAATTTCGCATCGGCCGTCAGCCCGACATTCTCGAAGTAGCTGAGCCGTACGGCGCCAGCCATGATCAACGCCGCGACTGCGACGAAAGACAGAACGCTCCCCTTTCCGAGAAGTATGATGACGATCGATGGGAAAAGGATGCCGTGGACAAAATCTCCGAATCCGTCAAAACTCTTCCCGAAATCCGCCGCGCCTGGCCGCCGGCGGTCCTTCGTCTTGCGCGCGACATGTCCATCCCAGTGATCAAGGAACCAAGTCCAGAGCATGGCCGCCGTGCCGAGTTCGACATGGCCGTTTATCGCAAGGAAAAGCCCGATGGCCGCGAAGATGTAGCCAACAGCGGTGATGGCATTAGCGTAATCCTTGAGATAGCGGAGCATCAGCGCAATCCCCCTGGCAGTTCGCCTCGGTCGCACGCCTTCCGATTGGAACGGCCGTTCGAGAACAGATTTTCAGCTATCCGCAGGTCGGCCTCGGTGTCGATCTCGAACCACCGAATGTCGGAGCAGTCGACAGTCGAAAGACGAAGCTCGCCGCGATCAAGCAGACCCGCCTGGATCTGTTCGACGTAGGCCTTGGTGTCGCCGGCATCGACGGCACATTGCAGAGCCGGCATGAGGTGGGCGCGCGACGTCGCGACTGAAAAAGCGGTAATGTTGATGGTCTTGAAGAGACCTAGCGCTCGCGCCGCTTGCGGGGTCTGGTTCATGACGAATGTCGAAACAAAACCGTCGGCGTCGAGTTCAACGGCTGAGCCGCTCATCGCCGTGGCGAAGGAGGCGACGGCGGCGACATTCTGGTCAGCCAGCGAACGCCCCTGATTCTGAAGGGTGCGGCCCAGTACCTCACCGTCAAAAAACACATCGCCTTCGATGAAGACGGTGTCGCCGCAGAGAAGCGTGTCTCGAGCCATCCAGAGCGAATAGGCGCTGCCCGTGCGATCGAAGATCGGATTGGCAACGTAGGAAATGTCAACGTTCTCGAACCGACGGCCGCAGGCCTCACGGATCACCTCCTGCCGGTAGCCGACCACGATCGTCGCCTCTGACACCCCATGCTCCGAAAGCTGATGCAGAGTGTTGTGCAGGATCGGTGTGCCGAGCACCTTCACAAGTGGCTTCGGTACAAGATTGGTGTGGGGGCGAAGACGGGAACCAAGCCCCGCAGCGAGAATGACGGCCCCTGTTACCTGCGTCATGATCAAGCTCCGCTTCGGGAAAAAGCATCAACTGGCCGCTGACGGTCGTTTAGCGCGTTGAGCGTTTCAACCAGCGCCTCGAGCGCCGGGATCAGAAGTTCGGGCGGCGCACCAAACGATAGGCGCAAGCCTGCCGGATCGCCGAAGGTCGAGCCCGCCACCGAGGCGACACCGGCTTCATCGAGCAGGATTCGTGCGATGTCATCGACGCCTTGGACGGGACTGCTGATTGGCAGCTTGGCTATTAATTCGCTCAGGTCGAGATAAAAGAAGAAAGATCCATCGGCCGCTGGCCTACGAACGTCCACAAGGCGCGATAGAACCGCAAGGCCGTCCCGCCGCGCCGAAGCCAGGCGGTTGATCATTTCCCGTTCAAATGAGCCGTCGGAGAACTTGAGGTGGTGCAGGATCGCATGCTGGGCGATCACGTTAACATTCGACGTCATATGGCTTTGCAGCTTCTTTGCTGCAGACACGATTGCGGGCGGGGCCGCGAAGTATCCGACCCGCCAGCCCATCAATGCGAGTTCCTTAGAAAAAGCATTGACCAGAATAGTCTGCGCCCGGACTCCGGGGTGGGCGGTGACGATCGACTGGTGTCCGTGATCGCTAAAGACGAAGCTTGAATAACACTCGTCCGACACGATCCAGAGCTGATAGGTGATGGCCAGGTCGCCGATCGCCTGCAGGGTTGCCCTATCATAAACTGCGCCAGTCGGATTGTTTGGAGAGTTGAGAATAATCGCCTTTGTGTGGGGAGTCACGGCGGCGCGAATGCCGTCGATTGTCGGCACGTAGCTTGGCGGCTTCACATCGATAAACACGGGCTTTGCGCCGGCGAGCAGAACCTGTGAAGGAATTGTTGGCCAGCAGGGGCGGAAGATGATCGCCTCGTCGCCAGGATCGAGAACGGCCAACGCCGCGTTTAGGAGCGCTTGCTTGGCGCCGTTGGTGATGGCGATGTTCTCGGCGCCCCACTTTACTCGCGTGCTCGCTGACAGCTTCTCGGCCACCGCTGTCCGCAAGGGTGGAATACCAATTGAATCGGTGTAGCGGTTAAGGCCGGCATCGATCGCAGCAATGGCGCCGTCGCGCACTGTCGGCGGCAGCCCGATGATTACCTCGCCAGCGGCAAGATCAACGATCTGTCTTCCGGTCCCCGCGGCAATCGCAACAGCCTCGCGAGCCGCAGCCGTTCCTGACCCCGAGAGCGAAGACATCCGTTTTGCAAGCATATGCGCCTCCTTAATCGATCGTCGATATCCGGCACGCTGCTTCAGCGCGGCCGATGCCCACCATGTACGCCGGGTAAACACCAATCTTCCCCGGAAGGCGGTTCGTCATAGCGCCCCAGGTCCAACATTTCGTCGATGATTGCCACCTCCTCCGGCTCAATGCTTGCGCATGCTTGCTTCGGTGTGACGCAGTCACATACGGCCCGCATGCCTGCGACCGAAGCCTGCATGGCATGATCGGCCCAGATCAACATGGAAATGCCAGCCTCGCTAAATACTGAAACCGGTGTGTGGCAGTCGTTCGTGACTACGATCATGAGCGGAAGCCTCTTCCATTTTTTCCCGAAGGCGGAAATCTCGCCAGCGTCCGCCTTTGGAGAATGGATGAGTATGGCATCGGCGCCGGCGTGCACATAGGCGTGAGCACGCAGCAGGGCCTCGTCAAGACCGTGACCAGTCAACGCCATGGTGCGGGCAACAACCACAAGGTCGCTTCTCGCAGTGTCCTTGATCGCTTTCAGGCGGCCGGAGAACTCATCGATTCCGGCCAGCGCGTGACGATTGCTGACGGCGTTCATTTTGGCGTCCCCAATGCACACACCAGAGGCGCCGCGCTGCAAAAGCTTCGCTGCTAGTGACCGCGCACTAAGGTTCCCGAAGCCATAATCGCTATCGACGAGAATCGGCAATCTGCTGACGTCTGCCATGCACTCCACCACGTCGAGTACACGGGTCCAATCTGCCTCATTGGCGTTGCGGTAGCCGAGGCTCGCCGAAATGGACAGCCCCGACGCCCAAAGGCCCTTGAAGCCCCCCTGCTTTGCGATCGCCGCGGAAAGCCCGTCATGCGCCCCCATGAGATAGGTCAGGTCGGATGAGGAAATCAGGTTGCGGAGCGTTTTTGTCGGGTCCTCAATGGGGCCAATGCTCTTGGGAACAACAACAGTCTGATCCATGGTCATGCTTCCCTCGGAAATCTACCAGAGCGGTGCGCCGGAACAAACCCATTGGAGCAAGTTGCGTGCCGGATTGGCGACGCCTTCTGCGTGGCGCGACTTGCCCTCACCGATGGCCGGAAGTTGCCACTTTTTGGTTGGACCTGCGACATTCATGTCCGGTTTCGGACACAAGAGCCGTGGAGATCTCTTCGAACCTCCCAGGGAACCTAAGGTCGCTAAGGCAACCTAACGTCAGCACCTGTGTTCGCGTGCATGGCTAACGACCTTCAACGCACTCTGTCAGAGATTTCGGACAAGCCAAGGGAATGCTCACGACAGTGAGATTTCCTGCTTTCTGCCAATGGCATGGCTCTTGCTGGACCGATGTGCCGGCTGAGTTCGCTGTTGCGCCGGCCGCAGCCAAAAAGCTGCGCACCAGTTTTTCTTCTAGAGGAGCACCGTTGATGACCAAAAAGACCGAGGTTCCGTCCGTCACCTTTCGAACGCGCGTTCGCGATGACTCCATAGGGGGGCCAAACCCATACCGCTGGGAAGACTATACGTCCGACGATTATTTCAGCGGCAAGCGCGTCGTTCTGTTTTCGCTGCCGGGCGCTTTCACCCCGACCTGCTCAACCCTCCAAGTCCCTGATTTTGAAGAATTATATGGCGAGTTCAAGAGGTACGGAATCGACGAGGTCTACTGTCTCTCGGTCAACGATGCATTCGTCATGAATGCTTGGGGCAAGGCGCTGAGGCTGGAAAACGTCAAACTCATTCCCGATGGCTCGGGAGAGTTCACGCGCAAGATGGGCATGCTGGTCGCCAAGGACAATCTTGGATTCGGTATGCGCTCCTGGCGCTACGCGGCCGTGGTCAACAATGGCGTCGTGGAGCAGTGGTTCGAGGAGGAAGGTTTCTCCGACAATTGTGAAACCGATCCCTATGGCGTGTCTTCACCGCAGAACATTCTTGGATCGCTGAAGGACTCGGCCGTCGCTTGATCCACAAGGGTTCTCGCCTCGCAGCTACTCTCACGCACGCCAGTCCGTCGCTCGATCGGAGTTCGGTTCAATCATGAAGTCCTTCACAAGCCTTCAACAGCGTCAGCAGCAAACGCTGACTATGACGCCCCAGCTCATGGAGTCGATTCGGTTGCTCCAGCTCGCGCATTACGAGTTGCATCAGTTCGTGGAGCAGGAATTGGAGAAAAATCCGTTTTTGGAACTGGCGTCAAACGATGGCCCCGCTCCTGGAGATGTGTCACCGATTTCGGGGGAAAATCCGAACATCGGCACGCGCAAGACCTCCGTTGATGGGTCGACCGGGGCCGAACTGCCCGGTCAATGGAAGTCAATCCGAGACACAGCCAATGTTCCCGCGGCTGACGGCCCTTCCCTAGCGGAGTTTGCCGCCAGCCCCGAAACATTGCATGACCATGTGGCTCGTCAGATTGCCCTCACGGCATTCACTCCGCAGGAGCGGTTCATTGCTCGGGAACTTGCCGGCCATTTGGAAGACACTGGCTATGTTCAGGTGAACCTTTTTGAATTGGCTAAGAAGCTGAATGTCCCGGAGACGGTTGTGCAACGGACTCTGGGGACACTGCAGCTTCTTGATCCGCCGGGAATTTTCGCGCGAAATCTCCGCGAGTGCCTGGAGATACAGTTGCGTCAGCGAAACCGTTTCGACCCGGCAATGGCAGCTTTGGTCGCCAACCTTGAGATGCTTGCGCAACGCAATTTTCGAGCGTTGAAGCGTTATTGCGGAGTCGATGAAGATGATCTTCTCGACATGATGCATGAGATCCGCACGCTCGATCCCAAGCCTGGAAACAGGTTCCAATCCGGAGGACCGGAATACATCATAGCCGATGTTTGGGTCCGGCCTTCGCCTGGAGATGGATGGAACATCGAGCTCAATCCGGATACGCTGCCCAAAGTGCTGATCAACCAGACCTATTTTTCGGAGGTCTCTCGCCTGACCACTCAAAACGCGCAAGATCAGGCATTCCTCAACGATTGCTTCCAAAACGCGAGCTGGCTGGTTCGCAGTCTTGATCACCGCGCCAAGACGATCCTCAAGGTTGCAACGGAAATCGTCCGCCAGCAGGATGTCTTTCTGGAGCATGGCATCGCTCATCTTCGACCGCTCAAGCTGAAAGCCGTCGCTGAAGCAATCAACATGCACGAGTCGACGGTAAGCCGCGTGACGTCGAACAAGTACATGCTCACGCCGCGCGGCGTGTTCGAATTAAAGTATTTTTTCACCGTCGCGATCGCCTCTTCACAGGGTGGCGACGCTTACTCCGCCGAAACTGTACGCCATTGCATCAAATCGATAATCGCCGCAGAACCGCTCGATAAAGCGTTTTCCGATGACGAGATCGTCGCCAGGCTCAAGGAAAGCGGCATCATCATTGCGCGTCGCACCGTCACAAAATATCGCGAGGCGATGAACATCCCCTCCTCCGTGCAGCGGCGCCGCGAAAGGCGTGCGGGTTTGTGCTGATGGCGGACAAGCCCGGAGTTCCCGTGCGCCAGTGAAAGCGCTCTGGCCAAATCGATCCTGTTCTTGATCCGTGGAACGCGACTTATGCCAAGCCTGATTGATCCCGCCTCTCCAGGTTCTCAAAAGAATCTAAATCGATGGCGCAAACAGGAGGTTTGCGATGGGTACAGCGATTTCTTTGCGATCAAGCTTTGACTGCGCTTGTTGCCTTGGGCGCGGCAACGTGCGCAGCTGATTTTTCGGCCGTTCCTTGAACTGGCAATGCACCGTTACCTTGTAAGTTGCCGGTCGCAGATTGCAGCCAGGAGAGGAGGGCACAACATCATCATCACGTCCGCTTCCTGGCAATTTCCTCCGGCGCGTGCGCACCGGCGCTGGACGATAGTGGGGCTTTTTCGTCACGGAGATCTCCGTCGGCCGTTCTTATCCTTCGGGATGCCAAAGTGCCGAACGTGGTGCAACGTGGAGCCCTCAGGCCCGTCGCGGCGCTCAACCACCGGCGGCTGAACCGCCGCAGGAATGGTCTCGACCGGTGCATCGCCTGCGAGTGCGACAGCGAGCTGCGCCTGATCAAGCTCGCCTTCCCACTTCGCCACCACCAGCGTCGCAACTGCATTGCCGATAAAATTGGTAATTGAGCGGCATTCCGACATGAAACGGTCGATGCCGAGGATCAGTGCCATGCCGGCGACCGGAACGGACGGAACGACAGAGAGGGTGGCGGCAAGCGTGATGAATCCGGCGCCGGTGATGCCAGCCGCCCCCTTGGAGCTCAGCATGGCGACGAGCACGAGCAGGATCTGGTCGGCGAAGGACAGCGGTGTGTCGGTCGCCTGGGCGATGAACAGCGCCGCGAGCGTCATGTAGATGTTGGTGCCGTCGAGGTTGAAGGAATAGCCCGTCGGAATGACAAGGCCAACGACGGAGCGCTTGCAGCCCGCCTTCTCCATCTTGTTCATCAGGCCGGGGAGTGCGGCTTCCGACGACGAGGTCCCGAGGACGAGCAGCAGTTCCTCCTTGATATAGCGGATGAGCGAGAAGATCGAGAAGCCGTTGTAGCGGGCGACCGCGCCAAGCACGACGAAGATGAACAGGAACGAGGTCAGATAGAAGGTGCCGATCAGCATGGCGAGGTTGGCGATCGAAGCGAGGCCGTACTTGCCGATGGTGAAGGCCATGGCGCTGAAGGCGCCGATCGGCGCTGCCTTCATCAGGATCGCCACCAGCCGGAAAACCGGCAGCGTCAGCGCCTGCAGAAAATCGACGACCGGCTCCGCCTTCTTGCCGACCATCGCCAGCGAAATGCCGAAGAGCACCGAGATGAACAGCACCTGCAGAATGTCGCCATCGGCGAAGGGGCCGACGAGCGTCGTAGGGATGATATGCATGAGGAAGCCGGTGATCGACTGCTCATGCGCCTTTTCCGCATAGCTGGTGACCGCCTTGGCATCCAGCGAGGCCGGATCGATATGCATGCCGGAACCCGGCTGCACCACATTGGCGATCACGAGGCCGATAAGGAGCGCCAACGTCGAGAAGGTCAGGAAGTAGATCATCGCCTTGCCGGCGACGCGGCCGACCTTGGCGAGATCGGTCATCCCGGCAAAGCCGGTCGTGACCGTCAGGAAGATCACCGGTGCGATGATCATCTTGACGAGCTTGATGAAGGCGTCGCCGAGCGGCTTAAGCTCAGTGCCGATGTCGGGATAGAAATGCCCGAGCAGGATGCCCGCAGCAATCGCCGCCAGCACCTGGACATAAAGATGGCGATAAATGGGTGTCTTGCCGCGGACTTCCGCGGAATGTCCAATGATCATCACGAGATCCTCCACATGGGGTGCGCGCCCAGTCCGGCAATTGCCGGGCCTCCCGGGCCTGCTTTTCCGAAGATCGACAGCTGCTGCCGCCTTGTAGAGATATCGAGCAACAAACGCGCCAACTGCGCACGGCTCGGACAGGGATTGAAATTGCTGCGTTTTTGCTTAAGCGCCGAATTGCACGCAGCTGGATTGTCCGGAAAGCTACAAAACACGCGCTCCCTTGAACGAGTAGTTTTTCACTGTGGCTGGGCGAACTCGTGACACAGCCGCGCCTGCAATTTTCCAGCGCTGCAGGTGCGACAGCCAGAACTCCGACATCCATGTGCGCACCGGATCGTGCGACTGGTTGCTTGGCGGCGCTAGTCGGGTAAGCGGTCGAGATAAGGGTCGAATGCGGCAGCGACAGCGCGAAGGACAAAACGATGCTCCTGCCGTACGCGGACGAAACCATTGGCGATATCCACTACCCCGTCTTCGGCCAGCCTCGCCAAACGCCTAGCTGAATCGAAAATAGGGATTGGAGCAAATTCGTGAGCGGCGCAGATTGCCGGCACGTCGGCTTCCAAATTGCACATTAGCTGCTCGATAATTGCGGCTCGCACGCGATCTTCGCCGGTGAGACGATAACCCTGTGATGTCGCCAGGTGGCCAGCTGATATGTGCCGAGTATAGGAACTCTGTGCAAGTTCGTTCTGGACATAGCCTTCGCCCAGACGACTGATGGCCGATGCGCCGAAGCCGATCAGCATTTGGCATGTATCGGCCGAATATCCTAGGGAATTGCGCCGCAGACGACCGGCTTTCTGCGCCAGCGCGAGCTCGTCGTTTGGCAAGGCGAAATGGTCCAGCCCGATTTGGCGATAGCCGGCGGAGACCAGCGTATCGGCCACGGCTGCGGCCTGTTCAGCGCGGGCAGCCATGTCCGGCAGCGCCGCTTCCTCGATCAAGCGCTGATTTTTTCTATAAGATGGAACGTGCGCGTAGCCGAAAACGGCAAGCCGTTGGGGGCGTATCGCGACTGCTGTCTTGGCGCTCTGTACACAAGACTGCACTGTTTGATGCGGAAGACCATACATGAGATCGAAATTGATGCGGACTATTCCATGCCGACGCAGGTTTTCGGCGGCAGCCGCCACCTGCGTCTCAGTCTGGACCCGATTGATCGCTTGTTGGACAGTGGGATCGAAGCTCTGCACGCCAAGGCTCGCACGGTTTACCCCGGCGGCTTCAAATGCTTCGGCCATCTCCGATGTGAACGTGCGCGGGTCGATCTCGACAGCGACCGTAGTCGCTTTTTTGAACGCGAAGTAGCTGCGCAGGAGTTCCATTAGAGCCAGGAACTCCGCCGGCGGCATGATGGCTGGCGTTCCGCCGCCGAAATGTACGTCGCTCACGGGCAATCCCTGCGGCGCTTGCTCCGAAACCAACCGTATCTCCTCACGAAGCACTGCCAAATAGTTGAGGACCGATGCGTCTCGACGAGTGATGCTGACAGGAAAGCCGCAATACCAGCACATCGATCGGCAGAATGGAATGTGGAGATAGAGCGATACAGTATCATTAGTGGGCATGTCCCTCAGCCATTCCCCCGACGCGTTGGCGCCGACCGCCGGGGAAAACTGCGATACCGTTGGATAGATAGTGTACCAAGGCAGGTGGGCCTCGCAATACTTCGTCATGGTCGTCTGCGCCGCGATGCCCAAATGACTTTCGTCTCCATCGGCCAGATGGTGTGCCCGGATCTCACGCTCATGCCCCTCCCGATCGCTTGCGATCCCGCGCTTGCACGCAGGGGTGCTTTTTTCGCCGTCAGCCATCATGGACCCGTCATCTCAATGCCAGTCGACAGTTCCCGCCGCCTTTCGATAAGCAGGTTCAAGACTCATGCCAGTGTCGCTGATGGTATCGAAAATAAGGATCGCTAGCGTTCTCGATCTATTTGCCTGGGATTGAAATACATGTCTTGTCAAACAAACTCCTGTCGCGCATCCGACAATTGCGACAAAGTTGGTCCGCAACTGCATCAACTCACGACGATCACCCATTCGACGAAGGGCGACAATAAACGTGCTGTTCGCAGGAGCCCCCGCTGGAACGGCAATCGCGTCCCGGCCGTTCGGGTCGGTCTTTGCCAATTACCCGGAGTTTGAGGCGAGCGCTGACGCAAGACGGTGCACCGACGCGTGTGATACGGGCACGCTTGTTGAAATGCTCTGGCATTGGCACTCAGATCCTCGGTCGCATAGCAGCGGCATCCCTTGGGCAACATTGCACTTGATACCTGTGGTGTGGTTCGCTGGTTACCGCGACGGGCGGCATTTTCGCTGAGTGCTTGGTTCAGCCTGATCACACTTTTGCATAGTTCTATACCGCATATTTTGTTGACGAACGATCAGAAGGCAGCGACCCTTCGCGCCCGCTCATGATGAGTTGCAACAGAGGGGTACTTGTGAGCTTTTCCTTCAGCCTTTTGATTATGACGTGACCAAATTCGGACCCCGGTGTTCGGGTTGCGCTGCAGTTCAGCCATCGACAGGCGGGGAAACGGTGATCCGCCCGACAGAGCTACGAAGGGTGTTCTGGGAATTGATCGGTTCTCTTCGTCCACCAGTCCTCTATGCTTCACGCTCAGAGCGCTCCTGGCCCTTGTGCGATGGCACTGTCGTTCAAAAGCGCGCGTCGGCTTGGCCGGCATCGTGAAGGATACGTGAGAGATGGGCTCCTTTACACATGTTCATGGCCGCGTCAGACCTGTGCCGCCTCGAATAGAGTCCGACAAAGACGTCTTGGCGGCCGCTGCCGAGATTGTCGCGCTCGGCGCCGATGCCCCCATTGGTCTTTCCGCTGAAGCGTTGGAGCAGTCCGGGCTACTTGCCATTCCCATTCCAAACGATTTCGACGGCGCTGACGTTTGTAACCGGTTGATTGCACGTGTAGTGTCACAGATTGCTGAGGTGCAGTCCGCTACTGCCCTTGCGCTCGCCAGTCATTTCCGCGCTCTTGAGTTGGTCCGTAACGCCGGAAGCGAAGAGCAGCGACGGAGCATCTATCTGCGTGTAATATCGGGTGAAAAGCTGTCGACGGTTGCGGTCGGAGTTCACAACGTCAGTCAGCGCTACGTCGTCGACGGTATCGGCTTCAAAGTTGGCGGAGCAATCGAGGTGGTTGGTCTCGGGGAGCCAGCTTGGTTTGCGTTGCTTGCCTTGAGCGAAGCCGAAGTCTTGAGTTTATTGCTCGTGCAGCGCGACAGCTGCGAAATCCATCTCGTCCATAGCGGTGAGCCCGCACTATACAGCCTCGAGGGGGTTCATGTGCCGGCCGACTCGGTGCTCGCCCTCAACAGTAATGCACTGCAGCTTTCGCAGTCGCTAGGCAGCATTCTTCATGCTTCGGCTATTCTCGGCGAGAAACGCCGGAGGCTTGCTGCCGAATTGCGGCACGGCGACAGTCCCTTGACCGGGCGGTTGCGGGATGAGCGGATCGGACGATTTCAGTTCGACATTGAGATCCTAGCCGCACTGATTGATCAGGCAGCTACCGCGCTTGACCTCGCGCAGGTCAATGCGACTCCGACCGACGTGTCGGATGCAAGCAGAATTGCCACGGCGCTTGAAATCGCTGCGCTGCCCGATGGTGCGCGGGAGACGACTCGTTTGCTGGCACAACTGGGGCAGATCCTCACCAATTAAGCTGGACTGACGTCAGATGGTCGGCCTCACCCCTGCGACACGCGTACCGGCATCCACGTCGGGATCGGCCGCGCATCATTGCAGGGCCGTCCTGGAAGATCATGTCCATCGGTCATCGGCAATGGGCTCATGGGTGCTGATCAATGAGGGTCGGTATTAGCTTTCCTCCGAAGCGAAGCAGCTTTTGAAATCCATGCAATCTCGGCAGGTGGGCGCGGTACAAAGCGAAAAGCCTTCGGCCTCGCAGAGCTTCCGGTAAAAGTACTTCTTCCATCTCATCTTATTGGTGTTGCCAGCTGCCAGTGTGGGAAAATGGGTCGCAAGCAAGTGGCTGAGCTCGGATCGGTTATAAAGGCCAAGGTCCTGCCAGAGATGCTCATGGCGCAAAGCTCGCCGGGCAACGATCTTGGCGAAGCGGGCGCTCGCGGGGTCGCCCGGTCGGGCATACGAAAGCAACATACCTCGCAGAAGTTCTTCCTCTACGCCAGCCTCGACATCGCTTACCTCTTCCAAGGAGAAGGCGTCGACGAGGCCGGGGGGAAAACGGCGAGTCAGGATTTCCTGCAACTCGGCTCGCGAAAGGCCGGTCGCCTCCGTCGCCGTCGCCTGGCCAACGTCGATCTCCTCGAGCGCACGCGAAAGGACACAGGCAATTACATACTCGTCGAAATCCATCTCCGCGTCCATCCGCAGCAATTGCCTGGCTCTGGCTGGTCGAGAGTGCCGTCTCCCGTCGAGTTGATACGAAATTCGCATTCCGTGGGAGGGCCGTGTTCCCCACTGAATGCGGATTTGACGTCGATCTAGCATGTGCTTTCTTCCTACCGTTACGGCGCTCAGAGTCATACCGATAGGCAGCTCCTGCGTCTCATGAGGTGGGCGGCGCAAGAGTCGTGCCAGTAGCCCTCCGATGTTAATTCAAAGGTTTAGACAGGGTGTAGAGGGACACCCGCTTAACGCAAGGTGTTGTGGAAACGACAAATACGACAGCGCTGCATGTCGTCAAACGCAAGTGACAGGACCAGCGCTATATCGACATTGACACAGCCGAGAAAGTGGCCACGAGGAATGCCTGTAAACATCCGCTAAAAAGCAGCTTTCGTGGACCGGCGGCGCCTCGGCGGAATCCGATGTTCGGAGTGTTCACAAGCTTGAAAATACTTGGCCTATCCATGATGTGGATTTAGTTCATTGAAATAATGGATTTTACCAATGTGATGGGATGTTGCATTACAACGGCAACTCGAAGAACCGGAGAGTGCAATCTGTGCCGGGCCCAATAGATCCATGTCCCTTCGGAACGGTCCGTGGAGACTTAACCGAGGTGACCACCGAGTGCTCACCCTCAACTGGAGGCAGCCGAGATGCGAAGCAAGATCGATGTAGGCGACTCGGTCAAAAAGGTCGCGCCAAGCCGACACTACGATCTAGGCGCCCTGAAGTTGATGGCCGGCATCGTAGGGCATAGCTTTAGTGCGCCACTCGCGGAGCGGGCTGGGTTTGCCGCACCTTACGGACAGGCCGAGGCGCGCGCCCCCCGTCTCTCCGACTCCGGCATGGTGTTGCAGGTCACAGGCTGCAGCGGTATCACGATGTGGCGAAAAAGACAGACGCAAGGGCTCATCACCTTCCGGTGCTTCTCCAATTTGACTGATGAGCATCACATTAAGATTGGCTACAGCACGGTCGAGCGCGTTCCGATTGCCTTGATACGCACGTCCAAATTCTTTCGCCGGCCAGGACGGCGGCTGCGAGGATTGCACCATCATTCTCTCGCTGACGCGACGCTGCAAGGGCAGATGGCGTCGAACCGCTCGACTAACGTTTCTGATGTGCCCACTCCCATCGTCAAGGAATCACTGAACAGCCGGATCGAACACCTTCTGTCCTCGATCTAAATAGCGAAGGCGGTACTCAAGGTCGTGGTGTGAGAACACCGCTTCCAAAGGAGAAGCCCATGGATTACCTAGATTTCAGCGGTGAGATCGCCGCTGACAGCTGCGAAGCACGGCAACATCGAGAACCGAACCTGGCATCGATGGATCTGAACCTGTTGGTGGCGCTCGATGCATTGATGGAGCACCGTAACGTCACGCGTGCAGCCCAGAACATCGGTCAGAGCCAACCGGCGACGAGCCGGGCGTTGTCAAAGCTGCGCGCAGTGTTCAATGATGATCTCTTGGTTCGCTCCTCGACCGGTCTGGTCCCCACTCCGCGGGGCGAGCGCTTCGCCCGTATGCTGCGACCGGTGTTGCATGAGATCCGTGAAATCGTGGCAAGTCAAAGCTCGGCCCAAAAGGAATGGCCTTCGAAGGCGGTATTAGCGATGCCTGATCACCAAGCGCTAGTCCTGCTGCCGCGCCTCCTGCCCCAGTTGCGCGAGCGCGCCCCTCAACTCGATATCGTCACCGATCCGTTTCTCGCTGGCGCGTTGCGCCGACTCGAACGGGGCGAAATAGATCTTGCGGTCGGGCAGATTGGCACGTCTCCCCCCGGTTATCTGCGCCGCAGCCTTTACACAGACCGTTTCGTCTGCCTGCTGCGTTACGACCACCCGGCCTTGGCGCAGGAATGGACACTCGAAAGCTGCGCGGCATTGCGCCATGCCGCCATCGCGTCGAACCGCGAGGACGGCTTCGGGCAAATCTACGATCAACTGGACGCCTTGGATATGCCGAACCGCGATCCGTTGCTGGTTTCCAGCGTGCTGACAGCCGCGGTGGTGATCGCGGCGACCGACCTGGTGCTGATTCTGCCGCACCGCATCGCGACACGGATCGCCGCCATTCTATCGCTCGCGATTGTTGATCCGCCCATGGAGCTGAAGCCCTACGAGGTCGCGCTGATTTGGCACGAGCGTTGCCATCGCGACCCCGATCATGCCTGGCTGCGCCGTGAAATCGCCGTGGCGGCGAAAACACAACCCGCACAAGAATAATCGCGGAGGTAACTCACCGATAGTCGAAACAGCGCCAGCATTCGAGGCAAGAAGGAGCAGCAAGCCTGAGTTTGCTGCGGCGTGGCCAGCCGAACAGAAAGGCCTTGTTTCCGCGGCCCCTGTATCCTGCTCGCGCAAGAGCATCGGTCAAAGTGTTCCTCAAATTGAGCGGCTGGATCAATGCTCCACGTCAAAGGGATATGCGTGCACGGATGGTTTCAGAATGAATTCTGACATTTCCACAGGGACAGCCGGACCACAGGGACAGCCGGTATGAATTTTGCCTGGTGAAGAGTCCTCGGCGGTCACTAACACAGGCGCCCTCATGATCATGAAAAAGGAGTGATGCGAAGTGGCGAAAGCAAATCGGCCCCAAACGGGCGCGCACAATTCTCACGAGATTACACCCCCGCAATTGGCACGCACGGAAGCGTCACCGCACACGAGCTTGGATGCCTGGATCAAAGAGGGAGAGGGGGAGGGAGAGCACTGGGGTCGAAAAGAGGCCGTGAAACGAATAAACGCCTGGGTGGAGAATGGCGATGTCAATGCGGTGCTGAATCTGTCATCGCTCCATTTGACCAGCCTGCCAGATACGCTCCCGGCCGGACTTCGATGGCTCAACGCCGAGCGGAACCAGCTGATCCGCCTGCCCAGAACACTTCCGACCGCACTTAAGACAATCGAGGCGAGCTATAACCAGCTAATCTGCTTGCCCTATAAACTTCCCGCGGGGCTCCAAACGCTCAAAGTCGATCTCAATCAGCTGACCACCTTAGACTTCAATCTCCCGGCGAGTCTCCAGACTCTTCAAGCCAGCTACAACCGGTTAGTCAGCTTGCCCGGAACCCTGCCGGCTGGACTCGAGACCCTCGGCCTCGCGTACAACCAGCTAAGCAGTCTGCCCGACAAGCTTCCTCTCAGGCTCCAAACGCTCAATGTGGTCGGCAATCAGTTGACCAAGCTGCCTGCTAGACTTCCTCCCGAAATCCAACAATTCATCGCCAGATACAACCGGCTGACCAAGCTGCCCGACAGCCTTCCCCCAGGGCTCGAAGTGCTCATCGTCGACGGCAATCAGCTGACGTGCCTGCCCACGACGCTACCGGCCCGGCTAAAAACACTCGAGGCGAACTATAACCAGCTGACCAGCCTGCCGGACAACCTTCCCCAGGGGATCCAGACCCTCATCGCGAGCAGCAACAGCTTCACCAGGCTGCCCAGAACCCTCCCGCGCGCGCTCGAGGTGCTGGATGTGAGCGGCAACCAGCTGACCAGCTTGCCCGACCTACTACCGGACGGGCTCAAGACACTCAGCGTTGGCAGCAACCAGCTTGCCCAGTTACCCGCCAACCTCCCGGCCGGGCTCAGGACGCTCGTTGCCGAGGAAAACCGTCTGACCTGTTTACCCGATCAACTTCCCGCCGGGCTCAAGACGCTCATCGCTAGGCACAACCAGGTGACTAGGCTACCCGAGAATCTGCTGACGCAGCTGGGGGAGTGCACGGTTTTTCTTGAGGGCAACCCGCTCTCTGAGCAGGAGGAGACGAACCTGGCCGAAGCGATCAGCGTTCCTAGCTACTCCGGTCCGACGGTATTCGTCTCCTGCCGCCGGACTTCAGAAAGATGGTAAAACGCTAATTTCCCTGCAGATTGACGCCGGCGATTCGACGGAACGTGTTTGAATGGGGGTAGTGTGGGGCTTGATCAGGCCGCTGCGGCTTTGGAACATGAATAGCAGCAGGTCAGAGTTGTCGGCGTCGTCGGCGCGCTGAGGCAATTCGGTGAAGACATGGCGCAAAAGTGGCCAAGGGTTCGACGCCGCAGGCTCTGCAGGCAACATGAGGCTGTAGACGACGGCGCTGGCTTCGCTCCATCGACGGTATCCCTGACACAGGATTTTCGGCCAGTGGCAAAAATTCTGATATCGCGTTCGAGTTATTCGTCACTTGCAAGGAATGTCTCATGGATGATTTGGATGAACCGCGAAATAAAGCGTGTGAGTGCCCGGCGCCATCGCGTGGCTCAGGAGCAACTCCCTTTGTTTTCCATTGGTGTAGGCGTTCTGCGGCTGATGACGTTTATCGTGACGTTCGGTCGGAATACGGACAGTGAAACCCTCGAGCGATCCGTGACGATCACTGTCTGGGCGCCGGTTGTCACCTTACTTGCGCATGGGCACGAGCAAGGCACAGGTCTAGAAGATTTAAATGCAGTCCACGTGAGGAGCAGCAATTAATGACGTGCATTGTCGGTTTAATCCACAACGGTTCAGTTCAGATCGGGGGCGATAGCGCTGGTGTGGTCGACCTTTCCCTTACCGTCCGCGCTGATCGCACGGTCTTCAGAAGGCACGAATTCATCTTCGGCTTTACGAATTCGTTCACAATGGGCCAGATGTTGGCACACTCCTTCAACCCGCCAAAGAGGCGTCCTGAATTCGATGCCTATGCTTTCATGGCAACGGAGTTCGTCGACGCGCTCCGCTGCTGCTTGAAAGATGGTGGCTATGCCAAGCGGCACAACGACACTGAACGCGGCGGCACTTTTCTCGTTGGCTACGCCGGACGGCTCTTCAAAATCGACGAGGACTATCATGTTGGCGAGCCCCTGGACGGTTTTGACGCCTGTGGATGCGGGCACCAAATAGCGCTGGGCGCGCTCTTCGCATCCTCGAACTCTCCGCCTCAGGAAAGATTGGAGAAAGCTCTCAATGCTGCGGGGCGTTTTTCTGTCGGCGTACGCGGACCGTTTCATTTCGAGACGCTGGACTCGGCCGAATGAAGGCGGTCGATGTGCGGCCGCTGTTGCGCCAGTTATTTCCGAAAGGCCCACAAACTCTGCGCTCCCTGCCGGCTGGTCTATCGGCCGCGGATAGAGCACAGATATCTCCGGCTGACGGGCTCTTCGCCAGCGTCTTTGCAGTAGATCTCGGGGGGCAACGAGTGCCCGAAAGGCGAACCGCTCAATGGAGTGCCTTGCACAGGCTTTCTCCGTGAGGAAACACGAGGACTGCATCTTCCAAGCCGCACCTAGCCTTGTTGGATGTCCGACGATGTCAGACACACGACATCGCAATTTAGAGTCATCATATTGTTGGAAACCAATCTTTCTCCTGGCACGGTTGATGCTCAGTCAGCCTCGAGACAAACGCCATTGAGGTTAGACCGACTCATGATCACGCTCACCGAGAACACCGTTGCCGTTATGAAAGCTGTGCTTTTCAGGGCCAACGAGCCGATGGAAGGCTTTCGCATCATGGTCCAAGCAGGCGGCTGCGCCGGATTTAAATACCTGATTGGTCTGGAAAGCTTCTCGCGCGAGGGCGATGCGATCATCGAGGCAGACGGGGTAAAGGTGTTCGTGGACGTAGACTCACAACCCCATGTCCACGGCATGACCGTTGACTTCATCACAGGGTCCGAGTTCGCCGGTTTCATTTTCGACAATCCTAACGCGCGGGAGAAATGCGCCTGCGGCAAATCTTTCAGCTGACAACCTGATACAGTGAGAAGGCTCATGTGGGACTATTGGCCAAGGATACAGGATTACTTCCTGAACTCGATGAATGCCGGCGTTCTGGAGGCACTCAATCCCATTACTCAGATCGGCGCTACCTTCTGTAGAAAGGCGCTTGCAGCAATGACTAGAGCCAATGCGGTAGCGCAAGTGCTCACCGCGGCGGGCTTCCAGAATTGGCGCAGCAGTTATCCATTCGCCTCCTCTTCGGTGATGACCAAATTCGTCAACGGAAAAATCGTCGACGATCGAGTCCGGATTGCCCATCTGGCGAGGGCGGCCCATCGAAGCAGTCTGTCGCCGGAAAAGACGCATTGTTGTTCGGCGACGAATTATACAGCAACCGCAAGTTCACGCAGCGGGAATCGCCTCTTTGACCACGAGGAAGACGCCCGTCTCCACAAAAGCTTCAATGTCAATGGGGTGACCGGAGGGACTGCCGTATCACCAGACTCAACACCGAGCAGTTCACCTATGAGACGAAGCGTCCTGGCGGCTAGGTCACATGCTCCGACGCGATGGAAGGTCCTCGCAGGCGACATGCAACGATGGTCACCGAAGGACTCACTATGCGTGAAAAGGCCCGCGCAGCTGGCGGAAAAGACGACCGCGCCCAAACGGCGTGGTCGATTGTGGAGGCGAGAAATCGCTTCCGCCGCCATACGGGGGGCGTCGCAACTTGAAACAGCCGAGTTCGCACAATGAGATCTGTTTATCTCGACAATAACGCAACTACGCGGGTCGATTATGAAGTCGTTCAAGCGATGCTTCCGTTCTTTACGGATCAATTTGGAAATCCTTCGTCGAAGCACGCATTTGGCTCCTCTGTCAGTGCCGCGGTGAGAAAGGCGCGCCGGCAGGTACACACGCTGATCGGCGCGCGGTGCGATTATGAAATCGCGTTCACCTCGGGCGGGACGGAAAGTGACAATGCGGCAATGCTTTCGGCACTCGAAGTGATGTCTGATCGTACAGAGGTTGTGATTTCCTCCGTCGAGCATCCGGCAGTGCTAGCGCTCTGCACCCATCTCGAGAGAACGCGCGGCGTCAAAGTGCACAAGATTCCGGTGGATCACCATGGCCGTCTCAATCTCGACGCCTACAGGGCCGCCCTCACAACGCGTGTGGCAATCGTTTCTATCATGTGGGCGAATAATGAGACCGGGACGATATTTCCCGTGGTCGAACTCGCTGAATTGGCCAAGGGAGTCGGGGCCCTTTTCCACACAGATGCAACCCAAGCGGTCGGTAAGATTCCAGTCAATCTCAAATCGACTGCAATCGACATGCTCTCGCTCTCCGGCCACAAGCTGCATGGCCCGAAGGGGATTGGCGCGCTCTATGTGAAACGCGGGGTACGTTTCCACTCGCTTATAAAGGGTGGCCGCCAAGAACGTGGCCGGCGCGCCGGCACAGAGAATACCCCCGGCATAATCGGGCTCGGCAAAGCCGCCGAACTTGCCCGGAAGTTCATGGAAGACGTGAACACAAGGGTGAAGCTACTACGAGACCGCCTGGAGCATGGCATACTCCAGCGTGTACCAAACGCGTTCGTTATCGGCAATTCGCTGGAGCGACTGCCTAACACTACGAACATAGCCTTCGAGAATGTGGAAGGCGATGGCCTAGTGCATTTTCTCGACCGCTATGGCATCGCCTGCTCCTCCGGTTCCGCCTGCGCCTCCGGCTTGTTGGAGCCGAGCCACGTCTTGAAAGCGATGAAGATCCCTCATGCTGCGGCAAACGGGGCAACCCGCTTCTCCTTTTCGCGTGAGAACCGCGATGAGGACGTCGACCGCGTACTCGAGGTAATCTCCGAAACTGTCCAGAAGCTGCGCGACGTAGGCCGTTATGGATCGTGGCTCGGAGACATTCAAGCCTATATGCCGTGAAGGGAAGAGGCAGCCTCCATCCATGTGTCAAATCTTGCCCAACGAAATGACCCCGCATGACGGTAATGCCCGCGCTCTCTTCGGCGCGGCGGGCTCCGCGGCAAAGATCTTCGATACTGTCTCTATAAGAGTTGACTGCCGGCCCGTCGCAAGAGCAGTGGACATCAAAGACGTCGCGTCCCCGCGGGTGAGCATCTCAACGGTGTGGCTGAAATCTCGATCGTCAGCCATGCCGCGACTTCCGACACGATCGCCTCGCCGGCTGCCGCCAACTCAATCTTCCTCTTTTGGCTGCAGGTCACGTTTCGGCAAATGCGCCCAGCCCAGAACCGACCAGGGAGAAAGCAATGAGCTGTTGTTCTGATGATGGCCGTCCCATGGATGTCAACGACATCCTCGAACGGCTCAAACGTCTGTCGGACGCGGAGGAGTTTTTCGCAGTCCTTGGCGTCTCCTATGACGCGAATGTGCTCGATGTCTCACGGCTCCATATCATGAAGAAAATGGGGCAATACCTCGCCGAAGACGACCTCTCTGATCTCCCCAACCAGGCGGTCGCTGCGCGGGCGCGCGCCATGCTAGAACGCGCCTACGAAGATTTCGCGATGTCGTCGCCGCTCACACATCGAGTCTTCAAGGTGCTCGAGGACAACGACCCAGACAAACCTGCCGCAGGAGGCCGCACATTCGTCCCCCTCGATTCAGTCCTAAAGTCGTTCGAGAGAGAATGAGTGCGGACTGGCTGCGACGCGACAATGTCGCGATTACGACAAATTCGCTCACGATCCAGACGAGCTCAGAGGAAGAAGATCCACATTTCAATTGATAGGGCGAACGCAAGGCGGTTGGCACGAATGGTGCTTCGCTCGGAGATTAACGCCAAGTCTGCCATCGAAGGGAGCAAGAGATCGCCATGCACATCGTAGTCTGTATCAAGCAGGTGCCCGACTCCGCACAGATACGCGTCCACCCTGTCACGAACACGATCATGCGCCAGGGCGTGCCGACCATCATCAACCCCTATGATCTGTTCGCCCTCGAAGAAGCACTCAGATTGCGCGATTCCCACGGCGGCGAGGTCACCGTACTCACCATGGGCCCGCCCCTGGCTGAAGACGCATTGCGCAAGGCACTCACTTATGGCGCCGACCGCGCCATACTTCTGACTGACCGCCATTTTGCCGGTTCAGACACTCTGGCGACCTCCTTTGCTCTTTCTCAAGCAATCGTGAAAATCGGAGAGACCTTCGGCACGCCTGACATCATCTTCACGGGCAAGCAGACGATCGACGGTGACACCGCCCAGGTCGGACCCGGCATCGCCAAGCGCCTCGATCTCCTACAACTCACCTACGTCGCGAAAATCGCCTCCATTGATCTCGCTTCACGCGAAATCACGGTCGACCGACGCTCGGAAGGCGGAACGCAGACGCTAAAGAGCAGGCTCCCTTGCCTCATCACCATGCTGGAAGGCACCAACGAGACTCGCCGCGGCTCGCTCGACGACGCACTCCGCGCTGCGCGCAGCCAAATCGTGAAGTGGAGTGCGGCCGACGCCGGCATTGAAGACCTCACTAAATGTGGCCTGCGCGGTTCGCCCACTGTCGTCAAGCGCGTCTTTGCCCCTGCGGCGCGGGCGGAAAGAGCGGAGCAAATCGACAGCGCGGATAAGACGCTTCACGACCTTGCTGATGAGCTGATCTCCGGAATTTTTGCGCGCCAGCCGGCGCTGGAACGCGAACTCGCCATGAACAGCGGCGCGTGATCGCAAGGAGCAATACTGTTGACCGAGAATCGAAAAAAGCCCTCTCCCCCCGCCAGCGGCGGGCATATCAAGACAGAGCTGCCCGAGCATTTCAGGGACTACCGGCACGTCTGGGTGTTCATCGAGCTCGAGCGGGGCCAAGTCCATCCTGTCTCCTTCGAACTGCTTGGGGAAGGACGCAAGCTCGCCGACGAACTGGGCGTCGAGCTTGCGGGCGTCGTCCTCGGACCGCCCGGCGAGCCCACCCGGTATGCCGTTGCCGAGGCTTTTGCTTATGGCGCCGATCTCGTCTACCTGGTCGAGACTCCGCTACTTGCCGATTACCGCAACGAACCTTTCACCAAGGCGATGACGGATCTGGTCACTGGCTACAAGCCTGAGATTCTGCTCCTCGGCGCGACCACGCTCGGCCGCGATCTCGCGGGTTCCGTGGCGACCACGTTGCTGACGGGGCTCACTGCCGACTGCACCGAACTCGCTGTGGATGCGGATGGTTCCCTCGCGGCGACTCGGCCGACCTTCGGAGGCTCCTTACTCTGCACGATTTACACGCTTAACTGCCGCCCGCAGATGGCAACAGTACGGCCGAGAGTCATGGCCATGCCGCAGCGCGCGAACAAGCCGGTCGGCCGTATCATTCAGCACGACGTCCCGATGATCGAGGAAGAGATCGTCACAAAGGTCCTCGCCTTCTTGTCCGACGGCAAGTCGGCAGAGGCCAATCTCGCCTATGCAGACGTCGTGGTTGCCGGAGGCCTCGGTCTCGGAGCGGCGGAAAACCTGAAGCATTTGAGGAACATCGCCGGAGCCATCGGGGCCGAATGTGGCTGTTCGCGCCCATTGGTTCAAAAGGGTTGGATGCCGGCTGATCGGCAGATCGGCCAGACTGGCAAGACAATCCGGCCGAAGCTCTACATAGCGGCCGGAATTTCCGGCGCTATTCAGCACCGCGTCGGCGTCGGTGGAGCCGACCTCATCGTCGCGATCAACACCGACCCAAACGCACCGATTTTTGACTTCGCCAACATTGGTATTGTCAGCGATGCGATCCGCTTCCTGCCCGCTCTGACGGAAGTTTTCACCCGCCGGCTGGCGCCGCACAATCGCGAGAAGCTTGCGAACTGAGGGAAATGGCATGATCGAAGAACAGTTCGATGCGATTGTGATTGGGGCCGGCATGTCCGGCAATGCTGCTGCTTACACCATGGCAAGCCGAGGCCTGAAGGTCCTGCAGTTGGAGCGCGGTGAATATCCGGGTTCCAAAAATGTCCAAGGTGCCATCATGTATGCGAACATGATGGAGAAAATCATTCCGGATTTCCGAGATCATGCGCCTCTCGAGCGGCATCTGGTTGAGCAGCGCTTCTGGATGATGGACGACACATCCCATATCGGGATGCAGTACCGGTCGGATGAATTCAATGAGATGAACCCCAACCGTTACACCATCATTCGTGCCCAATTCGACAAATGGTTTTCGCGCAAAGTGCGCGAGGTCGGCGCAACAGTTCTATGCGAGACGACTGTGACTGAACTCGCCTGCGACACCGACGGTCGGGTGATCGGCGTCCGCACCGATCGCGCCGGCGACGTGATCCTGGCAGATGTGGTGGTTCTCGCCGAGGGCGTCAATGGACTTCTCGGCACGCGAACCGGATTGCGTGAGACGCCTAAGCCGGAAACCGTCGCACTCGCCGTCAAGGAAATGCATTTCCTGCCCGAAGAGGTGATCGGCCAGCGGTTCGGTCTGAGGGGCAACGAAGGCTGCGTGATCGAGGCAGCCGGAACCATCTCCCGCGGCATGGCCGGGCTCGCCTTCGTCTACACCAACAAGGAGTCGATATCGCTTGGTATCGGCTGCCTTGTCTCCGATTTCGCTGCTACGGCGGAAAGTCCCTATAATCTGCTCGAAAGCTTCAAGAACCATCCGTCGGTCAAGCCGCTGATCGCGGGTTCGGAGATCAAGGAATATGCCGCTCATCTAATTCCGGAAGGTGGCTACAAGGCAATCCCGCAGCTCTTCGGCGACGGCTGGGTTGTTGTGGGCGACGCGGCGCAGCTAAACAATGCCGTGCACCGCGAGGGCTCCAATCTCGCCATGACGTCAGGTCGCATTGCCGGTGAGGCTATCTACCTGATCAAGAGTAGTGGGCAGCGGATGAGAAAGGAGAACCTCGCCCTCTACAAGAAGATGCTGGACAAGTCCTTCGTCATCAAAGACCTGAAGAAATACAAGGATATGCCTGCCCTGATCCATACCAACTCACGCAACTTTTTCATGACCTACCCGAAGTTAATGTCGCAGGCTGCGCAGAACTTCATGCGGGTCGATAGTACCCCGAAAATTGACAAGGAAAGGGCAACCACGGCCGCCTTCATTAAAGCGCGGTCACGCTGGGGACTGGTCAGCGATGCACTTCGCTTCGCATTTGCCTGGCGTTGAAGGAGAGATGAGATGACAATCGCTGTTGCTAAGCTACGGGTGGAAGACAAGCTCTACCAAAATCGTTATCTGGTCGACCCAGGGCGCCCGCACATTAAAGTGCGGCCGCACCAATGGCCGAGCACCAACCTGCTCGCGCTGACGCGCGTTTGTCCGGCCAAGTGCTATGAGTTGAATGAGAAGGGACAAGTGGAAATCACCGTCGACGGCTGCTTGGAGTGCGGCACATGCAGACTACTGTGTGAGAAAAGTGGGGACATCGAGTGGAA
This sequence comes from Rhizobium acaciae, assembly GCF_025941625.1. NCBI lineage: Bacteria > Pseudomonadati > Pseudomonadota > Alphaproteobacteria > Hyphomicrobiales > Rhizobiaceae > Rhizobium > Rhizobium acaciae. Next base: position 88,059 of record NZ_JAPCZO010000028.1, read on the forward strand.
TTATCCCCAAGGCGGCTACGGTGTCCTTTTTAAGTTCGGATGAGTGGGAGGCACTTCCACAACTCCCTCAACGTCCAAACGGTATTGAATTCTGGGCATTGGAATAAAATGTCTCCAGCGTTCAAAATCCAAAAAAGCGCGTGTGAGGAGCACTTGACAATCTCTGAGGAGTTTCAATGGGTCACATTCTGCGCGATCGGGTCAACGAAAGAGGATGGTCCGATTCCTCCATAAAACCCCAAGCGGATCTCTCGCTCAGCGGAATCTACCAGATATCGAAGGTCCTGACCGCCCCTACCCGGCTCGAGATTACGCTTGCCAATGTCGCGAACACCCTCGCCTTGCTGCTGGATATGCGTCACGGAGCAATCGTCGTCCTGGAAAGAGACGAAGAGCCGGAGTTCGTCGTAACTGCCGGCGTCACGCGCCCGCCTCACTCAAGCAATGACCGAGCGATACCGCAGGCCGTGCTGGACGAGATTGTCGCTACCGAGGCGCCGGTATTCATTCCGGATGTCAGCAAGTCCGACCTATTGCCGGCTGATTTCCAAACGTCTTCAAAGAGTGGCGCCCCACCAACCAGCTTTATAGGTGTCCCGCTAAAGGCAGAGCGCAAAATACTTGGGGCCTTATCGATCTACTGCGTCAGCGACCGCCGCGACGATGACCTACGTTTTCTGACCATGGTCGCCGATCTTATTGGCCGGACCATTTGGCTCCATCGCACCCTAGAGCTGGACGGTCAGCAGCCCGCCCGCGAGCAAGGGAACGGCGAGGCATCTCCTAGCGCGGAGAGACGCGACACCGGTCGGCATCTGCGTGCCAGAATCGGCTGGCTCATCGGGGAAAGTCCGCCAGTCAAACAGGTGCTGGAAACCGTTTCGGCCGTGGCAACGACCAATACAACTGTGCTTCTGAGAGGTGAAAGCGGGACCGGAAAGGAATTCTTTGCACAAGCCATCCATGAGCTTTCACCTCGAAGCAAGAAGCCTTTCGTCAAACTGAACTGCGCCGCACTGTCCGAAGGCGTTCTGGAGTCGGAGCTGTTTGGGCATGAAAAGGGTGCCTTTACCGGTGCCATCTCGCAACGCGCGGGCCGTTTCGAATTGGCGAATGGAGGAACGCTGTTACTTGATGAGATCGGTGAGATTTCGGCTGCCTTTCAAGCCAAGCTGTTGCGCGTCTTGCAGGAAGGCGAACTGGAGCGAGTGGGCGGCACGAAAACGCTTAAGTTCGACGTTCGCCTCATATGCGCCACCAATAGAAATCTTGAGGCAGCTGTCGCCAATGGGGAGTTCAGGGCTGACCTCTATTACCGCATCAGTGTGGTACCGATTGTCTTGCCGCCGCTTAGAGAACGACCCGGCGATATTCAACGGCTTGCAAGGGTCTTCCTCGACCGGTTCAACACGGAGAATGGTCGCGAGCACTCCTTCGAGCCCTCGGCACTTGATGTTCTCTCGCAATGTTATTTCCCCGGAAACGTCCGTGAGCTGGAAAACTGCGTGCGACGGACGGCGACACTCGCGCAGTCAAGGGCTATCGTTGCTTCGGATTTCGCCTGCAAGAACAGTCAGTGCCTCTCATCACTACTCTGGAAAGGAACCGGCTGTGCTGCCGGCGGCAATGCCATTGATGAGCTCAGTCGGAGTAGTAACATTCCGAGCCCCTTGCCGCTTTCGGGCAAACCCGTCCGCGCCTCGCAGAACGACGTCTCTCCCGCCAAGGGCGGCGATCCGAAGGACCCCACTTGCCCCGCTATGGACTCGCGTTTGACGGAGCGCGAGCGGCTGATCGACGCGATGGAGAAGGCCGGCTGGGTACAGGCCAAGGCGGCTCGTATCCTCGGCCTCACGCCGCGTCAGGTGGGCTATGCTCTACGTCGGCTTAGTATTGCAATGAAGAAGTTCTAAGCTGCGAGGAGGCGCGTTGCCCTTCGAGAACAATGTCGAGAGCCTGACAATACCGCATCGAGAGCAGACAGGCAGTTTTCCGACAGGAAGCGCCAACAGGTTGAAGTAAAACGTTTCTTCAAATTGGCACGGCGGTTGCGTTGTGACCAACATCGTTGACCAGCCACGGAGCCGTTTATGTCCGCACGGATGACTTCGCTTGAGAGCCTCACCAGAACGACATCCTTAGACCACTTGCAGACGACCGCGAAATCCGATGGCTGTGCAACCTCCTCCTGCGGTTCCCCCTTCCAGCCCGATGATGTGAACTCAGCTGTCTGGGAGAAGATCAAGGATCATCCCTGTTACTCAGAAGAAGCCCACCACTATTTTGCGCGAATGCACGTAGCGGTTGCGCCTGCCTGTAACATCCAGTGCCACTACTGCAATCGCAAATTTGACTGCGCCAATGAAAGCCGGCCTGGTGTCGTCTCTGAGAAGTTGACGCCAGACCAGGCGCTACGCAAAGTCATTGCGGTCGCCAATGAGGTGCCGCAGCTTTCCGTGCTCGGCATCGCCGGACCGGGCGATGCCTGCTACGACTGGAGGAAGACTAAGGAGACATGTGAACGGGTCGCCAAGGAAATCCCCGATATCAAGCTTTGTATCTCCACGAACGGCCTGGCCTTGGCGGAACATGTCGACGAACTCGCTGAAATGAATGTGGACCACGTGACGATCACCATTAACATGGTGGATCCGGAAATTGGCGCAAAGATATATCCTTGGATTTTTCATGATCACCGCCGCTACACCGGAATCGAAGCAGCCAAGATCCTGCACAAACGGCAGATGCTGGGCTTGGAGATGCTGACCGAGCGTGGCATTCTCACCAAGATCAATTCGGTGATGATTCCCGGCGTCAACGACGAACACCTCATCGAGGTGAACAAATGGGTCAAGGAGCGTGGCGCGTTCCTGCACAATGTAATGCCGCTGATTTCCGACCCCGCGCACGGTACTCATTACGGCCTGACCGGGCAGCGCGGCCCACGCACGATCGAACTGAAGGCGCTTCGAAATAGTCTCGAAGGTGGTCCCAGGTTGATGCGCCATTGCCGGCAGTGCCGGGCCGATGCTGTCGGCCTGCTCGGGGAGGATCGAGGCCGGGAATTCACGCTCGACCAGGTTCCCGGTGAGATCACCTACGACGCTCGCAAGCGCGAGGCCTATCGGGTGGTGGTCGCCCGCGAGCAAGGCGACTACATAGCGGCCAAGAACGACGCGATCGGGATGATCAAGGATGCAGGTTCCGGCGGGTCGCTTCTCGTGGCGGTGGCGACCAAAGGCGGCGGTCGCATCAACGAACACTTCGGTCATGCCAAGGAATTCCAAGTTTATGAAGCCTCGGCAATGGGAGTCAAGTTTGTGGAGCACCGCAAGGTCGAGCAGTACTGCCTTGGCGGCTGGGGCGAAGAGACCACACTCGAGCGTGTCCTCGCTGTGCTCGAAGGGATAGATATCCTCCTATGCGCCAAAATCGGAGATTGTCCCAAGCATCAGCTCTCAGAAGCTGGTCTCCGTATAACAGACGCCTTTGGCTATGACTACATCGAGACGGCCATCAGCACGCTTTACGCCGCCGAGTTTGGGGCTGAACCACTGCCGACCGGGGCTTCAGCCTCTCATCCAACCGAAACCAGGAGCTGAAGAATGTCCTTCAGGATCGTCGCATCCCAATGCACCCAGTGCGGAGCCTGCGAGTTCGAATGCCCTTCCGGCGCGATCAAGTTCAAGGGCGAAGCCTACGTGATCGATCCGAACAAGTGCACCGAGTGCGAGGGAGTCTTCGAGTTACAGCAATGTGCCTCCGTCTGTCCGGTGCCGGACACCTGTGTTCCCGCTGAACTTTAATCCGGTTGCCGACATGACGGGGTCTTCTTGAACTCCTTTATCGACACGCTGCAGCTCAGGAAGGACAACGGTGATGGGCCTTGGACGCGAACAGGAAGTCGAGATCCGCAACCCTCCGCGATTTATGCCGGGTGAGCGGGTCCGTGCCACACGCCACGTAATGAATGACGGCACCTATCCTGGGAAAGATATCGGAGAGAACTTGGTACGAAAAGGCGACGAGGGTTATGTGCGCGACGTTGGCACCTTTCTCCAGCAGTTCTACATCTATGCCGTCGAATGGATCGATTGCGGCAACCTCGTCGGCATGCGCGCGCGCGAACTGGTGAGTGTCGACGTTCCCGGGTTCGGCGTTGCCAAAACCGCCATCGGTCTCAACCAAAGGACAGCCCTATGAAGGTCATGATCCGCAGAACGAGCGCCGGTTTGACGGCGTATGTTCCGAAGAAAGATCTCGAAGAGCCGATCGTAAAGTTCGAGAACGAAGGCCTGTGGGGCGGGGTTATAACGCTACGAAACGGCTGGCGATTCGCCCTGCCCCACCTCCCGCGGGATACGCGTCTGCCGGTCACCATCGAGGCGAGGAAGATTTCCGATGACGACTGACGCTGCACAGCTTGGCAATTGTGAGCAGCCAAGGGAAACCGCAATGAACACGATCTTGACCCCTGACGGTCTGTTGGTCGTCCGCAATAATGACGCCGAAAGATGGCTTGATTTACTGAAGAAGGCGATCGCCGCCGATGAGATCATCCCTTATCTCGGTCCAGGGCTCTTGCAGCTCAACTGCGCGGAACCGCCTGTACCGAATACGCCGGAAGTCGTTGCCGCAGCACTCAATGCGCGAACGCCCGCTCCTTCCAAGATCCGCACCAATATGTGGTCGGTCGCGCAGTTCATCGAGCAGCGCCGACATCGCCGGACCCTTCAAACCTGGCTGGCCGAGATATTCGCCCCACCGGTTGCGCCGACCATCCTTCACGACTGGCTTGCAAATCAGTCACTCTCTCTCATCGTCGATAGCTGGTACGACGCGACGATGCGCGCAGCCCTCGTGGAGACCCGGCGGACGGACGTAGTCGAGATACAAGGCGTCTCACGGGCGACCGAAATGGGTAACATTTGGACAAAGACCTACGGTTTGACCGGAAAGGAACTCGGAGCCAGACCACAGGCAAGAACGGTTCTCTACACGCCCCACGGCAGCATTAGGCCGGCCGCGAACTTCCTTGTGTCGGATTCCGACTATGTGGAAGTCTTAACAGAAATTGACATCCAGACGCCCATCCCGGAAGTGGTGAAGGAACGGCGTACCGCCCGCGGTTTTTTCTTCGTCGGGTGCCGCTTCAACGACCAGATGCTGCGCATTTTCGCTCGGCAATTGATGAAGCGCTCCAAAGGCCCACATTTTGCAGTCGTTGATGCGGAAACGCTGACCAAAACCGAACGCCGTTTCCTATCTGCAAGCGCAACCACGGTGATCGACATGCCTATGGGTGAAGCCGTTGCATATCTTGTCGGATGAAGTTCAACGAAGGGGTGCGGCAAGGCATCAAAAGCAACGTTGCCATGCGTGCCGGCCTCGATGCCGGCGCGGAAGTTCCTGAGCTTGCGGTAAACCCAGCGGCTTTTGACCATGTCTTCGACCTTGAGGCCGCACTTCTTGTGGAAGGCCATGTCACGCACGCCCCAGGCCTTGGCCTGTCTCAGATTGGCGCGGCTGGCAAAGCCGCCGTCGGCGGCGGCCTGACGCGGCGCCTGGTGACTATCGGGCCATTAACGCGCAGTGGCATGCTGATCGAGCAGCACGACGGCCGAAGGCAGGCAAGCTGACAACCAATCCTGCTCTTCATGACTACGTGCAAAACCGGCTCGCCGGGCTCGTGAGGGCGAGCCTACATGCCGCGAGAGACGCACGCCGGAGGTGAGCAGGCATCCACCGGCGGGTCCTTCGCTTCGAATTGAATGATTGTTTGCCAGATCGCACTCAGCGCGGGCTTTCTTTCCGCTTCAATCTCTACTGTTGCGTCATAGGTGACCATCAGCATGCCTGCGCCGCGGAAGCGGGCGTCGGCCAAGGCGAAGCGGCCGCGCACCCGTGCTCCGCTTTTGACCGGCGCCATGAAGCGCACTTTATCGAAGCCGTAATTGATGCCCATCGTCTGCTCACGAATCTTGGGCAGGCAATTGTAGCTCATCGCCGAAAGCAGCGAGAGCGACAGGAAGCCATGTGCGATCGCGCCGCCGAAGGGCGTCTCCGCCGCCGCGCGCGCCGGGTCGGTGTGGATGAACTGGAAGTCGCCCGTCGTCTCGGCGAAGTTATCGATGGTCGTTTGTGTCACGACTATCCAGTCGGAGACGCCGATCTCCTTGCCGATCAGTTCCTTGACATCGAAAAGCGAGATTTCTTGCGTCATTTAGTTTAGTCATCCTGATGAGGGCCTCGCAGTCGAACTGTACTTGTTGAGGCTTTAGAACGCGACGATAACATTGCAGAAAGCACTGAAGTAGTTGCTAAGGCTACGATTGAGTGCCGCATCGCGAGCTCGTCGCGATTGATCGCGGCGTCAGTGGCATGAAACGCCCCTTGAGATGGTGATCGTGGGCCAATAACCAACTGTCGACACAGGACGACAATGGTGCGCCCAAAAACTTCCTGTCTGTGTTGTCTACAGCTTCATCTTTATTCTAATAACATTTTGAGAAGATTTCAAAATGGATTGTTTAAATGACAGCAATCCACATCCTGAATATAAGCTCTTTGGAGGCCATGATCTCAGTTCGTCCGAGTTATGGCTGAGACGAAAGCCCCGCGCATTCACGAATCACTCTGGGGGCAATGATCTCGCATCAATGCCGCAGTCCCCCATCCCACACGGAGACGTCATGCCTGAGGCCTCCTGCTTAATTATTTCACGCATCCAGATGCTTGCCGGATCACTGTTGTGAAGGGCGGGCCATTGCATGGCCACGGTGAAGGCGCTGAACGGCAGCGGCAGTTCGGCAATTCGTAGGGGAAATCTTTTTGCGAAATGCTCAACCAGCCGCAAGGGGATGGTCGCTATTCGGTCTGTGCCCGATAGCACCGGCGGAATCATGCTGAAGCCTTGAACGACGACTTCGATGCGCCTTCTAAGGCCGTGCTCGAGCAAATACCATTCGTCGACGTTTCGCGCATTCCCGAATTTGGCCGCAACGTGCCCCATCGACATGTATTTCTCGAATGTAAGCGGCTGCTCCAGCTGCTTATTGGTGCGACAGCCCACGCACACGAGTGTCTCGTCGAACAATGCCGCTATAGGTTGCCCGCCCGACATGAAAATTTCCGGAAGAATTAGAAGATCGACGTCGCCGCGCCGGAGAAGCTTGCAGGGCTCGTCCGCAGGAGGCAGCAATTCGAAGCTGATGGACGGCGCCTCCCGCGCAACTCGCTCCACGATCTTTTCGAAAAATACGAGCGTGACGTGGTCGGAAAGGATGATCCTGAAACGGCGATGCGATTGGGCTGGGTTAAAATGATCCCACGCAATAATGGAGAACTGAATGTGCAGCAAAGCCTCGCGCACCACGGGAGCTAGTCGTTCCGCACGCGGTGTTAGGATAAGTTCGCGGCCAACCATCGTAAACAGCTCATCTCGGAAATAGGCGCGCAACCGGGCGACTGCCGCGCTCATGGCCGGCTGACTCAGGTTAATGCTGCGAGCCGCCGCGGTGAGTTTACGTTCCGTCGTCAGAGCGTCGAGCGCGACGAGGAGATTTAGGTCAAGGCCCTTGAACCGCATGTCATCGTTTATCCATGGCGTTATGGCGAAAGGTGAGGTCGGAATTGAACTGCACTTCCAGCTCAAGCTGGAGTACTGGAGGATGTCATCAGCAAGATCGAACTGACTGCATGGAAAGAAGTAACAAGCCTCTCACCGGAGGCAGGACAGCTGCGAGACGACTTCGATCTAGTTGACTGCAGCAACACAGGCCGGGATACCGAATTTGGCATGGAGCCGATAAACCCCGCCTCGACCGAGGCGGCATCTGCTCAAACCGACGTAGGCCAAGCGCAAGCTTGATATCTGTGCCGTCTATTCCGTTTCCAATGATGGCGGAGTGAGCTACGGCTGGCCGCTAGTCCGCCGCGATCGACGCTTCAATGTTTGGGATGGCGCAGAGGGAAACATCGGCGATACGAGTCCCACCGTTCGTGATGTGCATCCGTTCCGGGACAGCTCGGCAACCTCGCCCTTGGACGGGACGATTGATGACCGACCGCGAGAATGTGGTTGTCAGGGAACTCCTGAGAAAAAACGGACGTCGGCGCCCGCCCGAAGATATCCGGTTCTAAGTGGCAGTACAGAATGCCATCGATCCAATTCACCATCTTACGCCTGCGGTCTCCCTATAAGATCTGCCTCGTCTGCTCCCGCCGGGCACTGTTACCGGGAACTAGTGGGGGAACCGAGCGAGGTTACCAATCCGCGGCCAATGCTTAAACGACACGACTCAATGAGCTGGCCTAGCGCGCTAAGTGCCGGTCTCCGAGTGAATGCAGCAATCCAAAAGATTGGTAAAATCAATTGTTTGGATGAACTATATTCGCGCAGTGGATGTGAAAGCCTGCAATTCTAACTGAGAATGGGCCTCGGAAAGACGTCAAGGACAGCAGCAGCTTGCGAGGCGACGCGTGATCAAGGCGAATATAGGCGACGATGATCAATGCCTCGGCTGAGGCGAAGCCACGCAAAAGTGCGGCATTAGGTAGCAAAAACCACCAGACCTGAAACGGCATCCCGACTACCTTGGGTCCAGTTAAAACGGGGCCTCGAATGAGTGTAGCGTACGAGTTGAAGCAGAAGCGGGCCGCCTTGACCGAAAGGTTGCAGCAGCTTGAAAGAGAGCGGGTCGACATCCAGGAACTGATGGGCGCGCTGGATCGTATCATCCTGAGCTATGAGCCTGACTACCGAGCGTCGGCGCTGCCGCAGACGGGACGTCTCGATCGGTCTCGAAAGGTCAAGGCGTCGTCATCCGAGGTGAAAGCGGCGATGAACGGCGTAAACAAGCGCCAAGCCGTATTGGAGGTCCTCCGCGAAATAGGAGAACCGATTTCGGTGACTGACTGGGCCGCGAAGTTTGTAACCAAGCTCAGCATCCCGAACGACCCAGAGAACCTCTCGGTCATCGCACATCGCCTGTCGGCAGTCCTGACCCAACTAACGACTGCAGGACGCGTGCGGCAATCGGGTCAGTTCGACGGCCGGAAGGTTCTGTGGGAGGTCGCCGCTTAGCCTCCCCAGATCAGGTCAGGCGGCTTGTTGCCCTGCCAGTACCCGCACAGATAGCGCGATGTCGGGCGGGACAGTGCCTTGCCTAACACCTGGAACGTATGGCCTCGGTTACTCACCTGCCGACTATCCTCACGCGACGCGAGTTCGGCTACGTACCAGTCGAAATACTTCAACGAAAACCGGTGGTGAATGCCGACGTAGGCTCGTTGGACCCTTGAGAAGAAGCTCTCGACCTGATTGGTGTTTGTGCCATCGTCGGTCTGATAGGCATTCGAGTGGTTGACGCGCTGTAGCTTGTTCAGGCCAGTCAGGTCGTTGTAGCTGCCGTGCTTCAGCGAAGACCGTTGCTTCCCGCGACACGTGATCCCGGACGGCCGCCCAGGCTGCATTGCTGTCCTCGTCCTGAATAATTCGGGTGAACGTCTGCCCGCCCAGTCCGCGCTGGCGGATGGCGAGGGCGCACAGACGCTTCATGTTCTGGTATTTCTTGAGCCGGCGATCGATGCGGTCCTCGGCCTTGTTCTCAGGACGGATGTGGCCGCCGGCATACTTGCCGTCAATCTCGACCTCGCCATCGAGCCGCATCTCCTCCCTGCGCCAGGCGATAGCCTCGCGCAGCTTCATGAGAAGGACCCAGGCGGACTTGTATTGGACGCCGATCTCGCGCGAGAGCTGGAGCGCCGCCTTGCCTTTCACCGAGTTCGCCGAGAACCAGATGGCGATGAGCATTTTCTTGAAGCTCAGCTTGCGCGCATGGAAGACCGTGCCCGACGTGACGCTGAACACGGCCTTGCAGGTCTTCTCAGTGCACTTGAAGCGATTACGGCTCATCGTGTGGCACCGTACCGTTCCGCACTTTGGGCAGTAAGGTTCGCCCCCGGTCTCGGCCAGCGAAGGCGCTTAAACCAGTTGTAAGCAGTCGTATCCCGCATCTTGGCGAGATCGAGCACCGTCAGCGTTCGGCACTCTGGCGACAGCAGGAAATGCTGGCCCTTGGGTGTGTCTTCGGGGTTCGCCATCGCTCAACCCCTCCGCGATCCCGAGGAAGGCCGGGCGTATCTCCAAGCCCCCGCCCAAGGCATTGACGGTCAACACCTCAGCGTGGGAGCGATGGGCAATGGCGGCGGTTGCGATGAGGGTCGTGTTCAGGCTCCAGAGGTCGACGGCAGGCACAACAGATCGGCGACCGACCATGGCCGCGGGGGATCAGAGCTGTATGCGTATCGTCCTGAACATGCCCAAGTTTTTACCTGGAATCCGCCCAGGAGTCGATCGGGACGAAGAACAAATAGTTAATTGAAAAAACTGCGATACGCGCTCTGCTGCCTCGCTCGAGAGATAAGACCAAGCCACGCACCCGTGTATGTGAACCAATATTCAACCGAGAGCGGGTAATGGCTGCTTCTATGGATTGCAAAGAAAAGGCTTGTCCCCATGAACCATTTTTGGTACACCTCGTTATGAAGAAAGCAGTCGATCGACCCAAGAAGACAATCGTCGCGGAATTCTATCAGACGCCGAGAGGGAAGGAGCCTGTTCGAGAATGGCTTAAAGCCCTAACGTTAGACGAGCGCCAAGCGATAGCGGTCGAAGTCCGAACGGCTGAGTATGGGTGGCCGTTAGGGATGCCTACTTGCGATGGCCTTGGCGACGGTCTTTGGGAGGTTAGGATCACTCTCAAGGATAAGATCGCCAGGGTGTTCTTCTACATGGAAGGATCGCGAATGATCCTTCTGCACGGGATCATAAAGAAAGACCAAGTGCCCCCGAAAGTCGACGTCGATACTGCACGGGATAGAAAACGAGAGTCCGAACGACGACTTGAGCAACTGAAGAAGAAAAAGGAACGCGAAAAATGAGCGAAGATGACCTTAGGAGCCCTATCGGCTCGAGCTTCGAGAGCTTCTTGGAGGAAGAAGGCATCCTTGACGAAGTTGATGAACTCGCCATCAAGAAAGTGATCGCTTGGCAAATGGAGCAGAACATCGCCGAGCGGGGAATGTCGAAGTCGGAATTCGCGGATGCGATGAAAACGAGCCGGACGCAGGTGAATCGCCTTCTTGATCCGGTGAACACGAGCATCTCGATGCACACCCTGTGCAGGGCTGCGGCCGTGTTCGGCAAGAGCCTCCGTATCGAATTCGTAGATAGGGAAGAGAAGCACATAGCCGCCTGATCGCGTGCTTCCAGAAACTGATTGAAGGCCGGCCACTTGCCAAGCGGTCGGCCTTCAATCTTTGGTGCAGGACCTCACGGAGCCGGGTAGTAATTCCTCTTCGGCCCGAAGCAACCGCCCGTGTCACCAACCAGAGTCCAGCATCCAACGTTATCCGCGACGGTTTTCTGTTTTAGTTCAAACACATAAGCCATTTTTTTGGTGGCCTTTGCTACCTAATGCCGCAAAAGTGCGTTCAACAGAACCTCAAAGCCCTTCGCCTTGTCAGTGCGCGTGAAGATTTCCCGCGTCCAGCGGCCGATCTTCTCGCCTTTTCACTTCGTCACCGGTGGCGCAGCGATTTCATGCGTGGCGGTGTGGCGCCTGGGCCCGGCGCCTGTGAAGAGAGAGGTGGCGCTGCGCGTGGTCACGCCCTTGCTCGAAGCGCCCGTCGCCGCCCGGCAGGACGATCGCGTCCGGATGCTTCTTCGGCAACGGGAGGGAGTCCGCGCCCCTACACAATCCGACCTATGATTTCACTGATGATGGGCTTATATTTGGGGCAAAGTTTCATGCGAGCATCGTCCGAACAATTTTCTTTTTGGGCTGCAGAAACTCTCATTTGTCAAGGCGGCTCTAAAGCGGTAATCAAGTGTGCTTGGCGCACATCTTGCGATCCTCGGCCATTGAACCTGCAGGAGCGTTGAAAGCAGGGATACTGAGTCCGGAGAATACATGATGGAAAATAGCGCCGATAATGCAGTTTTTCGATATCGTGGCTCGACGTTCGATAGCATGATCGAAACCCTCGGAGGGGTTTTCGGCACATTCGACGCCGCACTCGTCGATCGTGCTCAAGACTTCCATTGGGGCCTCGATCTTACGGCCTGCGAAAGCGCAGTATTGATTACGGGTTATCATCAGACAGGGTTTCAGTTCCGCACTCAGTGGTATTCCGATGCAACAGAGTACCTATCGCTTGTGGTGCCGCGCAGAGGTGGCATGGGGGTTACGTACGGCTCGCGCATGTCTGAAGCCGGACAAGGCAAATTGCTTCTTTACAGGAATTTCGAGCCTGACATCATCTCAATGCATGGGCAATCCAACCTGATTGATGAGTTGCTGCTTAATTGGTCTTTGATCCAACGGACCATTGGCGAAACTTTCGATGTGCCGTTTAATGGCTCGCTCGACCTGTTGCCCGAAGTGGATCTCTCAACTCCAGTTGGTAGGACAATCGGCAAAATCGCGGAAGCGATCATCGACGGAATACGCGATAATGGGCCCCTCATTCAGTCTCCCGTAGCGATGTCACATATTACGCAGACGCTAGCCGATGTTGTAATAAGGATGGTGCCTCATCGGTTGTCGCATCTCATAGATAAGATGCCCCGCATGATTGCTCCCGGACATGTCCGCCGCGGGATCGAGTTCATGCACGCCAATATCAACCGGCCAATTACAATGCCCATAGTGGCCGAAGCAGCTGGTGTTTCTACCCGAGCACTCGAAGCGGGTTTTCGTGCTTTTAAGGAAACAACACCTGCAGCCTATTTACAGATGCTTCGGTTACGGGCAGCACGGGAGGACCTGCTCGATCCAGAAAACCGTATGCTTGTGAAAGAAATCTGCCTGAGATGGGGATTCTTTCAGTTCGGGAGGTTCTCCGCAGTTTATAGGGCACACTATGGAGAAGATCCGTCCGAAACAAGGAGACGCGTCTGCGGATCACATTCTCGTAGGTCTTCCTGACAGGCGCTCACGCCGAAGCCGGCGCGCGCGACCGTTCCGCTGGCAGAGCGCCCCAGGTCGTCGTCGATCACCTCAATGTCGCTGAAGCCGCCTTGTCGCGCGACGTCAACAAGATCGTACTGCCGTCGCTGGCTTTCCAGATTGGTCATAACCTGCGACTGCGTGGATTGCCGCGCATAAACGACTGCCTTGCGCGCGAGCAGCGCTGTCGGAATCAAATCGGTGCTGGTCATCGTTGAGCTCCTCGGTGACCAGACCGGCCGCCTGCATTAGCAGGCAAGCCAGAGTTGATACCGCCTTCTTGCGGTCCTCGTCGCTCAGTCCGTCGAGCGTCCGGGGTTTGAATATCAGGTCGAGCTGCCGGCCTGACGCCGGCATCAGCGTATTGCGGGATCTCATCGTCTTCCTCCTGAGTAATTCTACGTCCACCCCGAAATCGAGACCACGACACCTGCGGGCGCCAAAACCCTCAGACACCGACCAGTCGCTCGTTCTTCGACGCCGCGAATGGAAACCCTCTGGCCCAAATACGGATGCCATCGATAATGAACCTCGACTTCATTGCCCACCCGAGGATATCGGCGGACCGTGGGGCTATCGAGAGTTCATAGAAGCGCTTGCTGATCCCGATCATGAACGCCATGAAGAACTCATCGAAGGGTGGGGCGGCAACCAATTCGACACCGATGTCATCGACAAACCCGCGATCGAACTCGCCCTCCTGGCTCTCGCCAAGAAATGGACCCGCAAACTACGCTCAAAAACCTGAAGGACGTAGCCTGCGGTCTTCGCCGGACGGTTACGTCGCTCCTCGCTATTGACCGACCTTGATGCGGTGCCGTCGACCGCCAGACGCTCTCGACCGAACAGGTCGAGCTACCGGCATGGGATGACGAAAGGCCGAGCATTCACGCGCTGAAAATCGGCGCGACGCGAGGTTGGATCGCTCGCATTGCCCACCGCGCGTCCGCAATCTGACACCGGTATATCCAGATTCGCGTTCAATGTGCAATTCGCGCATGAAAGTTCCATACCTCACTACTAAAGACAATTTGTATCACTAACAAGAAATTCTGATAGGTGACTATGGATAAAGAGACATGCGGTTCAAGGGCCTTGATCTAAATCTCCTGGTCGTGCTCGACGCTTTGATGGCCAAGCGTAATCTCACGGCAGCGGCACGCAGCATTAACCTGAGCCAGCCGGCCATGAGCGCGTCGGTCGCCCGGTTGCGCGCCTATTTCCAAGATGAGCTGTTTACGATGGTTGGCCGCGAATTTATCCCTACGCCGCGTGCCGAAGGGCTCGCGTCCGCGGTGCGCGAGGCTCTGCTGCACATTCA